>CAZSLS010000035.1:0-42233 GCA_964607575.1 uncultured Planctomycetaceae bacterium | reverse complement strand
CCCGCTGATTAAGAGTCAGCTGCTCTGCCAACTGAGCTAGCGGCGCGTTGGTCAAAACCATCTTCTCAGATGGGCGAGACATTCTACTTGCGCCGGGGCGGAACGTCAATACCTTCTTTGCTCTTGCGAAAACATCCCGGGCGTGGTTGAATCTGTGCGGCTGGGCGGACCCGGCCGATCGCTGGAAATGAATTCTACAACAAGACACGAGAGGTAACTTGACACATGAGACAGTACGGAAAGATCATTGGACTGCTGGCGACTATCGTTGTGACGGCGTCTCTGGCCAGTGCGGGCGACTGGGCGCAATGGCGAGGACCCAACCTCAACGGTTCGACCGATGAAACGAACCTTCCGACGGATATCACCAAGAGCGAGAACACCGCCTGGAAAGTGACGTTGCCCGGAGCGGCTGGTTCGACGCCGATCGTGATCGGCGACAAGATATTCCTGACCTCCCGGAAGACCGAAGGCGAGGATCTTCTGGGGATGTGCGTCAGCCTGAAAGACGGTAAGACGCTCTGGAGCAAAGTGATGTCGAGCGGTAAGCCCGCCCCGCGCGCGATTGCCTCGTGCAGTCCGGCCAGCGACGGTAAGAGCGTGTACTTCATGTTCGGTACCGGCGACCTGCACGCGACTGATCTCGACGGTAAGATACTCTGGTCGCGCAAGCTCGCCAAAGACTACGGCCCGTTTGCCGTGCGTTTCGGTTACAGCGCCAGCCCGCTGCTCCGCAAAGGGCGATTGTACATTCCGTTGTTGCGTACGGCGGAGGGTTGGCCTTACACGCAGGGCATGAAAGAATGGGGCAAGAAACCGCTGGACTCGCTGATCCTTTGTCTCAATGCGGTCGACGGGAAAACCCTCTGGACCCAGAAGCGTCACACCGACGCGAAACTCGACTGCAAAGACACCTACATAACCCCGATGGTCGCCGAAGTAAAAGGCGGCGCGGAACTTATCATGTGCGGCGGCGAGTACGTTACCGGGCACAACATCGACACGGGCAAGGAGCTGTGGCGGTGGGAGTACACCAAGAAGCGCGGAGTCTTCCAGCGGATCGTCTCCTGCCCGGTGATCGTCGACGGCCTGGTGATCACCAACCAGGCGCTCGGGCAAGGGACGTTCGCCCTGAAACCGGGTGGTAGAGGGCGGATCAAGCATACCGATTACGCGTGGAAGTGGACGGAGAAAGCATCGGCCGACGTTTGCTCGCCGCTGGTCTATCAAGGGTCACTGTACATCCTGCCCGACCGGGGGAAGAAGGTGATAACCTGTCTCGATCCGAAGACAGGCAAGGTCAAGTGGCAGCACGAGTTCAAGGGCAAGGGGCCCTGGCGGGCATCGCCGACCGGAGCCGACGGGAAGATATACTGCATCTCCAAGGGCGGCACGTACGTTGTCCTGAAAGCCGGCGATGAGTTCAAGGAACTGCACCGCTCACAGTTGGATGAGGGCATCTGCTTCAGCACTATAGTTCCCGCCCACGGAAGGCTGCTGATTCGCACGGAAAAGAAACTCCACTGCCTGAAGAAAGCGAAGTGACATGAAATCGGGACTTTTTGCGGCGGTATTTGTCGGCGCCCTGTATGCGTGCAACCCCGTCGGCGCCGCTCCGGTTGTCGCTGAATCGCTGGATATCTCCCGCGTGCCGGCGGGGTTTCCCGTTGGCTTCTGCCTGCTGACGAGCGGTCAGCGTCAGTATGTCGCCTACTACGATGAGCAGCACCGCATGACCGTCGCCTTCCGCACGCTCGATGCGAAGACGTGGAAATACCAAATCCTGCCCCCCAGGGTCGGTTGGGACTCTCATAACGGCGTGACGATGGCTCTCGACGATGATGGTTATATCCACCTGAGCGGGAACATGCATTGCGTACCGCTGATCTATTTCAGGATGTCAAAACCGTGGGATATCACCAGCTTCGAGCGGATCAAAGCGATGACGGGCAAGAACGAGCGGCGATGCACTTATCCGCACTTCATGCGAGGCGGAAAAGGCGAGTTTATCTTCCACTACCGCGACGGCGGCAGCGGTAACGGAAACGAGATATACAATATCTACGACCGCAAGACGAAGACCTGGCGCAAGCTGCTGGACAGACCGCTGACCGACGGGCGGGGCAAGATGAACGCCTACATGATCGGTCCGGGCCTCGGTCCGGACGGATACTTCCACATGACCTGGGTCTGGCGCAACACGCCGGACTGCGCGACGAACCACGACGTGTCATACGCGCGCAGCAAGGATCTGGTGCAGTGGGAGACGATCACCGGGCGGGCGATCCAACTGCCCATCAGGCTCGACACCAAGGGCCTGATCGTGGACCCCGTACCGGTCAAGGGCGGGATTATCAACGGCGCCGGGCGGGCCGGCTTCGATTCGCAGAAGCGAGTTCTGATCTCCTATCACAAGTTCGACTCCAACGGTAAGACGCAGGTGTATATCGCTCGGTTCGAAGGGGGCAAGTGGAAGTCCTATCAGGTCAGCAAATGGGACTACCGCTGGTACTTCAAAGGCTACGGTTCGATCATACACGAGATTGGCGTCGGGGCTCCCGTCGCGGCGCCGGGCGGGCTGCTTCACGTCCCGTTTCGCCACCCGAAACAGGGGCGAGGGAGACTTGTGATCGACGCCAAGACGCTCAAACTCGTCAAGGTGATCCCCCCGATAAGAAGCACCATGCCCGCGGCGATCAAGAAGCTCGAATCCACGTTCAAGGGCATGGGTGTAAGGACAACCGGCGATCGGGGCAAGTGCGACACGCCAGGCGTGCGGTACATTCTCCGCTGGGAGACGTTGGAGGCCAACCGCGACCGCCGGCGAAGAGGCGCCCATCCCAAGCCAAGCATGCTGAGGCTCGTCAAGATCGTCGAATAGGTCGCAGGCTATCTCGGGCGGAGCCGCGACGTTTCGTTTGTGTCCCCCAGACCGGCCATGTGCGCATTGCCTGCTCGGGTGATGTTTGCTATACTTAACTTTAGATGTACTGTAACGTGAGAGGCGCGCTATGCCGACTGTAATTTTAGTTCGCGGATGGCGAGTATTCTTTTACTCGAACGAGGGTAACGAGCCGGTCCATATCCACGCTCGCAAGGGTGGCGCCGAATGCAAGATATGGTTAAAAGTCGACATATATGATATAGAGCAAGCGTGGGAGCATGGCCTTAGCCCACAACTGCGAAGAGAGATCCGAAAGATAGTGTTTGACCATTTTGACCTCATAGTCGAGGAATGGAATAATCACTTCGGAGGCTGATAGCAATGCCAACAACAAAACCAATAACAGCCGAGCGTATCGAGGCGACCGAACAGGAACTCATCATCAGCGTCGCAGGGGCCGATGTTCGCATTCGGTGGGAGGATTGTTCGCCCAAACTTGCTTCCGCCTCGCCCCAACAGCGAGCCGAAGCCGAACTGTCGCCCGGAGGGTACGGTATACACTGGTCGACAATCGATGAAGACCTAGCCGTCGGTACGCTAATTTCCTCCATCCGGACATAGCGCCCACCGCATGGGCGTTGTCCTTCATCGCGGACAACGGTTTGCAGTATAGGTACTACTTGTCCAGACGCTGAGACAGCTTCCGCCAGGCGGACATGGACCGCTTCAGGTGGACGCTCGCGTCGCCGCGAAGCCCGTAGCATTGAAGCCCGACCGGACCTTTGTAGCCCAGATATACAAGCGATTGCAGCAATTCATAGACATCGAACGAACCGCTGCCGAGCGGTTGAATCCACTTGCCCTTGCCCGCCTTGATTTCGGCGGCGGTGTCGGCTCCGTGTATGCTGACGCCTTTGAGATAGGGCATCGCTGATTTCAACGTGGCTCTCATATTCTTCCCGCGTTCGGCTTTGAGCCAGTGACAGAGATTGAACATTACTCCCACGTTCTTGCGGTCGACTTTTTTGGCGATGCGGACCGCGTCGCCGACGTTCTGAAGCCAGTCGCCGGTGTGCGGGTAGAGTATCACGTCCAGGGACGATTTGGCGGCTAGGTCGGCGATCTGGTTGACGAGTTCCACCGCTCGCGGGTCGCCTTTGGGGTCCGACGGTTTCATCCCGCCGACCAGCAGCACCAGCGACGTCTTGCGTCCCTTCAGGAGCTTTACAACACTTTCCAACTTCGGGTCGTAGGGGCGTTTGTTCCCGGACTTGATGTTGACGCGCATGTAAATGTGGAACAGTTTAAGCCCGGCTGCGTCGAGCGTTTTGAGTCGCTCGGGGATGTTCTTGAGCCACAGATGCCCCGCGCCGTCGTAGCCGAGTTTCTTGAGCATTTCGGCCTGTTGGGCGAGGTTGCGTTTCTTCGCGTCGTGCGTGTCCATGCACAGGGCGAAGAACGGGGAGGCTTTCTTCGGGTCCGGAGCGGTGGTCGGTTTGGCCGCGGACAGCGCCTGGGCGATGGTCAGCAGTGCGATCGGAAGCAGTGTTGTGTATTTCATGATGCGGATGAGTGTAGCGTTAAACTCGCCCCGCTGCAAAGGCGGATATCCGCATCTACTCACTTCCATCGGCGCGAGCGGGGCGTATAATTGCACAGACGTGAAAATGGGAGTACTGAGCAATGCATCTACTAACGCGGAAATCGATGGTTCTGGTTGTTCTCGGCGGGTTGCTGGCGGGCATCGGTTGTGGTGAAGACAACCGTATGGGCGTGGTTATCGAGACCAAGAAGAGGCAGGGGTTCCTGCATTCGGGCTTTGAGTCGGAGGTGACCATCCGCCGCCCCGACGGCTCGACTACGAAGCTCGGACACGTTGGAAATCCCTTTTTTGTTATCACATTTATCGAGGTTCCCGCTGACAAGCTCGGGTTCGTCGACCCCCGCATCGAACGGTTGGCCAAACGGTTCGAACTCGACAGCGTGGCGGTAATACAAATATCCATGCCCGAAGGAAAGACGACCTTCAGTGACGAGGCTATCGCCGAGGCGGACCTCCAGCCGATATATCTGGATAATCTGAGCCGCTTCCTCGATCCCGAGCGCCGGGCGTGGAAGATATTCGGCGAACCGGACTGCGAGGCGGTTCTGGTGGTGGATCGCAGGGGCCTTTTCGGCAATATGCACGCGCGGGGGACCCTGGATGATCTCGATAGAGTGATCCGTCGCGTTCAGCGGCTACAGACCGATTGGGAAATCGAACAAAGAGAGTTCAAGCTGGACTACTGACCAGTTGACGCTCGGGCCGATCATCCCGGAAGCGTTTTCTTCCAGGCCAGGAGTTTGTCTTTGAGACGCCGGGCCGTGTCGGGGTGCTTTTTCGCGAGATTGGTCCTCTCTTCACCGTCGGCGGGTATGTCGTACAGTTCGGCGCCGCTACCGTCGGGATTGACGAAGAACTTCCACTTGCCATCTCGGACGGCCAGTTTCGGCGGGCGATAAGTCCGGTCTCCGGCGATCCCGCCTCGCCACTCCCAGAAGATAGCTTTTTTTCGCGGGCGGGTCTTTCCTGTCAGTATGTCGCTTACATCTTCACCGTCGGGCTTTATATCGCCAATGTCGACGCCGGCGAGTTTGCATACGGTCGGAAGCCAGTCGACGCCGGTTATGACGGATTGTTCATCGCGGCGGGCGGCTTTGACGCGCCCGGGCCACCGAACCACGAGGCTCGTGCGAACTCCGCCTTCGTAAAGGCTGCGTTTCCGACCTCGAAAAACGCCCGGCGAACCGGCGCCGGCGTTGGAGGCGTTTCGCACGTGGTAGTCTTCGGGCCCGTTGTCGCTGGTGAAGAAAACAAGCGTGTTCTCGGCCAGGTGCATTTTCTCCAACTCATCGAAGAGTCGCCCCAGTGCCTTGTCCATTCCCGTTACGGCCGCACAGTAGACCTTCATCTGCGGGTTGAGTTTCGGCGCCTTGGCGAGATACTTTCGCATGTATCCGGTGAACTGCTTTGGGTCTACTTCGAGATTCTCGTATTCTTTGAGTTCCTCGGGCGTGGGCTTGAGCGTGGCGTGGGGCACGAGCGTCCAGAGGTTCACGTAGAACGGTTTTCCCATTTCCTTGTTTGCCCGAATGAAACGCAGCGTTTCGTCGACAAAGATACCGGTGGATTTGGCGCGGTAGTATGGAATTTTCCCTCTCCATTTCGGGCGAGTACGGCGTGTGGCGCAGTCGTCGATTCCATATTTATCGGGCAGTGGCGCGTTGGGTATGCTCATGCTCGAGAGGTGCCATTTACCGAAATGCCCGGTGGCGTAACCGGCCTTCTGCAGCAGTCTGGTGACCGTTGGCGCCTTGGGGTCGAGCCAGTTTGGCATGTTCCGGGCGGCGTTCTGTCTAGCCGTGGCGAAATGCTGATGCACGCGATGGCGCGCGGGGAAGTGCCCGGTCATGAACGCAGTTCGGCTCGGCGAGCAGACGGGGTTGTTGACGTAGAACTGCGTGAATATCGTCCCTTCTTTGGCGAGACGATCGATGTTGGGGGTCTTCATGAACGGGTGCCCGAAGCATTTCGGATCGCCCCAGCCCATGTCATCGGTGAGGATGAAGATGATGTTGGGCTTGCCGGCGGGTTTGGCGGCGCGGGCGAATCGACCGCAAGATACCGCCGCGGCGCCCATAATCGCGGTCTTCAGGAAGCCTCGTCTGCCTGGTATGCTCATATCATTTTCCTTTTTCGGATGTTACCGTGCCCTACCGCCGATTGCAATTGCGCTGAAAGACGCGAAAATGGATTAATGCATGCAGTATCGCGAATTGCGTTGGGTACGGTTGCCTTGGCGGTTTCGTCGCTCGTGTTGGCGGCCGAGTCGGGGCGGCGGTTTGATGTCGCTGATTACGGAGCCCGCCCGGACGACGGCGCAAATGATCTCCCGGGCATATCCAAGGCGCTAACCGCCTGCGCCAAACATGGCGGGTCAGTGTTGGTCTTTTCGAAGGGGCGATACGATCTGACCCGCGGACGGCGCGGGCGAGGGGCGTATTTCCCGCTCAGGGGCGTTAAGGGTATGACCATCGAGGGCGGCGGGGCTACGCTGGTCGCTCACGATGCGGCCACGTTTTTTCACATAGTCGATTGCTCCGGTCTGACGGTTCGCAAACTCACTCTGGACAGCGACCCGCTCCCGTTTACGTGTGGGAAAGTTGTCGCGACAGGGCGGGGAAGTATCGACATCAAGCCCGCCAGGGGATACCGCGCCGTTGCGGGCAGGAGCGTCAAAGGCGTGTTTGGTTACGATCCGGTGAAGGGTCGTCCGGCCCGCCGCGGACACGACTGCTACATGCTCGACAACACGACGCAGAGTTTGGTGACCGATTCGGGGCTCATGCGCGTACCGTGTCGCGGGCGCATTGGCGTTGGCGCACACGTGATCGTGCGACACAGTACGTACGGATACAACGGGTTCACGCTACGAGGATGTTCGAAAGTACTCTTCGAGGATCTGACGATCTACAGTCTCGGCGGGATGGGCATTTATGCGGCGCTGTCTACGGACATAACCGTTCGGCGGATGGAGGTGCGCAAAGGGCCCGACGGTAAACGTTGGATGTCTACAACTGCCGACGCCACGCACTTCAACACGTGTCGTGGGACTATCACGCTGGAAGACTGCCATTTCGAGGGCATGGGCGATGACGCGACCAACATTCACAACCACTTCTGGATCGTCAGCGGGCGCCGGGGTGATGATACGCTGCGCGTGACGCTCAAGAGGGTTCGCGGGCATACCATGCCCGGCCACCCGCCGCGTGCCGGCGACACGATCGAAATCGGCGGGCCGGAGAATCCGCTTTCGCCTCGCAGCACGGGGACCGTCAAGACCGTCCAGAGAGACCCGAAGAACAAGGATCTCATCATCGCGTTCACCAAACCGCTGGACGCCGGGACTCGCGCCGGGGATGTCGTCTGGAACACATCCGCCGCCCCGAAGGCCCGAATCCGCCGGTGTACGGTCAAGGACAATCGCGCACGCGGCATGCTGATACAAACTCGCGATGTGATCGTCGATTCCTGCGTCTTCGAAAACTGTTCGGGCTCCGCGATCCACGTGGCCTCCGATGTGAACTACTGGCACGAAGGGATTGGCGTGCGCGGGCTGGTGATTCGCGATAACAAGTTCGTCGGGTGCAACTACGGCGCCGCTCGCCGGGGGGCGGTGGTCGATATTTTCGCCGAACTTCCGGGCGGGAAGATCGCCCCGCCAGGCGTACATCGCGGTATAGAGGTGGTCGGTAATACTTTTGTAAGGCCCGAAGGGTCAGCGATTTATATTCACTCGTCCGACGGGGTGGTCATCCGAGACAACAAGTTCATCGAACCGAGCGCCGCTGCGGTGTTCGTAAACCACAGTCGCAACGTCCGCGTCACGGGCAATGTGCTTGCCGGTGGGACCAACGGCGGTATGAAGATTGGCGACAAGTGTAACCCCGATACCGTGCGTGCCCACAAAAACAGTGGATTTTGATTGCGTGGAAGGTGATAATTCCGGATTCCAACCAGTACGCACGAACCTTAAGACAACCAGCCAAGGAGATGCCTCATGAAGACGTCCAGAGTTCTGCTGACGGTGGTGCTTGCAATGACGCTGACTTCGTCAGCTCTTGCGGCCAATTTCAACTTCGATTTCGACAAGCTCGTGTTCGTCAAGCGATTCACGTACCAGTCCAGCCACTACTACACCGACTTCATTGACGGCTGCAAGTACTACGGCGGCGGTCTGTGTACGCTGGACGTCAAAACGGGCAAGGTCACCGATATTGTCCCGAAGATGAACAAGGGTATTTTCGGGCGGTTCGACCTGTCGTTCGACGCCAAGAAAATCGTTTTCGACTGGAAGGCCGACGCCAATACCGGTTTCTATATCTACGAAGTCAACGTGGACGGGACCGGACTGCGTCAACTTACCTTCCCGCCGAAAGACGAAGCGGCGCTCAAGAAGAAGTACAAGAACCACAAGGGCCGCAACTGGTGCAGGCACGCGATGTCGTTCGATTCCTACCAGAGCGCCACCGAAGACATGCAACCGTGCTACCTGCCCGACGGCGGTATCGCGTTTATCTCTACGCGCTGCCAGTTCGGTATTCTCTGCGACGGTCCCGACCGCCTGGTGGTCACCGTTCTGTACCGCATGGACAAGGATGGTAAGAACATGGAGAAGCTCACCAACAGCGGCGCCAGCGAGGCCTCGCCGTCGGTGATGTCCGACGGGCGGATTCTCTATACGCGGTGGGAATACGTTGACAAGGGCGCCGTTTCGGTCAAGTGTCTCTGGTCGATGCGCCCCGATGGCACGTCGACCATCGAAGTCGCCGGCCAGGAGATTAGATTTCCCGACTCGTTCATTCACGCCCGCCAGATAGCCAGCTCGCCCAGTAAGGTGGCGTTCCTCGGCGTCCCGCACTGCCCGCAGTCGGGCGTGGGCACCGTAATGGTTGTAGATACGAACAAGAACATCCGCGAGCGTGAGGCGTACACCTATATCACGCCGGACTCCGACATCCGGGCCGAAGGGGGCTTCCACTTCATGATCAACGGAAAGTGGAAAGGCGATCGCAGCGGTACCGCGGGCAAGTTGTACATGGATCCGTATCCGCTTTCAGATAAGCTGTTCCTGGCGAGCATGAAGCCCGCCGGCGTGCCCTGGAACGAGAAACAGTCCTGGCGCCTCTGCGTGCTGGACGACAAGGGCAAGGATACCGAACTGTACCGCGATCCAAAAATCTCCTGCTGGCAGCCGTACCCGCTGAAGGCCCGCAAGACCCCGCCGGTCCCGGTCAGCCCGATCGACAAGGAACTTGCCGCAAAGAAACTCGCCCGCGTAAACGTCACCGACGTCTACATGGGTATGACCGGCGTGAAGCGCGGGACCATCAAATACCTCAGGATAAACGAGCAGATCCCGCGACCGTGGCGGTCCAGGCGGTTCTGGGGCGGGGATGTGGCGTACCAGCAGCACGCGGTTATTTCACGCGGCGCGCATCACGCGCCCAAGGCCCAATGGGGTGTTGTACCCGTCGAGAAAGACGGATCGGCACACTTCCTCGTACCGGCCGATCGGAGCATCTTCCTCCAGGCACTCGACGAGAACTACATGGAAGTCCAGAGGCAGCGGACGTACATCAACTATCGTCCCGGCGAGTCGCGAACCTGCATCGGGTGTCACGAACCCTACGGTTCGGCGCCGGCGGCGGCGGGCAAGGTCCCGATAGCGATGAAACGCAAGGCCAGCATCGCAGGCCCCCAACCGGGCGAAAAGACCGGGCGGCGAACCCTGTTCTATCCGGTCGACGTCCAGCCCGTCCTCGACAAGCACTGCATCAAGTGTCACAGCAAGAAGGACGGAAAGAAGCCCAAGGGAAACCTCGTCCTTACCGGCGAGCCTACCAACCTGTTCAGCGTCTCGTACGAGCAGCTTACTCAGGGCAATCTCGGACGGGTCAAAAAGAAGTTCCTGTGGTACATCGGCGAGAACTATCCCAAGACCGGTAACGTCAAGTCAGTGGCGCCCAAGACGCTGGGCTCTCACAGCAGTCTCCTGGTGGCGTATCTGGCTCCGGGCAAGGTCAAACTCACCGACCCCGCCGACGCCAAGCGAGCGGAAGTACTCATCAAGAAGCACGCCAAAAAGTACACGCTCACCCAGGCCGAACTGATCAAGATCACCACCTGGGTAGACTCGAACGCCCAGTTCTACGGTAGCTACTGGGGCAGGCGGAACAAGAAGTACAAGGATCATCCAAACTACCGCAACAACGTGACCTTCGAGCAGGCGATCAACACCATCCCGCCACTGCCCGAGGACAAGAGATGATTGTGAGTGCCCTGTTTCTGAGCCCAATTCACAGGGCTTGACGCCAAATGGGCCGTGCCGCAAATGCGAGCCATGAACCGGCTTGTCAACGTCGTTTTGTGTGCGGTATACTACGAGCGTGCGAGGTCCAGGAAAATGCTTGCCGAAATATCACTTGATTCAGACCGAATAGCCGACTTTTGCCGGTTAAATCAGATTTGCAGGCTGGCCCTTTTTGGTTCGGTGTTGCGAGAGGATTTTCGTTCAGATAGCGATGTTGATGTCCTGGTCGAGTTCGATCCGCACGCCGTTGTCGGACTGATTCGCCTGGCCGGAATGGAGAGGGAACTCTCCAAGATTCTTGGACGGAAGGCTGACATGCGAACTCCGGACGACCTGAGCCGTTTCTTTCGGGATGAAGTCGTCAAATCGGCGGAGGTCGTGTATGCCAGTTGATGATCTCTCGCGCCTACGCCACATGCTGGAATCTGCCACCGAGGCCGCTTCTTACATCGAGGGGCGGACGCGGGGAGATTTGGATCGCGACAGGATGTTAGTGCATTCGCTGGTCAGGTGCGTTGAGATTCTTGGGGAGGCCGCTTCCAGAGTATCAGCAGACAGGCGGGGCGAACTTCCCGATATCCCATGGACGGATATCGTTTCCATGCGAAATCGCCTGATTCATGGATACTTCGATATCGATCTGAATCGGGTGTGGGATACGATTATCGACGATCTGCCTCCGCTGATCATATCGCTACGAAAGGCTCTGGAGGCTTAGGTTTCGCGTTATTTGACTATAGGGCAGACTGCACTACGAAAGGACGATGCTGTGACGGCGCAGATGAACAGACGCAGTTTTCTGAAGGCCGCGGGGATTGGTGTCGTAGCGGGGGCGGTGGGTCTGTCGTCAGGCGCCGCCAAACCGCCGACCGGGAACAAGCCCAATATCATGCTCGTCATCGCCGACGACCAGACGTATCTGGACTCCGGGGCCTACGGTAACAAGGAAGTCAAAACGCCCAATATCGATCGCCTCGCGACACAGGGTATGCGGTTTGAGCGGTGTTTTACCGCTACGGCTATGTGTGCCCCGACCCGCCAGCAGCTTTACACGGGCATCTTCCCGGTGCGGAACGGGGCCTACCCGAATCACAGCCGCGTTAAGGCCGGTACGAAAAGTATCGTCCACCACCTAAAGGCCCTGGGATATCGCGTCGCCCTGGTGGGCAAGTCGCACTTCGGTCCGCGCGAATCGTTCCCGTTCGAGAGGGTCGCCGCCGGCGACATCGCGAAATTCATCGCGCGCGACCCGAAGCAGCCCTACTGCCTGTTCTACGCGTCGCACAGCCCGCACCTGCCCTGGAAAGCGGGCGACGCGTCGGCCTACGATGCAAAGAAGCTCACCATCCCGCCTTACATGGTCGACACGCCCGAGACCCGCCAGGCCATGTGCCGCTACTACGCCGAGATCACATCGCTGGACGAGGAGATCGGAAAGTGCATGAAACTCGTCGACGACTCGGCGGCGAAAGATAACACGATCTTCATCTACACCAGCGAGCAGGGCATGCAGGCGCCGTACGCGAAATGGACGTGCTACGAACTTGGTCTGCGCACCGCCCTGGTGATCCGCTGGCCCAAACGCGTCAAGGCGGCGTCGGTCGCCAAGGCTATGGTGCAGTATGTCGACGTCACGCCGACGCTGGTGGACGCCGCCGGCGGCGAGGTCCCGGGTCTCGACGGGCGGAGCTTCCTGCAGGTCCTGCTGGGCAAAACCGACAAGCACAACGATCTTGTATACGGTGTGCACACCACAGCCCATATCATCGCAGCCACACCGGGCGGATACCCCGTCCGGTCGATTCGCGACGAGAAGTACAAGTACATAAAGAACCTCCGCCATACGGCTACGTTCCGCAACACGATGATCGTTTCGGACAGGGAGAACTTCTGGAAATCGTGGGTCGCCAAAGCCAGGACCGACAAGTTCGCAGCCAGGCGCGTGAATGGATATCTCAACCGCCCGGCCGAGGAACTTTACGATATCGTGAACGACCCCCACGAGTTGAACAATCTCGCCGCCGACAAGAAGTACCGCCCGATAATGGACGCCATGGGCAAGAAACTCCAGGCGTGGATGGACCAGCAGGGTGACAAGGGCCTCGAAACGGAATTGGGCTACAAGAAGAAAGGTCGCGGGAAACGAAAGAAGAAGAAGAAGAAACCGGATGCGAAAAGGAAATGACATGCACCAACTGAATCAAACTCGCAGGAGCTTTCTCAAGGCGATTGGACTGGGCGCCGCGGCGCTGGCGGTTCCGCAAATTGCTACGGCGAAAGGCGCGCGACACGGCAAGCCGAACGTCATACTCGTGATTACTGACGATCAGGGTTATGGCGATCTTCGCTGCCATGGGAACAAGGTGATCCGGACGCCGAACCTCGACAAGCTCTACACGCAGTCGACGCGTCTGACCAACTACCACGTCGGGCCGACCTGCGCGCCCACGCGAGCGTCGCTGATGACGGGGCGATATTGCAACCGTACGGGGGTGTGGCACACTATCATGGGGCGATCGCTCCTTCGCAAGGATGAGGTCACGATGGCTGACGTCTTCCGGGCAGGTGGATATCGTACGTCGTTCTGCGGAAAGTGGCATCTGGGCGATAATTTCCCGCTTCGCCCGCGATATCGCGGATTCGACGAAGTGCTGTCTCACGGTGGCGGCGGTGTCGGCCAGACACCCGACTACTGGGGCAACGATTACTTCGACGATACCTATATGCACAACGGTAAGCCCGTGAAGTTCAAGGGCTATTGCACGGACATCTGGTTCGATGCGGCGATGAAGTTCGCCGAATCGTGCGCCAAGGCGGGCAAACCGTTCTTCACCTACCTGTCGACCAACGCCCCGCACGGTCCGTTCAACGTGGCAAAAAAGTACAGCGATCTGTACGAAGGCAAACCGAACGTTCCCAACGCCAACTTCTACGGGATGATCACCAACATCGACGAGAACATGGGCAAGCTCGTCAAGAAGCTCGACGCCCTCGGTATCGCCGACAACACGATCCTGATATTCACCACGGACAACGGGACGGCCGCCGGGTTCCGCAAGCCCAGGGGCGGGGGCAAGATCACGGGATTCAACGCCGGGATGAAAGGCACCAAGGGCAGCGAATACGACGGCGGGCACCGCGTACCGTTCTTCATCCGCTGGCCAGCCGGAGGGATCGAAGCCAAAAAGGACATCGCCCGATTAACCGCCCACCTCGACGTCCTGCCCACCCTGACTGAATTGTGCGGTATCGACGGGCCAAAGGGCGTGGCGCTGGACGGGACCAGTATCGTTTCGCTGCTGAAAGGCGACGGCGCCAACTGGCCGGCCCGTACGCTGGTGACCGATTCGCAGCGCCTCGAGAATCCCGTCAAGTGGCGAAAGTCAGCCGTTATGACCGACCGCTGGCGACTGGTTAACGGTAAGGAACTTTACGACATGACCTCCGACGGCGGGCAGAAGAAGAACATCGCCGACGGGAATCCCGAGGTGCTCAAGAAGCTTCGCGCCGCCTACGAGAAATGGTGGACGAGCGTCTCGAAGCGATTCGATGAGTTCGTGCCTGTCATCATTGGCTCGGACAAGGAGAACCCGACGCGCCTGACCGCCCACGACTGGCACGGGCGTGGAGCCCAAAGCACCTGGAACCACCGGCGGATTCGACTCGGACCGATCGCAAACGGATTCTGGGCGGTAGATATCGATCGGGACGCTACCTATGAATTCACGCTGCGACGCTGGCCCAAAGAGCAGGATTCTCCAATCAGCGAGAAGTTCCTGAAGGTGACCAAGGCCCGCATCAAACTCGGCGAGGTCGACCAGGCACAGGCAGTGCCACCCGGCGCCAGGGAAGTAACGTTCAAACTGAAACTCAAAGCCGGACCGGCCAAACTCCAGACCTGGTTCATGGACGCAAAGGACAAGTCCGCCGGCGCCTACTTCCTATACGCCAAACGCCTGTAGCGATCACTTGATCGCGATTTCAATGACCGATACCCTCATCTTACCGCCATTCCAATTACTGTTATCGATCGGGCATGTGATTAGCTTTGCACCCCCGGCGTAAATCGGGGTGTTGTTATCGCCGAATGGGTAACTGTGCGCCAGCAGATCCGTACGCCCGCCGACCTCCACGCCGTCTTTGTTCAGCAGGGAGATGTGGGCCTTCAGGTAGGTCACCGTCTTCGACCCGTTGTTGCGAACGGTACCGCTGACAGTAACCTTACCTTTGCTCGTGCGTGAGGCCTTCAACTTGAATGTGACGTTCTTTGCGTAGGCCTGTGCGGTTTTGTCAGCGACCCCGCCGCCTTTGAAGCTATTGTCGATCTTCTTTCCCGCCGCTTTCTCCGCACCTCGCTCCGCGGCGCTCTCGAGCCATCCGCACCCAGAGAGCATAAGGAACGCCAAGATCGCGACCAACACTAATCTGTTCATGTTCATGGCGTCTCTTCCTTTCGCATCGTTCCAGACTTCCGTGTCCAACGCGCCGGACAGGCTGCAATCTGCCTATCCCTTCCAAGAGAGTAGACGTTTCGGTCAGCCCATACAAGATCGAAGTGCCCGGAATTGTCGCCCCCGTCGGATTATGTTTGACTTGCATACCAGGACGCCTTGTCCCGGCGGGTGGTCATCTCTTGCGTCACGTCGATGTCCGCGGTCCGCGCGCCGCGACTTCCTTGTTCATCCACTCCAGCAGCAGTTCCAGACCGTCTTTGCTGCTGTCAGTGTCGCCGGCCAGCAATCCTCCGCCCGAGTCGTAGATCATTACGTGCGGTACCCTGCCGAGCTTGATTCCGTAGGCCTGGTCGCAGTCCTTCTGACGCCATTGCGGACCGAGATCCACCATCTGGAACGTGACGTCCGGACGCATCTTCGTGAAACGTCCGATATATCCGCGAAGCTGTCCTGAGCCCGGGCAACTGTCGGAATAGAACGTGAAGACATTCACGCGTCCGCGCTGGCAGAGCCCGGCGAGGTTGGCCGACGGCAGGGCAACGTTCCGAATACCGGCTAAGCTGTTTGCTGGAAAGGACGTAGGTGCATCGAGTAGGCGTTCGACAGGCGGCGGTTTGGCCGTCAGATCGCGCCATGCTGCCACGACGCACACTGCCAATGTGATAATTGCAATGACCTTGTACTTCATGTTCACCTTTCTTTTATTGCATACCCCAGGGAAGTATAAGATACGTTTACCCCAAAGGCGTGTCCGAGATCCCGATTTCCCCTACTTTGCCCCTTCGCTGACGACCCAGGTTGCCGCTGCCGCGGGAAGGCCCGGTTGTTTGCCTTCGAACAGGGTGATGCTCTTTTTTCCGCGAGCGGCGGCGTACGTTCGCCGAAGAATGTCCGGAATGTTCTTCTCTCCGGCCAGCCACATTTTATGCGGCGCGCAAAGCGCCATCATACCGGGCAAATCGTGATACTTCGCCGCGCCGGGCAGGAAATCGACGTGCTGAGCATCCTTCAGGCCCGCAAAACGGAAACCCGCAGTATCGATCGCGACGCCCGCAATGTCATCCCCCGCCCGCCCGCAGGCCGCCGCCACCCAATGACCGGCGCCGCGGAGTCCGAGGACAAAGACCTTTGATTTCCCGCGACTGTGATTGCGCAGAAAACTGACGCTGGTCATTACGTCAAACACGCGATCGGAGAACAGAGGACGACGATTGCCCAGGGTATAATTCAGCGATTCTCCTTCAATAAGCGGCGTGGTCTTTACGGGCTTACCGTCCTTGAGAAAGTCGCCCTGACCCAGCAGGTCAACACCCGCGACAGTGAATCCCGCATCGAGCAGGCGCCGAATGCACGGACGAATTTGCCCATCCTTAAACAAGCTCGCCTTCCCTTCAGGATGCACCCAGAGTGCAGTCTGATTGTTACCCTTGACCGGCTCGAGCAGAACGAAAGGCAGTTGGGACCCGGCGTCCGCGTTCGACAACAGCCCCGTAGTGTTTAAAACTCTCTTGAGTTGTTTCTTCGATACCGTCCTGAAGCGCAGCTTCGCGGGGTCCGGCGACTGGCGCCCGATCGCAACGCTCAAAGCCCCGCCTGCAACTTTGCGGTAACGATCCAGAGAAGCGCGATCTGAAGGGATCATGGCGTCGAGTTGTTTGGCGGCATCCTTAACGAACCAGTTCGTTACGGCCTGCTGGTGGTCCTTGCCAACCTGCTTGCCTGAGGGCCTGGGGTGTTTGTCATCCCAAACCGTCATTTCCTTTTTTGTCAAAGGCTTGAAATCCCGTTCCGCGACGGGCGCCGAACTGTCAAGCTTGAGATGTTTCTTGACGAAAGCGTACATGTATTCCCGGCTGAGAATATTGTAATTGTGAGGGTTCTTCGCAAAGAGCCTGCCGGCAAATCTCTCTTCGATATCGAGCATGCGGTAGTGTTCTTTCAACTGCGGATATCCGTGCGTCATGAACTTGCTTGTCCAATCGCCTCCGGCATTGATAACGCAGAGCGGCCGCGGCGCCGCCAGCGCCGCTAATGCAATGGTCCCCTCATCGATCCGCATATAAGGCCCATACGTGCAAGGGGCCCCCTTTCTGCTCACAAACACCGACACGACCGGAACGCTCACCGCCGGACGCGGGTCGACCGCAAACAGCAGCAGGGTCTGCATTCCACCTCCACTGGCCCCGGTAACTGCAATCCGCTTGGGATTCACATCATCCAGACCGCCCAGGAAGTCCATTGCCCGCATGGAGTTCCATGTCTGCAGACCGGCGATGTTTGTCAACTGCCGAGGATTGCCCGCGGTCTTGTGAGGGATCTGCACGGAATCCGCATATCCGACCATGTCATACATGAACACCACACAACCCATTCTCGCCAGGTGCGCGCATCTGGCTTGCAGCGGGTAGCGACCGGACGGATCGTAACGTTCCTGCCCTTTCTTACGCTGTGCAGCCAGATTCCCGCGGCTTGCACTGTTGAAGCGTCCGCCGGGCCAATGTCCGTATGGGCAGAGCACGGCGGGACCGGGCTTTCCGTTTCCGGATTTCGGGCGATACAGATTGCCCGTAACGAAATGACCTGGCAGGCTTTCGAAATACACCTTCTCGACAGTGTAGTCGTCGCGTTCCACTCGCCCATGCACTACGGCGTTGAGGGCGGGGGCGGTGGGCATCGGCCAGAGACCAAGTCCCACCTTGGCCTGAAGCCGAAGAAACGCCGCCCGCTTCTTCCATCCTGCAGCAGTCTTGCTCGGCAGGAACGGCAGGTGTGATTGCTCGGTCAACTTCTTGTGCGATTCGAGCCGCCGGTCACCGGGTAGTGTCTCTGAGACAGCGCGCGTTGCGGTCAACGCGGAAAGCAACAGAAACGAAAGAAGAATTCTCAACTGACTACTCCCTTAATTCAATTCGCGGGCGTTACTGTCCGGCGGATGCACTTTCTTCATGTCCAGCCGCGTATCCCAAACGGCCGCCTTTCCGAACATGTCCAGGTGACGCAACAGCAACCAAATCGCACCGTTTTCCGATACGCAGAACCCGGTGAGTAACCGTCCGCGCGACTCGGCGGGTGTAGGGTAGCGTTTGCGGATGAACGGGACAACATCTTTGACGAAGTAGTCTTCGTGTTCAGCTCCTGATGTTTCGGCTAACTCGCAACTCGCTCCTCTGTTGCCCGCAAATAGGCTTCCATAGTCTCCTTCGCGTCGAGAACTGAATCGGTCTCGTAGAGAAGAGAGACGCCGGTGGGCAAGCGGCCCATAATCCGGGCGGTGGTTAGATCGTCCCGTGAGACTTTCACGCGCGTAAGGGGTATCCGACGCGCTTTCAACTGCATGTAAAGCCCGTCAATGTCGTTCAATTCCGGTTGCCCCAGATCCAGGCAACGGATGGAAGCCAATTCGAGAAACGCCGGTAAATGACCGTCTGCCCTTCCGCAAGTGTGGACTCCTCCTCCGCCCAGCTCTCGCAGGACACGCTGATCGTGAGGGGCGACTATGCTTCGATACATCTCCGGCGACATCATGATCACCGAATCGTCTCGAAGCAGGATTCTTCCCGCGATCATCGTGGCATGCTGGTGCGAGAAGCCGTCAGATGTGTCACTAAGGTACGGTTCGAGATGTCGCGCAAAGCCGATTTGGGCAGTGGCCATCGCATCGAGGGCCTTGCCGACGAGATCCTCGTTGGTGCAGAGTTCCGCGAAGAGGTCGCTCCCGACGACAAGCTCGAGATTGTCGAACGGCCCCTGCAGATCCGGTAGCACGACTTTGATGATCCGCTTCAACCGGGGATACTCCGCCAGAACGTTCTGGTAGAATTGGCACATCTCCACCACCCGCGGGCACCAGCCTTGCGAGAAATCCAGCGGATCGTGATCCAGGACACCCCTGAGGGATGTACCACCCCCGCCATCGTGCCTTATCCACGGCGGGTTGTCGTCGATCTGCTCGACACGAGCCCCGAAAAGCGACGCGATAACGACAGTTCCGAAGTTGGCCCGGATCGTACAAGGAAGGTCGTCGCCAAGGACGTCACGAGAAGCGACGCTGGTATTGAAGGCATAGACCAGTTCGTTCAGAAGCATCTTCTCGGGGCTGTCGAATACTTCTCCGTGAGGATATGGAGAAAAGCGCAGTGCTTGGGGCGATGATAACGCCACTATCACCGGCAAGCGGTCCACGGGTTCCCAATTGAGGGCTCGTCTGTGACGATTCTCGATTTCCTCCTGACGATCCGAATCGAGTACATCCGTAAGATGTTCAAGAAGAACCTGCAGGTTTCTGTTTACGATACTTTCCATCATAGGTGTTCAGCGATATTGTACACTGGCAGCATACCGGGGTGACCTTTTTCTCAGGGGGTTTCGGCCTGATCCCCGGTAAGGCCGAGTTGTGTCCCCGCAGCCGGAAAATCTTGTCAAAAACGGAAAATGCTTGGATGATCCCGTTTCTTGTATATAATGTTCAGTTGGCCCGCTGGTCGGAGCGGTCGGGCCACATTCGACCTGAGCCGGTCGAATCAGTATGAGGGCATGAACGTCAGTCGACGGCGCACCCTCTGTCGGATAGCAAGAGCCTGCATCCTGGAAATTGAGGTGATTCATGTTACGCGGTAATCTGCTGGTATGCGTGTCGGTGCTGGTCCTGTTGAGTTCCATCGGTTTTGCGGCCGATCCGTTTCCTCCCGCCGCTTTGCCCGGGGTATATATCGGCGACGGATTGCTCTCCGGCTACGAACCCAGCGGTGCTGTCTGGCACACCGGTCTCGGAAAACTGTTCACCGTCGACGACAACGGTATGATGTCCCGGATGAATGCTGACGGAACGATGGTGCAGAACTGGAGCCTCTCGGTTGACCTGGAAGGCGTTTGTGTAGCCGATCCCGGTAGCGATTTCGTCTACGTAGGCGTCGAGCATCCCGACAGCATCATGGAGTTCGATCTCACAACGGGTTTGGTTACGAGGGCCTTCGATCTGACGACATGGATGGCGAGTACAGACGACAACGACGGTCTTGAAGCGCTGACGTTCGTTCCCGACACAGGTGATCCGGAAGGCGGCCTGTTCTATGCAGGATTGCAGGATGACGGGAAGATATATTCCTTCCGGCTGCCGATCGCGTCGAGTCTTTCCAGCACCACGGTTATCCCCATCTCGACGATCACTCCCGTTACCGGGCGGACTGACCTGTCCGGTCTGCATTACGACGTGGACAATGAAGTGCTTTATGCGATTTATGACAGCGACAACAAACTTCGCGCGATGGAAGCCGACGGTACGTTCCTTATCGAGTGGGAGTTGCCCGGCGTTACCCAGGAGGGCATCGCGATGATGGGGGACCATTTATACATCGCCGAGGACTTTGGCCAGGTCGTAGACTACTCCCCGTTTACCGCCGTCCCCGAACCGGCGACCCTTATCCTGCTGGCTGGAGGCCTTCCTTTACTGATGAAACGCAGGCAAAAGCCCCGAGGCGCTGTGCGTTAAAGATGTTGCGGGGGTTCGGGTCTTTACGATCGCGCGGTTTTCGTGTTTGTCCCGGGCCGCGACGCCGGGCCCTTGGCAGGCGGTCGGAGAAACAGCGCCGCAGGCGGAATCTCCTGCTTGGGAAGGCGAGGGCCTTCAAAAAAGACCTTCAGTTCTTCCCCGCCGGTCTTCTCGAAGAACGTCACGGTGATGGGATACAATCCCTTGCTGAGTCGGATCAGTCCTCCCATCTCCATCACCCCATGCAGGCCGTCATTGTCCACCACGAGCTTATCGCCGATATAGAGACGGGACCCGTCGTCGGAAGATGTATAGAAGACGTAGAGCCCGTCGGCGGGAATCTTCACCAGTCCGGTTGACCTGAGGGCGAAGTTGTCCTTTCGCTGTGGAAAGACCGCATGCGAAAACTTGTTGGAGATGCCTGCTGCGATCGGTTTGATCTTGTCGAAATCCGGCAGCTTGTCCCAACTACCCGCATAGACTGAAGAATGAACGCCCCTCTTGAGCCCGTCGGTTTTGACCATGACCGGTGAAGGTACGATGAATTTGCCCAGTCTTGCGATCGTGTTGACGCGCTTGGCGCCCCGGCGAAGCTTTAGCGGAAACTGCGAGCCGACCTTCTGGGCGATCAGCGACAGGTAGAAGTCCAGACCCTGATGTATTGTCATCTTCCCGGCGCCGAGGACCTCGTCGCCAACGCGCACGCCGGCGGTCTGCGCCGGCGAACCATTGGCGACCCGCGTCACCTTGACCGTCTTGCCCAGGGTGTCAACTTCCATTCCCAGCACAAACCCGTATCGCTGCTCGATGGACATCAGCTCGGGGAATACCTCCCGCAGACGGTCCACGGCGATAGCGAAGCTGATGTTCTCGCCGGTGGCCTTGAGCGTAATTACGCCGATCATTTCGCCCAGGGCGTTGAAAAGCGGACCACCCGAGTTGCCCGGATTGACCGCCGCGTTCGTTTGGATCATACCGGTCTGGAGGGCGGCCGCCGACGGACCGGTCGGGCGGTTCAACCCGCTGATGATCCCCGGAGTAACCGTGTGCCCCAGACCATGCGAATTGCCCACCGCCAGCACGTCTTCGCCGAGCATCAGATCGTTGCTTCGCCCCAGGCGAACCGGGCGCAGCGATTTTTTCGCGTCGATCTTTATCAGCGCAAGGTCCTCGTACGGCAGCTTCGCAACGACCCGGTAGCGGTAGACCTTGCCATCACTGAGCGTAACCTGGCTGTGAGCCCCGTGGCTCACGACGTGGTTGTTGGTGATGACGTAGCCCGTTTCATGCAGGATCGAACCTGTCCCGTGGATGATCACCGCCGTACCGTTTCCGACCGGTTTGATTGTGGTGATATCGACCACCGACGGAGCGACCCGCTCGACCAGCTTGACCAGCGGCGTTCGCCGGGCCTTTGCGGCCGCAGCGGCTTTCTTAGTGGACGGCTGGGCGAAAATGCTACCCGTGCAGGCCAGCACTGCCGCCACAACGATCGCGGCAGTCTTCGGTCGATATCTGTCAGTCGTGTTTCGCATGTATGCACCTCTTCAACGATTCTATCACAGCGATGTCGAACCGCAAGAGATGACCATACTCCCCCGTCCTGCGCACGATAGATCGGGCGGCGATTCCCCCCCCATGTCGATCGGCAGGAGTTAGAGCATCGACAGATCCTGTGCGGGGGCTGACGATGGGCTCCGCTCCTTGCGGTCGCGCGATTTGCGGGTTCTTCCGGGCCACGACGACGGGCGATGACGGCGGAGTTGGGTGTCGTATTCCTTCCGATCCACCTTGCCGTCCCCGTTGACGTCGGCCTTCTTTATAAATTGTTGGAATGGTCCGCGAATCTTCTCGATTTCATCTTTCGTCAACTCGCCGTTGTTGTCCTTATCCAATCGCTTAAACATATCAAACATTCCGCTGGGGCGGCTTCTGCTCTGTCCATAGGGCCAGCCGCGACCGCCATGCTTTCCGCGCCCGTCACGATCGCCTCGCTGCGGTCCTCGCCCCCAGCGGTGATGGCGGAATCTCGAACGTTTGCGCGCTTCCTCGTTGTGCTTTTCCCAGCGTTTGAACTGATCCGGTGTCATTACGCCACGCATGTCCTCGCTGATTTCGCGGTGTATCGCCACCATCTCTTCCATAGCCTTCTTGCGGACCTCGTGCATGGCCTTGAAGCGTTTGCCCATGATCTCTTTGATCTTGCCTTTCTGCGGCTCGTCCAGACCGACCATTTTGGATACTTTCTCGCTGAATTGTATCGCGACCTTGGTTGGTTGCTCCGGCTCTGTTTCGGTGGTTTCCGCGACGTCCTTTGAACCGCTCAGATACCCCAACGTCGAACCGAAACCGATTCCAATACCGCTGATCAGGATAGCGGCGCTGAGCAGCAGCGTCCCCCACATCTGCCTTCGGCGCAAGGATACAATCGGTCTGCGAACGGTCTCTTGTTTTTCGTTTGTATTTACCATAACAGTCCCACCTGCAAAGGAGCGTAAAGCTCGGTCAAGGGATCGGGCGAAGCGAACCACAAGTAGGCTCCAATCGCCATGGCGATTGTCGCGGCCACCGCCGAAACGACAGCAAAAACGGAAAGCCCTGCGATGCGGGACGGCGGCGAATGGTGCAGTCGCGTTAGTATTCCGTCGGCGATGCTGTTTGCGGCAGGGGTTTCCTGCCGCGCCCGTGCGACGAGTTTTTCGATAGCTTCTAATTCGTCCATTGGAGTTTCTCCACCAGGCCTCTGCGCCGGGCGATTGCCCGGAGTTTATTCCTTGCGCGGTAGGCCCGCATTTTTACCATTGCTTCGTTCCAGCCCATCCTATCGGCGATTTCCTTCATGCTGCATCCATCGAAATACTGTAGCGTCAGGACCAGGCGCTCGGGCGGTTTCAGTTCGCTCAGCAGCGCCTCGACGATCTCCGATGCCGTCGAGGGGTCCATGGTCTCCGGGACCTCGGCGGCAGGATCGATATCGCCGAGCGGCTGGGGCTTGTTCTTGCGCCCCTGCTGCTTCCAGAAACGATAACCGACCCGCGTACCGATCCGTTTGAGCCAGTGGACGAACGGACCGTCACCGCGAAAGTTCGGCAGGCTGAAATACGCCTGTACGAACACGTCCTGCATAAGCTCTTCGCACTGGTCCGGGCGCCTGCTGAAACGCCACATCATCGCGGCGATCTGCGGTTCGTACCGTCGCACCAACCGTTCGTAAGACTCCTCATCGCCGGCGAGAGAGGCTTGGATGTCGCGCCAATCGGTGTCTTCCACGCCAGTATCATACTCTATATCTACCGCGGACTGCATGCCCATCTGGGGGCATGCTCTCCGCTCGCGATGTAATTGCACGACGACACGGGCAAGCTTGCGAGTTTTGCTATCGCAGCTTGCCGGTGTCGCCGTCGTCCGAGCCTGACGGCCCGGTTGGGTGTATTCGGTTGTCATTTCGACCGCCATCAACGCGATTTCCGCGTTTGGCTACCGTCATTCACTGTCAGGACGTTTCCTGCCCGGGCGTTTCCTGTCCGGACGATCTCCACCGCCCTTGCGTCCCTTCCTGTCACCGCGCCCTTTTCCCCTATCGCCGCGGCGCGGTCCGCCCCGGTGGGCCTTCTTGAGTTTTTCGAGCTGCTCTTCGGTGAACAGAGCGTGGATGTCTTTCTTCATCTTCTCGAAAATAGCTTTGCGATCTGCGCCCTTGGCGTCTTTGGCTGCGGCCATCGCCTTCTTGCGAATGGTCTCGACCTGGCTTTTCTGATCGTCGGTCAATCCGATGTCGGGCAGTCTGCGGCCATGCTGTCCGCCCTGGCGGGCTTTCTTGAGTTTTTCGAGTTGCTCCTCGGTCAGGATCGCCGCGATATCCTTCTTCATCTGCTCTAAGATTGCTTTGCGCTCTTCAGGTTTGGCGTCCTTCATCTTTTCCTTCACGCCTTTACGAATGGCCGCCATCTTCTCCTTCTGCTCGTCAGTCAGACCCAGGTCAGGCCTGCCTCGCCCGCCCGGTCCGCCCTTTTCGCGCATCTTCTTGAGCTTCTCAAGCTGTTCTTTGGTGAAGACGCCGTGGATGTCTTTCCGCATCTTCTCCATAATCGCTCTGCGATCTTTGCCCTCGGCGTCCTTAGCCGCAGCCATCGCCGTCTTGCGGATCCCCGCGACCTCTTTCTTCTGCTCGTCGGTCAGACCGATGTCGGGCATTCGTCCGCGCCCGCCGCGGCGCCGATCTGTTCGTTTCCGGGCACCGGGTTTGTCGCCGCGCTTGGGACGATCCCTGGTTTCCGCGGCGACAAGCGTCCCCGCCAGCAAAGCCAACACAAAGACTGTTACGAACGACGTGATCCAGTGGCGTTTCATCTTGAGTTCTCCTAAATAGTTACGGCGATTTTTCTCAGAGCGGGTTACGCAAGACCGCTTCTATGGTAACAGTGGTCTGAATCCCTATCCGGTAACGCGGAAAATAGTTTTCGCGGGCAGATTTGACTGCGTTTATGCAATTGATATGCACCCTCCAGTCTGCTATCATTTCACAGGGGCGGGGTCGGACTATGCGTTATGGTGACCCCATTAACGGTTGCGGTATGGTTCGGTCCGCCCAGGTGTAATCAGTGGACGACGACTGAAGTACCCGAGGAGTTTCTATGAAATCAGGTTCTAATCTGGAAAGAGTGCTGGCGGCGGGCCACTTCGCGGTGACCGGCGAACTCGGACCGCCGATGAGTTGCGACGCCCAGGCGGTTCGCGAGAAGGCTGACATTCTCAAGGGATCGGTCGACGCGGTCAACATAACCGACAACCAGACCGCCGTCGTGCGAATGTCCTCCATCGCCAGCGCCACGATCGTACTCGCCCAGGGCGCCGAGCCCGTGATGCAGATGACCACACGCGATCGCAATCGGATCGCGATCCAGGCCGACATACTTGGCGCCGCGGCGCTGGGCATGAAGAATTGCCTCTGCATCGCCGGCGATCACCAGTCGTTTGGCGCCGCGGGCAGGCTCAAGGGGCATCCCGGAGCGAAGAACGTCTACGACATCGATTCGATCCAACTGGTCAATATCCTCAAGATCATGCGCGACGAGGGCGTCCAGCAGGGCGGAGACCCGATAGCTATTCCGCCCAAGTTGTTCATCGGCGCCGCATGGACGCCTATGGGCGATCCGGTGCAGTTCCGCGTTACCCGCCTGGCGAAGAAAGCCGCCGCCGGCGCCGACTTCATACAGACTCAGGGCGTATACGATATCGAGCAGTTCGCCGCCACCATGAAAGATGTGTGCAACCGCGGGTTGCACGAGAAGACGGCGATCCTCATGGGCATTATTGTCCCCAAGGCCGCCGGTATGCTACGATACATGAACAAATTCGTCGCCGGTGTCAGCGTTCCGGACGAAATGATCAAGCGTTTCCCGGCAATCAAGAAGGACATGCCCGATGACGAGAAGGCCCAGGCCCGCGCCGAGTCCGCGGAAATGGGCAAAAAGGTGGCGATAGAACTGATCGCCCAGGCCCGCGAGATCCCCGGCGTGCGAGGCGTTCATATCCAGGGAATCGAGTGGGAGGAGGTCGTCCCCGAAGTAGTCCAAGGCGCAGGGCTGCTACCGCGACCTGACATGGGCACAGACGAGAGTCCGCAGGAAGACCAATGAGCGACAATCCCACAATCAAGATCGACGACGAACTGTGTTACGCACAGTGCTTCTCGTGTGCAAAGTGTACTTCCGGTTGTCCGGTGGCTGACGAAATGGACATCAAGCCCCACCAGGCCATGAGATTACTGCAGCTTGGTGAAATCGGGCAGCTTCTGGACGCCGAGAGCCCGTGGATCTGCATCGGGTGCCAGACATGCCTGTCCAGATGCCCCAACAACGTTGACATTCCCAGCGCTTTTTCGCGAATACGCGAGGAAGCGATCGAGCGCGGGCAACTCGACAAGGCGGGCAATGTTCCGCTATTCGACGACATTATGCTGGGCATGATCAAACGCAAAGGTCGGGTTAACGACGGTCTGATGGCCGCCAAATTCAAATTCAAAGCCGGCGGGCTTTTCAAAGACTGGCGGATGGGCCTGAAGATGTTCAAGGCCGGTAAAATGAAACTGTTCATGAAGGGCGTCAAAGACAGGGCATCCGTGGCCCGTCTGTTCGAGGATCATCCCAAGACCCCGGAGGACAAGTAATGGCTTCGAAGAAACTTGCTTTTTTCCCGGGATGTTCGCTGGATGGTACCGGTAGCGAATATGGACACTCGACGCTGGCGGTTCTCGATGCCGTCGGTCGCCCCGCCGAGATCCTCGAAGACTGGAACTGCTGTGGCGCGACCGCCGCACGCGGTATTGATCTCGGTCTGTCGGTTCGACTAGCCGGACGCAATCTGGCTTTGGGCGCCAAGCAGGGTTGCGACGTGCTGGTGGCTTGTGCGGCGTGCTACAACAATATGGCGTACAGCAAGGATCATCTCGCCACGCACCCCGAAGACTTCTCCGAGCCCGGTTTCGAGCAGGCACGTCCGGAGTCCGTGGACGTCTATCACCTGCTGAGCGTTCTGTCGACCGATGAGATGCTGGAGGCTGTTTCATCCAAGGTTTCAAACCCCCTGGACGATATGGTTCTTGCCTGCTACTACGGATGCCTGCTGGTTCGCCCCGGGAGCTACACGGACGTTGACGACCGCGAGAATCCGCAGTTGATGGACAAGATGATGAAGCTCTGCGGGGCGAAAACCGTTGACTGGTCGTACAAGACCGACTGTTGCGGCGGAAGCACGTCGCTGACCAGGAAGAAATCCGCGATGAAGCTGATGGCCCGCATTTTTGAAGACGCAATCGGGCGCGGGGCCAACGCTATCGTCACCGCCTGCCCGCTATGCCACATGAATCTCGATGCCTTCCAGAAGGATGTCGGGTCCGAACTGGGCAAGGATTTCTCGATGCCCGTGTTCTACTTCACCGAGTTGCTTGCCCTGGCGATGGGGCTTGAAGGCACCGCCAAATGGTTCAAAGGGCATCTGACCAGCCCGGCGCCGGTTGTGAGGAATTGTCGATGATTGAAGCTGCCCAGGACAACCAGGCAAAACCCGTGGGTTCGGTACTCGTCGTCGGTGGCGGTATCGCGGGCATTCAGGCCTCTCTGGATCTCAGCGACGCCGGATACAAGGTCTATCTCCTGTCCCGCGACAGCGCGCTGGGCGGACATATGGCCATGCTCGACAAAACCTTCCCGACGAACGACTGCTCCATGTGTACGATGAGCCCGCGACTGGTCAGCGTCGCGCAGGACAAAAATATCGAACTGATTACACAGGCCGATCTGATCGGCCTCGAAGGCGCCGCCGGTAACTTCACCGCGAAAGTTCGCGTAAAACCGCGTTTCGTGGACAACGACAAGTGTACCGGCTGCGGAGACTGCGCCGAAGTCTGCCCGGTAGTACTCGACAATGAGTTTAATCAGGGTCTCAACGGGCGAACGGTAATCCACCGCCTCTATCCCCAGGCCGTACCGAACACGTTTGTTATCCAGCGCGATCAACGCCCTCGATGCATGAAGTCATGCCCGCTTGGCACGAATCCGCAGGGCTATATCGCGCTGATCCGTGCGGGGCGTTATCACGAAGCGCTTCGGATGCTGCACGAGACCAACCCGCTACCGTCGATCTGCTCCCGCGTCTGCCATCGACCGTGCGAGTGCAGTTGCGGGCGGTCCGCATACGACGATCCCATTTCGATCATGGCGCTCAAGCGGTTCCTCGTGCAATACTGCAAAGACAACCCGCCCGACGCCGAACTGCAGGCGAAACTCGATGCCGGCGACGAACGCATCGGGCGCAAGAAAGCCGATCCCAGCGGAAAGCGGGTCGCGATAATAGGCGCCGGTCCGGCGGGACTTACCGCAGCCGATGACCTTTCCAGGGGAGGCCACGAGGTGGTGATCTTCGAGTCGCTGCCCGTTGCCGGCGGAATGTTGCGGGTGGGCATACCGGACTTCCGCCTTCCGCCCGACGCGCTGGAAGCCGACATCCAGGCAATTCGCGATATGGGCGTCGAGATTCGCTGCGGGCAGGCGCTCGGGCGAGACTTCACGATCGCACAACTCAAAGACGACGGGTTCGACACCGTACTCGTCGCGATTGGCGCCCACGTCGTACGAAAACTCGACGTGCCCGGCGAAGATGCTCCCGGTGTGTTGGACGGTATGAACTTCCTGCGGGCGGTCAACCTTGGCGAGTCTGTGGAGATCGGGGCGAAAGTGGCGGTTATCGGCGGTGGTAATGTGGCGGTCGACGTCGCGCGGACCGCGCGGCGGCTCGGCGGACAAGAGGTCACGATCCTCTACCGACGCAGCGAAGTCGAAATGCCCGCACTACCCGACGAAATCGCCGAAGCTCGCCACGAAGGCGTGAAGATCGAGATACTCGTGGCGCCCGTTCGCGTTCTGACCGACGATTCAGGCAACGCCAACGGTATCGAGTGCATTCGCATGGAACTCGGCGAGCCTGACGATTCCGGCAGGAGACGCCCCGTACCTATACCCGGAACCGAATTCCAGGTCGCCGCCGATACGATAGTCCCCGCCATCGGACAGCAGGTCGACACCGACGCCATTGGCGATGCGGTCGAGTTGAAATGGGGGCGCCCCGTCGCCGACGAGCATAGTCTCGAGGCCTCCCAACCCGGCGTTTTCGCCGCGGGCGACGCGGTTACCGGTCCCGACACGGTAACCAGGTCGATGGCCCAAGGCCGCCGCGCCGCGATCAGCATCGACAACTACCTTGCCGGCCGATCGCTCGAAACCGGACAGAGCGAAAAAGCCGCACTCGAACTGCCTCCCGTTGATTGCGCCAGTCTCAGGCCCTCGAGCTTCCGGCGTCCGCGAGAAAACCACCCGTCACTGCCCATCGCCCAACGGTTGGCGGGATTTGATGAAGTCGATCTGCCGATGGACGAGGCGACTGCTCTGGCCGAAGCAGAACGATGCCTGCAGTGCGGTCTTTGCAGCGACTGTCGCCAGTGCGAGCGCGTATGCGAAGCCGGCGCGGTCGACTTCGACCAGACCGTGACCGAACGCACCATCGAAATCGGCGGTGTGATCGTCGCTCCCGGACACAAGATGTACGATCCGACGAGGCGCGGGGAATTCGGTTACGGGCGGTATCCCAATGTCGTAACGTCGCTTCAATTCGAGCGGTTGCTGAGCGCATCGGGCCCGACCGGCGGGCAGGTGCTCCGCCCCAGTGACGGTAAGGAGGCCCACCGCATAGCGTTCATCCAGTGCGTCGGTTCGAGGGATTCTACCGACGCTGGTAATGAATACTGCAGCGGTGTCTGCTGTATGTACGCCACCAAGGCCGCCATGATCGCCATGGAGCACGCCGAAGGCTCCGAAACCACAATATTCATGATCGACATGCGGGCTCACGGCAAGGGTTACGAGGACTACTACAATCGTGCCCAAGACCTCGGCGTACGGTACGTCCGCTCCATGGTCAGCGCCGTCCGCCAGAACTTCGACACCGGCGGTCTGAGTGTCGACTACGCCTGCCCGGACGGACAGAACATCAATGAGACATTCGACATGGTGGTCCTGTCGACCGGTCTGGAATGCCACTCCGACGCGACCGACGTCGCCGGGGTACTCGGCGTCGAACTCGACGAATACGGATTCATCGTTGGCGGATCGGGCAGCCCCGTTTCCACCTCCCGCCGCGGAGTAACGGTATGCGGTACCACCGCCGGACCCAAAGATATCCCCGATTCGGTAACCGAAGCATCCGCGGCGGCCGCCACCATCGGGCGGGATTTGTGCGAGTCGAGATTCGACTCCGTCACGACGCTGGAGTATCCGCCCGAGCGGGACGTTTCGTCCGAACCGCCGCGGATAGGAGTCTTCGTCTGCCATTGCGGGAACAACATCGCCGGTGTGGTCGATGTAGACGACCTCGTTGAAGTCGCCAAATCCCTTCCGGACGTGGTCTTCGCCGAATCGAATCTGTACACCTGTGCGCCGGACGGTTTGGCGGCTATTCGAGAGGTGATCCAGCGGGAGAATCTTAACCGCATAGTCGTCGCCTCCTGCACCTATAGAACGCACGCGGCGATTTTCCAACAGGCGCTGATGGAGGTCGGTCTGAACAAGTACCTGTTCGAAATGGCCAATATACGCGATCAGTGTACATGGGTGCATGGTTCCCAACCGGCCGAAGCGCTCGATAAGGCCCGCGACCTGATGGCCTCGGCGATCGGTAAGGCACGATGCCTCGAACCGCTGGTTGAACACACCCAACCTGTTGAACATTCGGCGTTGGTTGTCGGCGGTGGACTGGCGGGCATGGTCGCAGCCGGAAATCTTGCGGGGCAGGGCTTCGAAGTTCACCTGGTCGAGCAGGCCGACGCGCTGGGCGGACAAATGCAGCACGTGCGAACCACGCTCGAAGGTATGAACGTTCCCGAACTGGCGGTGAGGCTTACCAAACGTATGCGGGACGATCAACTCATCACCGTACACCTGAACAGCACGGTGTTTGAGAACAACGGATCGATTGGCAATTTCGAGTCGACGATCGCCTCGGTCAATGGCGAGCGAAAAACCGTTCGCCACGGCGTGACGGTTGTCGCTGTCGGCGGGGAGATGTATCAGCCCGACGAGTATGGCTGCGGATCCTGCCCGAAAGTAATTACGCAGCGGGAGTTGGAGCGGCGTCTGGGACAAGGACAGGGCGCCTCGCTGAATTCCGTGGTGATGATCCAGTGCGTCGGATGCCGCAATGACGAGAGACCCTATTGCAGCCGCATCTGCTGCGGGGAGGCGGTGAAGAACGCACTCGAAATCAAGCGGATCAACCCCGCTTGTCGCGTCGTGGTCGCGTACAAGGATGTCCGCACGTTCGGGACCATGGAGAAATATTATCTCGAAGCCCGCCGCCTGGGCGTGGCGTTCGTCCGCTACGACGACGATAACAAGCCCGAGATCCTGCCCGACGGGACGGTCAAGCTGATCGATCTGAACATCGCCAAAGAGTTGACCTTCGAGACCGATGTCGTGGCGCTTTCGGCGGCGGTGATAACGCCCGATACGCACGAGGAACTGGCGAAGGTCCTTCGCGTTCCCAGGACGCTGGACGGTTTTTACCTCGAGGCCCACGTAAAACTTCGCCCGGTGGATTTTGCCTGCGAAGGCGTGTTCCTCGCCGGTCTTGCCCACGGTCCGAAGTTTATCAACGAGACGATCGTGCAGGCCCTGGCCGCATCGGGACGGGCGGCGGCGATTCTGTCGAGAGACGTCCTGACCGCCGGCGGCGCAGTGGCGGCGGTCGATACCGATCGGTGCGCAGCATGTCTTACGTGCGTGCGAGTGTGCCCCTACGGCGTACCGCGTATGCAGGACGACGTCGCGAACATCGAACCGACCGCCTGCCAGGGGTGCGGTTCGTGTGCGGCGCAATGTCCGGGCGGGGCGATCAAATTGCAGTACTTCACCGATAAGCAGATATCCGCGGCGGTCGAGGGCCTGTTTGTCGCCCAGGCATGTCCGGCGAACCGGGAGACCGCAGAATGACACAATCGTCCGATGAATTCGTACCGAAAATCGTGGCGTTCTGCTGCCACTACTGTGCCTACACCGCCGCCGATACCGCCGGCGCATCCCGCATGCAGTATCCGCCAAACGTACGCATAGTCCGCCTGCCGTGCAGCGGTAGAATAGATATTCCGATGATGCTGAAAGCTTTTACCTCCGGCGCCGACGGCGTGTATGTGGTCGGTTGCCTCGACGGCGACTGCCACTTCATCCTCGGAAACGCCCACGCGAAACGTCGCGTACCGGAGGCCAAGAGACTGCTGGCTGAAATCGGTATCGAACCCGAACGCCTGGAGATGTTCCAGCTTTCGGCCGCCATGGGCGCGCGATTCGCCGAAGTCGCCACAGAAATGACCGACCGTATCAAGGGCCTCGGGCCAACGCCCGTAAGGCGAGCATGAGAATAACGGAGATGCTTCCATGATTATAGCCGAACGCAAACCTATCGATGAAATCTACGCGATGCTCGAGCAGTTCGACAAAGTCCTTATCGTCGGATGCGGTGGATGCGTCACCGTCTGCCTCACCGGCGGTGAGCGATCGGTCGAGGTCCTCGCCGAGCAGTTGAGGCTCAAGGACAACATCGAGGAAGGAAATCATACCTTCACCGAGTGTACTATTACCCGGCAGTGCGACGCTGAATACGTCGAGGAGATTCGCAAGCAGGCCGCTGAAGCCGACGTGCTGCTGTCGATGGCGTGCGGTGTCGGCGTCAACTACATGACCGAACTGCTTGGCGATTGCATCACCCTTCCGGCAATGGACACGAAATGCCTCGCGGCGAACATTCGCCCCGGCGAGTGGGCCGAACGATGCGCCGCCTGCGGAAGTTGCATGCTCGAGCAGACCGGCGGAATCTGTCCGATCGCCAGATGTTCCAAATCGCTGATGAACGGCCCGTGCGGCGGAACGCAGGATGGGAAATGCGAAGTCAATCCCGATCTGGATTGCGCCTGGGCGAAGATCGTAGAACGCATGGAGAAACTCGGACGCCTCGACGAGCTGACAGATGTTTCTCCCCCGCGAGACTGGTCAACGGGCAGGCACGGCGGGCCCAGGGGCATGGTTGTCGCAGAAGCAGTGATGGACGAGGAGACCGAAGCCGACGAATAGCGCCTTCGTATCAGGGGCAGAATCCCTTACCGCCCAGGTTGGCGACGAGTTGTTCTGAGAGGACTACAATGTCTTCTATGCTCAGAGCGGGGAAGATGTTCTCGGGGAGCAGTATTGTCGACGACGGCGGGAACTCATCATCCGCAGCGTACCATATGAGTTTGAGGTTCAGTTGCGGGAATATTCGGAACTCGAACGCCCTATCGCCGCCGTCTGCATCCTGCCCGCCGAGTGATGCCGCCGCCGCGGAAAGCGTTTCCAGATCGCGCGCGGCGGTGTGGCATAATCGCCCGATAACGCGTCCCTGATAGACCTTGTCGTACGTTATGGCGCCCGGTATCTCGGCGAAAGTCAGTTTGAGTTCCCCGAAAGTCGGGCGCGAGGGAATCGAGAGATAGTGCAGCACCAGGACCTGCCAGGTCTCGCGGACTTCTTCGCCTTGGGAGGTCCCCACCGATCCGGTTCGAATATCCGCCACCAGCTTCTCGCCCAGCACCTCCAACGTCCACAGGTCTCCGTCCGTTTTGGCGCCGAGCCATTCGAGTTGCTCGGACGATTGGTCCTTGAGCGTTTCTACCGCTTTGTCTGCGGCGATACGATAATGGGCCTGGGGCGGGGGAATGTGGCGGCCGGAACTATCCACTCTTCTTTTTCTCGATGAGTGCGGCGATGCGGGCGAGGCATTCTTTTGCCACCGGATTGCTCCTGATCTCATCCCGTCGCTTCTCAAATGACCTGGCGTCGGCGGCTTCGCCGAGGCATTGGGCGGCCGCCGGACACCAGTCGGCGCATCGAGGAGTGGTGTCGCGGCGCACGATGTTACCGCAATGGCACCGGCGTTTGGGTTCATCGCTGAACAACTCGACGTCAACCCCGCACGAGGCGCACTTGACGATCGTCGAATCCAGCGATTTGTTAGTCGCACTGCCTGGACACTTATTCAGCATGTTACATTATAGGCGTGATGCACCGCTAATGCGGTGTTCAGTTATCGGTGATCAGTCAACGACTAACGACGCGCGACACCGCAAGCGGTTTGATGCGCGACAGCAAATACGTTCATCCGCGCGCCGTTGGTGTTGACGTTCGTCGTTACTGCTTACTGATGACTGATCACTGGTTAATGTTTCGCTGCCTGAAGGTAAGAATCGCAGTAGATCATTTTTTCCAGGAGCAGTTCGGCGGTAATACCGGCGTCCATCAAGTCGGTGTCGAGCGGATCCATGATCGCCGCATCGAGTCCCATAGCAACGCACATCGATAAATACGTGCGGTTAATCAAGCTGCGATTGCTGCATCGCTGCGAGACGTTCGACAGCCCGAGCACCAGGTGGGGCGCCGGATCGGCGAAGCTCTTGAGTTGCGCTATCGCCTCCATGCAGTGCCCCGGATTTTTTGGCGCGACGTTTACCGGAAGGATGATCGGGTCGATGAACAGGTCGTTCATCTCGATCCCGCCCTCCATCGCGATGGTGATAAGCTGGGCTCCGAGTTCGATCCGCTTGTCGACATTGCCCGGTACGCCGTCTGCGTCGATGGTAAGTCCGATCAGACCGGCGCCGTTTTCGGCGGCGAGTCCCACGTACTGCGAGGCGATGTCGAAGTCGGCTTTGGATGAGTTGAGAATTTTCTTACCGGGCACCTGGGGAATCACTTCGGACATCACGTCCCACTTGGCGGTATCTATCACCACCGGGGCATCGGATACCTCGCGAATCGCCTCGACCAGCCAGAGCATCGCGCCCTTCGCGTCGCTGACGGCGGGACCGACATTCACGTCCAGCGCGGTCGCGCCGGCGGCCATCTGGCGCGTGGCAAGGTCCTTGATTACTTCGGGGTTCTTGTCCAGGAGAGCCTGCTTTACGTCCTGGAACATCCCGTTGATGCGTTCACCTATTACGTACATATTGATTAAGTCCTTTCTTTTATTCAGCCGCGGGCGTTAGTCTGTCTATTGTTTTTCTTACGTATTCGATTGCCTGGGGATGGCGCATCGTAAGTACTTCGGCCCCGGCCTGCAGAAGCACCGTTGCGGTTCCCGCTTCCCACATTACGCCCCACTCGTTGCGGGTTTCGTCCGTGACGCAATCGAACTGCGGAGCTCGGGCCTCTTTTGCGCGCCAGGCTTCGAAGCCGACATCGCAGAGTACCGGTTGGGCCAGGAGCTTGTCGCCGCTAAGTCCGGCGAGGCGTCCTCGTTCCTGGATACTGTAGACGTATTCGACACCGTAACCCAGCGCCGCGGTCGTCGGGAACATCACGATGTTCTTGAGGTCGAATCCGGCGTCGGAGCAGAGGATATTGACCTGCTTGGCGATGTTAATGTCCAGGGGGCTCTCGGCGATGAGCTTGTGGTTGTCGGCGAGGCACACCGCCACCAGCGTGCGGTAGTTTTTCTCGCGTGCCGTACCGATCAGGCAGTTCTCGCCTTTTGCGGCGGCAGATACCGCCGGGAGAATCTCGTTATCCTTCTCGTCGATTCCGCATCCCCAGATAGCCAAAGGCACGTCGACCGCAGCGAGAACGTCTTTGACGGTTTGTGCGCACTGTTCGGCGGAGTGATCTCCGCTGTCCGGATGCGCGCCGACGAGGCGAAGACAGATGAGATCCGCGCCGAACTCGACGGCTTTTTTCGCCCAGTCCGCCGGTGAATTCATCGCATCGCCGTAGGCTTCTTTGAGCGCGTCGGGCCATGTTTCGGAATCTGCGTCCCAGATTTCCACGGCTATCGCGGGTTTCTGCCCGGTCGAGCCCTCGAACGCCAGGAACGGTAGCGCCGAGGCTCCGCCCAGCGTTACTGTCGAGCCTCTGGTTCCGCCGTCGTCGCTCGTCGCGCCGATCACCACGGTGTTAATCGCGGAGCCCCATTTCTCTGCTACATCAGGAATACCCATTTGAATCTGCTCCTATCTTAATTCCATATCTCTGGTGTTTGTGGATTATTCGGGTCCTGCCGACGGGGCAGGGCGCCCCAACGCCAACGCGGCGATATCGGCTATTGGTTTGACGGATGAGTCGCCGGCCTGGGAATCTACAGGTTCGCCTTGTCCGCAGCGTGTTGCGAGGTCCGTGTCGAACGGGACCTGCACCACCCGGTCAATACCATGTATGCCGGACGCATCGTTCAAATCAGGAACGGGCACTCCGGGAATACCGATCTTGTTGACCACGAGTATCCGCCGTTTGACGTTCAGGTCAAGCGAGTCGGCCAGTTCGCTCATTCGCTGGACGGTTGTCAGTCCGATCGGCGTGGGTTCGGCGACTAAGATCAGCGACTCGACGTCGTCGATCACCAGGCGGGAGAGGTACTCCATTCCCGCCTCGCAGTCGACCAGCACGCAGGCGTAGTTGTTTCGCAGCAGGCTCAGATATCTCCTGAGCAGCCCGTTAATGTAACAGTAGCACTTGCGCCCCTCGGGGCGTCCCATAGTGATCAGGTCGAAACCGACGTGTTCGCTGAGGAGTTCCGCCAACCACTGATCCATCAGCCTGGTCTTCGATATTTCGCTGGGTTCCTGTGCGGCCTGGCCCATGCGATCGCGAAGGTCGGCGATGGTTTCGGCGCCTTCGATGCCCAGCGTCAACGCCAACGTCGCGTTGGGATCGGCGTCGACGGCGAGGATCGGCTTGACCCCGTCGGCGATCAATCGGTGCAGCACCATCGCCGCGGTGGTGGTCTTGCCCACTCCTCCCTTACCGCCGAATGCTATGATGGAACCTCTCATACAGCTACTCCGATTTCCCCGACAGCGCGGACATCACGCTGGGGAACAAGTCTAAGTTTGTGTGGGGGAAGAAACAGGCCGAAACGAACTGGTCCATGAAAGTCGGTTCGGTGCTGAGTTCGAAATAGGTCGTGTTGGCTGCGATGCGGAATATCTCTTCGTAGCAGTCATCAGACAGCGCCGCCAGCTTCGCCCCCGCCAGCGAGGTATTTCCGACGAACCGCAGTTTTTCGGACGGGACGTCGGGGAGCAGCCCGATGAATACCGAATTATCGACATTCAGGAAGTTACCGAACGCACCTGCGACCATTACTTCGGCGACGTCATCGAACGTCATGTTCAGCGCGCCAAGCAGCACGGATTCGGCGGCGTAGATGGCGCCTTTGGCGCGCATTATATTGTTGATGTCTTCCTGTGTTATGGTGACGTCCGGATTGTCGCCGTTGCCTTCGGGATCGGTCAGGAGGTACTCGAGTTCTCCGTCGTCGCGCGGGCGGACGCGCGCCGCCGAGGCGTCCGCGGATATCCGCCCGGTCTTGTCGATCACCCCGGTTCGCAGCATTTCGGCGATTGCGTCGATATAGCCCGTCCCGCATATTCCGATCGGATCGCCGGAACTGATCGTCGAGTAGCTCAAGATGTTATCGGCGTCGAGAAGTCGGATGTGGTCGATCGCCCCGGAGGACGCTCGCATACCGCAACTGCACTCGCCGCCCTCGAAAGCCGGACCCGCCGATGCGCTGGCGCAGACGAGGAAGTCCTTGTTACCGACCACGATCTCGCCATTAGTCCCGATATCGATCAGCATTCGCACCTTGTCGTCGCGCGTCATCCCGCTGGCGAATATTCCCGCCACAGTGTCTGCGCCCACGAAACCCGCCACGCACGGAAGGCAGTACAGCAGCCCGCGCGGGTGTATCTGCAGCCCGGTTTCCGCGGCGCGGAAGGCCGGTAGATTGTACGCCACGCCGATGTAGGGCTCCTTGCGGATGTTCGCAACGGGCAGTCCCGCCAGCAGGTGTACCATCGTCGTGTTCCCCGCTACCGAGATCAGCGAGATATCTTTCGAACTGAGGCGGTGCTTCTTGACGAGTTGCCCGATCAGATCGTTCAGGTCGCCGACGATGCTCTTTCGCAGGTCGTCCTGGCTGCCGGACTCCGACGCGTGGATGATCCGCCTGATTATGTCGCCGCCGTAGCGTATCTGGGAGTTGTACTTTCCGGCCTTACCGAGAGTCTGCCCGTCGCAGAGATCCACCAGGTGGCAGACAACGGTGGTCGTGCCGATGTCGGCGGCGATGCACATGTTTCTGCGACTGGTCTTGCCCGGTTCAACGTCGATAATCTCGGTAAGCGGGCCTCGGTGCCCGGTCATCGCGGTGACTTTCCAGTCGGCTTGGCGCAGAATTTCCGGAAGGCGCCTGGTGACTTTCAGGCCCATCTGGAAACCCTGCGTTTCAAATTGACCGCTCAGACCGTGTTCGAGCCTCTGCAGGTCTGACTGATTGTCGTCGAGCGTGGGAGGCGGGAGTTGAACGTAGGTTTTCCGCACCAGCGGCGACAGCGACATCTTGCGGTGCGCGAGTTTGCGGACTTCCGGCGGTTGGTGTACGTCGGCTTCGAGATACTCCGGCGTGCCCGCCAGGCGCGTGTGTTCGGGGATTTCTACCTCGATGTCGGATTCGATGCGCCCTTCGCACGCGAGAATGTGTCCTTGCTGGATCTCTTCGTGGGAGAAGAATTCCGTGGTTCCACCGGTAACCGTGCCTTTGCGGACGATTACCCCGCATCGCCCGCAGACCCCGTCGCCGCCGCAAAGGCTGTTGACGAAGACGCCGGCCTGACCAGCCGCGGCGAGGATCGTAGTACCAATCCGCACCTCAACTGTCTTGTCGTCCGGCAAGAACGAGACTTTGCAGTTTCCGGCCATTGAACTACCGCAGGTAGGAGGAGATCAGGCGGCCTTCCAGTCATTCTTGAGATAGGGTCCCAGTCCGGAGGCTTCTCTCGGTCCGACGAGGACTTCCCATCCTGAATCGTCCGCCAGTTGTGCCGAAAGTACGGCAACGTGGCCCGGTATTACGATTTTGTGGTGGGATAGCGTATCGTCGAGACCGGCCGCGGTCAGTGCTTCGGTGATGGTCTCTGGATTGAACTTGTCCGCCGCCCAGGCGGTAAGTACGCTAGTGCCTTCGGTATCGACGGCGATTATGCGGCATGGTATGCGTGAGGCCTCCACCTCCGCCTCCACCGAGTAGTAGCTCAGCGAGAAGTTGGTGGTTACCAGGAGAGGGCTGTCGTTCGTCACGTCGCCGACTTCGTATACTCTGGGTTCGACCTGCACCGGTTTCTGGGGGTCAGTATAGATATTCTGCCTCGCCGCCAGAATGGGTACCAGCAGGTGTGGATCCCACGCATCGGTGACCAGGATGCCCGCGTACTTGCAGACATACGTGCATGCGTCCAGAGCGGCGGCGGTCTTGTCTTCGCCGCACGCGACCACCAGCGCGGGATATCCCATCGGGCGGAAGTTCTTCTTCAATGCAGCCCGGCGGGCCTGGGTTACGAAGGAAAGTCCCTGGTCGACCCCGACGGCGCCTGGGGAAATCAGCATGTCGGTAACTCCCGCCTTGGCGAGAGCCTCGGTGGCCGCGGCGACTTCGTCCAGCGAACCGGTGACGCACAGAGGCGCTTTGGCGCTGGAGGCGAGATCGGCGAGTCCTTCGTCGCCGGCCGCTCCCGTGTAGCAAAGCACCGGTCCCGCGGCGGCAAGAGGTCCGGTCGCGGCGGCCGACAGCACCGAAACGTCCGAACTCATCAGTACCATCGGCACGCCCAGAGCGTCGTTGATGACGCCGGCGGCCGCTGCGAAACTTTCAGCCGAACCGGAATCGTTGACCAGGGCGATCATGTCGGGCTGAATGTCTTCACCGACGCGGTGGAAGACGAGTTTCTTGAACTCTTCGCACGCCCCGGGCAGGTCGTCGTTGGCGTCGGAGATTTGCATCGCGACGGCCGTTGGGTGATGGAACTTCTCGTCGTGGCGGTAGAGAACGGTCTCCTGCCCGATTTCGATGAGGTTAGCATCGGCGCCGATTTTGATCAACCGCTGCGGGGGCGCCGACGCATCGCTCAGATCGCCCATTGCCGCTTCGTCGAGCCTCGGACACTTGTCCAGGCTTTCCTGGCCTGCGGCGACTTTCATCGCGAACGCCAGACAGGTCGGAACTCCGCATTCCTTGCAGTTTTCTTTCGGTAGTTTTTTGTAGATATCAAGTCCGGTAAGTGCCATTTTTCTTTCCCTGTTGTTGTGGGCCTTAGATCAGCGATTCCATTTCCATCGCAGGATGTCCGACCTTGGCCAGGTATTCTACAAGTTCTTCGGAGGTAGTGGCGACCGTTTCGTCGGCCACCTTGTCGAGGAATCCGTCCATGCCCGCCTCGGCGGTGCGTGCTTCGAGCTTTGCTCGCATTTCTTCCTTGAGTTCCTTGGGCATCCAGACGAGCCTCCCCAGCCCGCCTTCGGCACTGATAAACTTCTTACTGGTAAGGTACAACCTTCCGACTCCCAGGAAACCGGGCGTCTGCAATCCGCCGCCAACGCTTCCGGCGAGCGTGGAAAAGCCCATTCCGATCGGCGTGTCGCCCATATATTCGCGGTTTACGATCATCACGCCGTTGGCTTCGGGCACCATCGCCAGGATGCACTCGAAGCATCCGCACGAGGTCATCGGGTTCTCCATGAGGCTGTAGGCGCTGAACCGCTCGATGTTGCGATTGGAATTCTCGTAGACGAACTTGTTTACCGGTTCCCACTCGCCGATTCGCTCATCGAGACACTTGCCCTTGGGGATAGGCTGATTCGGTCCGGTCGGATTGATCTCGTATGCGGCCTGTCCGTCGAGCCAGTTATAAGCTCCGCACAGCCCGAGGCGTTCGGGAGTTATCACGCACACGTGGTCGGGCGCGAAGGATTGGCAGAGCGTGCAGGAGTAGAAAGTGTCAACCGATTCATCGGTCATGCCCGCCACCCGCTCGTCTCGCGCGGCGTAGAGCGGTCCGGCCATTTCCACCATCGCGGCGGTTTCGGCGGGATCGGTGGTGATCTTGACGGCTACCTTGTCGACGATTCCGCCGTATTCGTCGTGCAGCTTGGCATGGAGAATCGTCCCGATATGCTTGAGGCGGAATCCGGCGGAGAGGGCGGCCTTGCTTACGCGGCACCAGATCTGGTCGCGCTGTCCGGTATGCATGAGGCCCATCGCCTCGTTGCAGTAGCGGTGAAGCTGGCGTTCGAAGATTCCCTCGAAGTCGCTCTTCATTTTTCTTCCGGCGACCTGAATGTGTATGCCAAGCGGCATGGCGCCGCCTTCTTCGGCTGTGTCGATATCGTCGCCTGTGACGGTGATCTCGCCATCGGTTATCGAGTCCATGTCAACGGTTTGCATTATCTCGACGGCATCGGAGTATTTTCCGCCGAACTCGACGTGCATGTCATCGCGGCGGACGCGCTCGCCTTCAAATGCCGGCGAATACGAGACTGGAATGTCTATGTCCTCGACCTTCACTTTCACGCCGCGGACTTCTATGCAGGTCGGGACGATCTGCTGGTGATCGATCTGGCGGACCAGCGCTTCGAAAGTGGTCACGCCCGTGGGGCGTACTTCAGGTGTCGACTCGTGATCGGAAATCACCGGGAAGCCCATTACTATCGCTCCGGCGCCGACAGCGTACCAGTCGTCGGGGATCGGTCCGAACGTGATACCGAAGGCGAAAATGCGTTCCTTGCAGTATCTCAGGCAGCTCTGCCAGTCGCCTTTATTGTGTCCGCCGAATGTCAGCGCGCCTCTCATCGCCCAGTCCAGGACGTAGATCGCCGAATGTGTATCGCGACCGGCAGGGACAATATAAGTGTCCCAGCCCATCTCGACGCCCTCTTCATCCAGTTGATCCTTCATGCTCTTGCCGTCGACGTTGCATATAAGGAACGTGAGAATACTGCGTTTCTGAAGTTCCCGGACTATGTGGACGGCGATTTCGTTTGTCGGGGCCGGTCCGAGGATCGCCGCGAATCCGGGCATCCTGCCGTCAACCA
>CAZSLS010000034.1:0-43139 GCA_964607575.1 uncultured Planctomycetaceae bacterium | reverse complement strand
CGCATTACTGTCAGCTTCTCGCCAGGCTTGGCAGTCTCGTCAGCGGCGCCCGAAGGAGCCGACAACAGCAGCATCATCAACAAGACTACGGCAAGTTTCCTGGCCATGTTGCGTATTCCTGTATTCCCCACCGCCCAAATGGCGTTGCGCCCACGTCGAAAATCCGCCTATAGTGGCGGGACCACCGTGGGCCTTTGGGGTAATGCTATCGGTGTCCCCGGGCGAAATCAACGCAGTTTTCGGGCTGCCTGGCGGGAGGCCGAGTTCACGCGGAGGCGATGGGAAGATCGTCTGCGCCTACGAAGCAGCGTATGAGATCTTCCTCGTCGAGGTTTTCGGCCGGGAGAATGTGGGTCATGCGCCCGTTTCTCATCACGCCGATGCGATCGCTCATGGAGATTAACTCGGGCATGTCCGAAGAGATCATGATAACGCTCTTGCCCTCGGCGGCGAGTTCGACCATCAGGTGGTAAATGTGCTCCTTGGCTCCGATGTCGACGCCCTTGGTCGGTTCGTCGAAGATGAATACGGACGCCTCGCTGAGCAGCCACCTGGCAATCAGGACCTTCTGCTGATTGCCTCCGCTCAACTCCTCGACCAACTGGTCGGGCCCAGCGATCGTTATTTCCAGTTTCCCCGTCAGGTTGTTGACAATCCTGCCCTCGGCCCTGAGGTTTAGAATCAGTCCGGCGAGAAGTTCGTTCTTGACGGCCATGACGTTCTCATGCACCGGCCGGCCGGAGAAGAGACCGGCGTCTTTCCTGTCCTCGGTGAGCAGGCAGATTCCGTGTCGTATGGCCTGCCTGGGTGAGTTTACTTCGATTTGTCGGCCGCGCATATGCAGGGATCCGGCGTCTCGCCGCGCAGCGCCGAAGATCAGGCAGGCTAACTCGCTTCTTCCGGACCCCACAATTCCGCCGATTCCGAATATCTCGCCGCACCTGACCGAAAAGCTCACTTCCCGGACAACCCGGTCCCGCGAAAAATCCCTGACCTCGAACTGCGTATCGCCAATCTCGATCGGAGCCCTGGCGAAGAACGAGGAGGCATCCCTTCCGACCATCAGCCTGACGACGGTTTCGAAGTCGACGTCCTGACGACGGTGCGTGCCGACGGAGACCCCGTCTTTGAGGATCGTTATCCGGTCGCCGATCTCGAAGACCTCTTCGAGGTAGTGCGATATGTATATGATGCCGACGCCGCGAGCCCGCAGGTCCCTGACCAGTGTCATCAGGGCACGCGTTTCGGACACTCCGAGCGAACTGGTCGGTTCGTCCATGATGATGATATTCGCCTCGTCGTGGAACGCCTTGACGATCTGGAGCATCTGCTTCTGGGCGCCCGAGAGGTCTTCGACCAGTGACCGCTCGTCGATATCGATGCTCAGGGCGTCCATGATCTCCCTGGCCCGGACCAGTTGGGCGCGCGTGTCGACGACGCCGGGGATGCGGCTTTTCCTTTCGCTTCCGAGGAAGATATTGTCCGCCACCGAAAGCGATTCGATGAGTTCGACGTCCTGGTAGATGGTGGATATCCCCAGTTCCATCGCCTGCGCTGGATTCAAAGAAGTGAAGTTCTCGGCGCCGACGCGGATCCTCCCGGAGTCCGGGACGATGGCTCCGGCGAGTATCTTTATCAGCGTCGACTTGCCCGCGCCGTTCTCTCCGACCAGGCAGTGAATCTCGCCGGCCGCCAGATCGAAGCTCACGTTGTCGAGGGCCTTGTTACGCCCGTAAGACTTCGTGATGCTCTCGAGTTCCAGTAGCATATCCGACGCCGCCATGAATCGCCCTCCGCGGGGGTTAATACAGCCCGTTGTATTCGGGGAAGTATTTGGCGGTCAGATCCAGCCAGACCGGATCGACCTCCCAGGGTACAATCTTGGTCTTGTCGTCTATCGTTTCCTGGGTTACCGGGGTGATCGGGAGCATGATCTGCTGGTTGAGCTTGCTGGTCTTGCCCTTGATGTGGGCGTGCAGTGCGAGGAACGAAATCATGCCTTCCCAGCCCGGAGAACTGCTTATCGTGTACTTGATGCTCCCGTCCTTGACGAGTGGAATACCTACCGGAGAACCATTCTCCGTGATCACCTTGATGGGATTGTTAAGCAGTTTGCGGCCTTTCAGCATTCCTATGACCGCCGTTGCCATATCTTCGTTCCCCACAAACAGTACCGAAAACTTAACCCCCGATTCGATCAGGCTCTCCGTCTGGTCCATCGCAACGCTCGGGTCGTACTTACCGTCTCTGATTGCGACGATCTTGTTCTTGCCGAGTTCCTTGACCCTCGGCTCGAAGGTGCTTCGGTACATCTGAACGGGAACGTGCTCGAAGAGCCCGGTCACCATGGCGATGTTTTCTCCGGGGTAGTTCTTGGCGATATACTCGGCCCAATCGTTGCCCATCGCCTTCCAGTCGAAGTCGATGCATGCGACAATGTCTTCCGATTGCTTGAGGACCTGTCCGGCGTTATCGGTCACAACCAGCGGGATTCCGGCCTTGGCGCACTTCTTTGCCGCAATGTTCGCGCCGCTCTCGTTGAACGTGAACACGCACATACCGTCCACCCCCTGCAGGATCAACGACTCGATATTGGCGATCTCCTTCTCGGCGTTGTAGTCCGAATTGAGGACGATCACCTCGATGCCCGCCCTCTTGGCGGCGTATTGAAAGCCCTCCACGTCCTTCTTGTACCACGTGTCGGGCCCGGGTGTTACGTATCCATAGACCGGTCCCTTCTTCTGCTCGCGACAACCGGAAACCAGCAGAATCCCGACAAACACAACAGCCCACCAGTTGTTCCTGACTCTCCGCATCACAACGTTCCTTTCCTTTAGCCCCGGGTATTACCTCTCGAAACACAATCTGTCAGAGGCTGACCTTACCGAGGTCTTGACCTTTCTGGCTCAACACGCTCACCGCGAGCGCCATTAGTATCAGCAGCCCAAACGCGACACCCTGGTAGTAGGGGTCTACGTGAAGCATGTTCATCACGTTTGGGATCATCCCTATCAGGAGCACACCAAAGACAGTCCCCACGATCTTCCCCTTCCCCCCGCTTATCGGCGCCCCACCGACGATTACCGCCCCAATGGCAGTGAGTTCGTACCCGCTTCCAGTGCTTGGTTTGGCGCTACCGACGCGAAGCAGAAGAAGAGCGGCCGCTATTCCAACGAACAGACCATTGAGAGCGAAGAACATCAGCTTGTTGCGGCGAACGCTTATGCCCGACAGGTACGCCGCCCGCGGATTGCTACCAATGGAATACACCCTCCTGCCGAATCTTGTATATGTCAGTATGAAGTGCATCACCAGAAACCCGGCGAGGGTGATCAGAAAGATCACGGGGAAGAATCCGAAGATCGTGGTCTCTCCGGGCATTCCAACCTTCATCTGAACGGTCTGTATGCTGCCCCTGGTCAGGGCCAGTGCCATACCCTGGAAAATCCATATACAGGCGAGCGACACGATGAAGGACGGGGCACGCAGCAGAATCGACGCTCCACCCACGAACAGGGCGCAAAGCATCGCCACGCCTAACCCCGCCAACACCGTCCATACGACGGGCACGTCATGTAGTATGAGAACGCCCATGACGCACGCTGACAATCCCATCACGGCCCCGACGGAAATGTCGAAGTTGCCTGATACGATCAAAACCGTCGCCCCCGTAGCCACCAGTCCCAGAACGGAAATATGTTTGAGAATGCTCCCGATGTTGGTCGGTCGAAGATATCGCGGATTTGCGACGGTGGTCACAATTGAAAGAGTGATGATGACGAGCAGCAGGTAGAACCACTGGCTCCTAAACAGTTTACCGATCGATGGCCTCACAGGCATTGATTCCTTTCTGTACTCAAAGTGCGAGTATTACCGGGGCAATGGCGTCTCGCCCACGTCGAAGATCCGCCGTGGTGGGACCATCGTGGGCATCTCCGATGATTCTATCGGTGTCTCAGAGGGAAAACAACGCAGTTTTCGGTTCCGGTCAATCCTCGATTAGCGTGGTGGTTTGTCGGCCAGGCGACTCAGGACCTCCACGTTGACCGATTCGTAGGCTGCGATCTGCATCACGCCGCTGGGAGGAAACAGCAGCAGTGGATAGCCCTCGACCGGGACGCACGCGTCGCCGAATGCGTAACCCATGTCGATGGTGACTGCAAAGCCGTCGGGCGACCGGAACTCCGGTCGCGGGTTCTCGGCGAGAATATGTACGACGCGGTTCTTTTTCTTCTTCAGCATTTCAGCCACATCGCGATGCATCCCCATGTAGCCCAGTCGCACCACCAGCGCACCGTCGGGAGCGTTCTTTGCGAAGTTGTCCATCTGGGCCTTGACGTTGTGATGGGTCTCGATGTTCCTGGCCCAGGCGGTGTCCTCGAATTTGGCGATGAACACCATCGCCATGTGCCCCGTCGAGGCAATGACGGTCTTGCGGTCGCGGCGGGCCTCGGCGGCGATGAGGTCGGCGGCCCGGCCTACGGCGGGAAGCTCATGGCGCCGGAAGCGGCGGAGTAAATAGCGAATCCGCCGCAGGAAATCGTGCCCCAGCCGCCCGGCGGGGACCGGGGCGACTTTGTACTTGTCGTGAAACTGCTTCTTCCGGAAGTACTGATCGCTCCAGGTGCGACCGTCGGCGTAGCCCCACGACTTCCACATGGTCGGCATCTTGCCCCGGCGCGTCAACGCTGCGACCACCTCGGCAGAGAGTACCCAGCCGTGGATGGCGTTGACCAGATGATTGACCCGCCCGGCGCGCCGGTTTGCGGGCAGCTTAACTATCCGATCGTCGCGACCGCTGTTGGTGTCGAAAAACGCATCGCACGACTTGGCCAATTCGGCAACCGGGCCGAGGCCTTTGGGCCCCAGTCCGATCACATAGCAACCCCGCTTGCGTAGATCGGCCAGGAGCTTGGCGTCCCGTTTGGCCGGGGTGCGGTCCCAGCCGAGGATGGCGACGTCTTTGGCCTTCTCGGCGTCGGTGCGGTTCTTCTTCCAGGGGCGATCGAATCCCACGTGCATGATGTTCCCGCTCCGGCCGTACAGTTCATACGAGAGCGCCTGGCCGAGCCACGGCAGGCCGATCAGCCCGCCGGCGATGTAGCGGTCGGCGACGATTTCGGCGGTCTTGGTGAAGTTGGCTAGTTTTGCCTCTGCCGCATCGCATCGGCTGAGGATCTGGTCGATGTATTGTTCGGCGGGTCCCCTGGCCCGGACCGGCCTCTTGAAAGCGTCGATCTTCAGCAGCGTAAACGGATATATTACAGTAACATACAGCGTTCCGTCGGCAGCAGCGACCAGGGCCATGTGATTGTGCAGCGGCGTGAGCGTGCCATCGGGCAGCTTGTGAAACCCGTGCGACCAGGGCGGTTTCTTGCCGTCAGCACCGGGTCCGAACTTGAAGAAGTCCGGATTCTTGACCGCCAGCACGCCCAGGTTCTCGGTCTTCTGAGTCTTCGGGTCGAAGCGGGCGAGGTAATGTAACATGCCCTTGCCAAAACCGGTTTCGTTATCGACGCGGACGACGGCGTAAACCCGCCCGTCGGGCCCCAACGCCAGCGCGCACCGTGAATCGGGACGCTTGCCGGCGACCATCGGTCCGCGGCTGGCTGCACGGACGGTCGACCCGTCGCCCATCAGGTCGATCTCCACCAGCGTCGGATCGTTCATCAGGACGAGGTACGCCTTTTTCGCATCGGGCGAAAGCACCCACGTGGGGATGGCGCTGTTGTTGGCCCTGGCGAAGGTCTTGCCCCCGACGACAATGGGGCGAACCGTAACCTTTCCATCGGACGGATCGTACCTGGCCAGTCGAAAATCCTTCGTAATCACACACGCCCGTCCGGCTGCGTCTATGAGCGTCATCGCGTAAGGCGTCAGCATCGGACCGAGTTCACGATATTTCCGTGTAGCGACGTCGTAGAGCATCCAGTGCTGGTCCTCGCAGGTCACGACGTAGATCAGTCCGCGTTTCTCGTCGGCGGTAACGTCGATGATTCCCTGTCCCTTGAATGGCATACCGAGGTTCGCAGTCACGCCGGTCCGCGGATCGTAGGTCATCAAGTACCCGCCGGGATACTGCGACGTGTCGCCCTTCTTGCGATATCCCTGCTTGCTACCGACATACACCTTGCCTGAGGCTCCGACGAAGTTCCGCGTGTGAATCTTCGCCTGGGCGGCATAGCCGACCGCCTTCAACCCGCAAGCCTTGTGAACGTCCACGACCACTCGCTGTTTTTTCGTGACCGGATCGAATTCCACGAGATATGCATTTTCGTTGTACTTGGCCGTGCCAACGTAGATCGCGCCGTCGAGCCCTTCGCAAAGCGAGAAGTAGCCCGATTCATCGCTATGCGTCTCGGGCAGGATGTGATGCGCCTCGGCCCAAACGTAACGAGGCTTGCCCTCAGCCTCGGCTGCAATGCACGGAGACAAGACCAGGAACAGCAGAGAAACTGTCCGACACGCAGTGGTGAGATAAGGGCGAATAATCACTGACGCACTTCCTTTCGGTGACGACCCCGACGAAAGGGGGCTCACGTGGATATGCAATTATGGATGTTGACTGGTATTGTCTCGCGGTGTCGGCAAAGTGTCAACCGGCTGTGGGTGGTAGTCAGTAGCAGCCTCTGGCGTAGAAGCTTCGGTCGTATCTGACGTCGCCCCCGAGCTTGCACGGCAAGGGGCGGTATCCCGCGGTTGGTGGCAATTGTGGTTTCTGGTAATGGGCGGTCGTGAAACAGCCGAAATAGTGATAGCTACAGGGTCGTCGGTCACATGGGGAAAATACATCGTTCAAACGTGCGTGCAGCGTGGCGGGCGCTGCGTAGAGCGAGTCTGGTCATACGCAAAGCAGAACACCGGTCGGCAACCTGCATCGAGGGCGTCCGTACAAATGTGCCGTAAGAGGCGCAGAGACAGCGAGATGCACAAAACTAGAGATTGCCCTCTGATGTCCGATCATCGGTCGTCACGCCTTGGCAGATGCGCGTATCTTGGGGTGCTGCTGACGGTATGCCTGCTTGCGGGCGTGCGTTCGGCGTCGGCTGAATCCCCTAAGAAAGTTACCGAAGCGCCCGTCGCTGACGACGATGCGGTATCGACGGGCGATGAACTGCTCTTGTTCGAGTACGACGACATGACCACGGTCGTTTCGGCGACTCGCAGGCCGGAGAAGGTCAAGTGGTTGTCAATGCCCGTGGGCGTTATCAGTTCCAGGGACATTCACTATGGTGGTCTGACGAACATTCCCGACATTCTGGAGTTTGCCACCGGTGTGGACGTTCTGCGAATCAACCGCAACAGAGTCGTCGTAGGTATTCGCGGAATGCACGAGTTGTACTCCGATCGGCTCAAGACGCTCATCGACGGTCGAAGCGCCGACAACATAATGACCGGCGGCGCGAACCTGCTGCGTCTGCCTGTCCCGATAGAGGACATCGCCCGCATCGAGGTGGTCCGCGGACCGGCTGGCGGGGTGTGGGGCGCCAACGCCTTCACCGGCGTGATCAACATTATCACGAAGGATCCGGAAGACTGCCTTGGTCTGTTCATGTCATCGACGGTCAATCAGTTTGGCGAGAGCTACTCTCACGTTCGTCATGGAGGGAAGGAAGGCAAGTTCGGCTGGCTTGCGTCACTGGTCTACAATCGGTTCGAGTCGTCCGAGGATGCGATCGCCGGCGACCACTTCATCTCGAATGACTTCAGTCGAAGCTATCGATTCAACGGTAAGGGCATATACGACATCGAAGAAGATTCCAAGTTGTCGTTCGGTTTGGCCTACATGCACATGACTTTCGGCGAGGGACCGACGATGGGGAACACGTCAACCAAGACCGCCGACATGGTCCGCACCTACGCCCGAATAGATCGCACAAAGGGAGACGTCACGGGCTATTTGCAGTGGTACAACAATTTCGAGCACAACGACGAGACCCCGGCTCTGCGATACACCGCCATGGAGAACGTCCTGGAAGGACAGCTCGACTTCCATCTCAGCGACAAACATACCACCTCGGTCGGCGGCAGCGCCAGTTGGATGTTCATGGACCAGCGCAATTCCGACAAGCCCGGGTACGTCAACGGTATTGGGCAGAATCAAAGCGAGTTCCTTGCCGGCGCCTTTATCATGGACCGATACAAGGCGACCGACAGGTTGGAGTTTGAAGCCCAGTTGCGTGGTGACTTCTACAGCGAAACGCATACCGACTGGTCGGGGCGCTTGTCGGCTATATACGCGTTGGATCAGGCCAAACAGCATGTCGCACGCGTAAGCGCCGCCAAGGCGTTCCGTACGCCATTTACCGTACTGCGCAAGACGTCTCAACAGTACGCTCTTGTCGCCGCAGGCGCGATGGGTCCGAACCCGGACCTGTATATGTCTCAGATTCTCGCTCCCCTGGAGGACTTGAAAAACGAAGAGACCTGGGCCCTGGAGGCAGGTTACACCGGACAGATCAACAAAGAACTCTCCGTCCAGGGAAATCTTTACTACCAGCGTTTCTCGAAGTTAATCGGCTTCTACGGTCTCGGCAATCCTCTGGGCTTCGGGCAGAGTATCGTGCGCCCCAAGAATCTCAACGGCGCGGACTCCTATGGCGCAGAGGCCGAGGCAAAATACAAGACCGACAAGTGGATGTTCAAAGGGTGGTATGCCTACAACGATTTCGTCACCGATGATACCCGTCAGGATGTTAGATCCTACATGCCGGCGACTCACAAGATGGGCCTTACCGGAAGGCTGTTCCTACCGCAGGACTGGGCGCTGAGTGGCAATTACCGTTACAAGACGTCCACGTCCGCCGACCACCTGACGGCAGTCACGGACGGGCCTTCTTCGCATCGGTTCGACGTAGGCGTCTCCAAGGCCTTCGGCAAGGGCAACGGCGAGGTGATGTTCGGTGTGAGTGACCTGTTCCATCGCAACGTGCGGGGCGTCAGAGGCATTGACGTGTCGGGTGGCCATGATACGCCCGGTCGGACCTTCTTTATTCGTCTTCAATGGAAGTTCTAGGCAAGCAACCAGATATGCGCATTAACCGACCGTCAGAGAGCAGTATTATCCCCCACTCGTCTCGAACGAAGTGGTGGCTACCGGTTCGGACGATTCTATCTGGTGTGATCGTATTGTGCATGCTTCCCCCTGCCACCGCCGATGACACCAGGAAGAACGACAAGGTTACCGTCAATGGCGGAAAGAAGAAGGTACGCCATGCATCTCCGTCAAAGATCTTGGTTGTACGAACCAGCGATGCGGGCCCATACATATCTCCGAGCAAAGCCCTGGCTGACCGGTTGACCAATTGGGGCCACTCGGTGGAAGTAGTTACGCTGGAGAATCTGGCCAAGAACTTTCGGGCGCGGGCCGACCGGGTCGATGCGATGGTGGCTGTTGGTACGGGTGCGGCGAGTTGGATTCGCAAGAACATGCAGCCGGCCGACAAGCTGATCTACTGCATGGTGGCGGGGACTGGACAGGCCGGTCTCAAAGGCCCCAATGTGACTGGTATCACGACGAGTGTCCCAATCACCTCCCAGTTTGCTCTGATTGACCGGGCTCTGCCCCGAGCCAGGGTCATCGGCATGTTGTTTTCATCCAAGAGCAAGAAGAGCCTCGAGAATCTTGCCAACGCGAAGGCTGCTCTAAAGAAAGGTTGGAGAATTGTCAGCGTTGACGTCGCCAGGCACAAGTCGCGCGCCAATGCCATGTTCACCTTGTTGGTCAAGGACATAGACATCGTTTGGGCCTCTCCGGATCCGGCGGTCTACAATCCACAGAGCGTTCGCTTTCTCCTGCTGACCGCTCTCAAGAGAAAGGTACCCGTCTTTGGCTTTTCCACGGGCTTCGTCCGCATTGGCGCACTACTCGGGGTTAGCGTGGACCCAAAGGTCCAGGGCGCGCAAGCGGCAAATTTGACCGATCGTGTATTGCAGGTTTCCGCTGGGACGCCCGATGTGAAACCCCCACCACCGGCAACGATCTACAGTATTGTCGTGAATCTGATTGTCGCCGACCGGATCGGTGTTGACCTGCCGAAGAAATTCATCAAAACCGCTGGGACTGTGTATCGCCCGAAACCAAAGGGAGACAAGTGATCATGGTCCGGAGAAAGACAAGACTGTCCCTGCGTACGAAGGTGACGATTCTGGTCCTGCTGACGGTTCTTATGGCGATTGCAGTGGTAGGGACGGCGATGATCGTCACAAGTGACCGGTTGATCGTTGGGGGAGTTGAAGCGGAGGCCGCCGCCCTGACTGATAGCCTGGCCAGTGCATGCGAACTGTCCCTGGCAGTCGGTGACGCCGAAGGCCTCAGCCGCCTGGTGGCAAATACCGCCAAACACGAACACACCCTGTTCGTTGCCGTCCACGATAGTTCGGGTGGCGTGCTTTCCAGCGCGGCCCCGGATGAAGCAGCATGGCGTGACTACCAGAAGCATGGTCGAAGCGCCTACGGCCTGCTCGTTGAGCGTGAGGTGTCCATCGTGTCGGAGTCTTCGGCGGACCCCTCCGGCGCCGATCTGGAGTTGACTGATTCGCCAAAAGACAGCAAGTCCGCACAGAGGAAGAAGGTCATTGGTCGTGCCGTATTCTGTCATTCTTATCAGCCGATTCAGGAGGCCAGACAACGGCAATGGCAGGTGCTCATCGTAACGGTGGTATTGGCAGCGGTCATAAGCGTTACTGCCTTGTTCATGGCGGTCAAGGGATGGACTCGTCGTCTATACGAACTGGGAGAAATGGCCACCACGATGGCTTCGGGTGATCTCGGCGCCCGGTCCCGCAGCGACAAGAACGACGAATTGGGGGATCTGTCGGGGTCTTTCAATGCGATGGCAGATTCCCTGCAAGCCCGTGACGCGGATTTGCGCCTTGCCAATGAGCAACTCGAAGCCCGAGTCGATGAACGTACACACGAACTGCAGCAGGCTAACGCCGGACTCGAGCAGGCCATTGATCGCGCCAATGCGCTGGCCGAGGAAGCTGCCGCCGCCACTATTGCCAAGAGCGAGTTCCTGGCCAACATGTCCCATGAGATCCGCACGCCGATGAACGGTGTACTCGGGATGACCGGGCTTCTGCTGGACACCGATCTGACCGTTGAACAGCGGGAGTATGCTGAAATCGTCCGGACCTGTGGCGACTCCCTCCTGACGCTGATTAACGATATCCTGGACTTCTCAAAGGTCGAGGCCGGAAAGCTGGATGTGGAGATGATCGACTTCGATCTCCGCACCACTGTGGAGGAGACCGGAGACATCCTGGTGGGAAAGGTCAGGGACAAGGGTCTGGATTTCTCGTGCTTCGTCGATCCGGAAACACCATCGTTGCTGCAGGGCGATCCGGGGAGATTGCGGCAGGTGATGATAAACTTGGTGAACAACGCTGTCAAGTTCACTGAAGCTGGGGAGGTAGCGATCTCCGTGACCCTGGAAGCCGAGACATCCACACAAGCAACTATCCTTTGTGCAGTTCGCGATACAGGTATCGGAATCCCCGCCGACCAGATGGGCCGATTGTTTCAGTCATTCTCCCAGATCGATGCCTCCACGACCCGCAAGTATGGTGGGACAGGGTTGGGCCTGGCAATCTCCAAGCAGATCGTCGAACTGATGGCTGGGCAGATCGGAGTCGAAAGCGAGCAAGGCGTCGGTTCGACATTCTGGTTCACCGTCGTGCTTGACAAGCAGCCGACCTCGCGTCAAACGCCCGTTGAGCTGGAAGACATCAAGGACCTCCGTGTGCTGGTCGTAGACGACAACGCTACAAACCGCCGGATCCTTCAAATGTACCTGGCGGCATGGGGTTGTCGTTCCACCGAGGCAACCTGCCCCGCCGAGGCGACAGCAGTGCTGCGAACAGCGGCAGATGAAGGCGACCCGTTCAGGATCGTACTGCTGGACAGCCAGATGCCTGAAATGGGCGGCGAGACGCTTGGTCGGAAAATCAAGGCGGACCCGCAGTTACCCGATGTGCTCCTGGTCATGCTGACATCGTCCGCACAACGCGGCGATGCGAAGCGGATGCGCGAGGCCGGCTTTGTCGCATATCTGACCAAACCTGTCAAACAGTCGCAACTGCTCGACTGCCTGCGAACGGTCACCAGCAAGTCGGAGGACTTCGGCTGGCTTCCGTCGGAGGCCATCGTCACACGTCACTCGATTACCGAAGATCGCAAGCGGCGTATTCGCATCCTTCTCGCTGAGGATAACATCATGAACCAGAAGGTCGTCCTGCGTATTCTCGATGTTAAGCTCGGATACCGCGCCGATGCGGTGGCCAACGGCGTCGAGGCGATTGAATCGCTTTCTCGCCAGAATTACGACCTGGTCCTGATGGATTGTCAGATGCCTGAGATGGATGGATACGAGGCCACCCAGGCCATCCGAGATCCGAACTCGCCCGTTCGGAATCACAACATCCCAATCATCGCGATGACCGCCAACGCCATGAAGGGCGACCGCGAGGAATGCCTGGCTTCCGGTATGGATGACTACCTCCCCAAGCCCATCAGGCCGCAAGAGCTTGCCGACGCCATTGAGCGAAATCTGCCGGACCCAAACCGGGAGGGTCTTTCACAGCAGGAAGGCGAGAGGGGCACTGTCCCACAGGAGCAGTCCTCTGAAGAGACGCCCGCTGAAAACCCCTACGACAAGCAGGTCGCCCTGGATCGCGTGGGGGGAGACGAAGATCTGTTCAGCCAACTCGTCGCGGTTTTCCTCACCGATGGTGCGGATGGACTTGCGCAGGTCCAGAGGGGCGTTTCGCAGGGAGACCCCAACGCCATTACCGAGGCCGCCCACGCCCTGCAGAGCTCGCTGGGCATCATGGCCGCTGATGACGCCATCCGCGCCGCCCAGGCCGTCGAGACCCTTGCAAAGTCAGGCGATCTGCAAGGCATGGAAGGGGCCGCTGCCGCCCTGACCGTGGAGGTCCGGCGTCTTGTCTCCGCCCTGGAACAGGACGTCAGGGACACTTCGGTATGCGATTTATGACACTGCCCCGTGGGCGCTGTGGTGGAGGAATAGCACCTGGCGATAGCGAATCTTAAAGCCGGTGTTGACTCGGGGGCAATGGGGGTAACAATGTGCTGGTGATGAATTGGTTTAGCACAGGTGGAATTGCGGTCGGTCTGGCGATGGACGCTTTTGCTGTGGCTATTGCGACCGGGCTGATGATCGAGCGGTTGACCGGGCGCCATGTCTTTCGTATCGCGTTTCATTTCGGGCTCTTCCAGTTCATGATGCCCGTGATTGGCTGGTTTTGCGGGCGGGGCATCGCCGTGTACGTGGAAGCTTACGATCATTGGGTGGCGTTCGCCCTGCTGGGTGCGATCGGTGGTAAGATGCTGTGGGATGCGGCGCTGGGCGGGGGCGGGGGTCTCCGGAAAGACCCGTCGCGAAGTTGGTCGCTGGTGGTGCTTTCGGTGGCTACCAGTATTGACGCGCTGGCGGTCGGGTTGAGTATGGCTTTTCTGGGCGTATCGATCTGGCTGCCGAGTATTATAATCGGACTGGTGGCTGGGCTGATGAGCCTGGTTGGAATATGCCTGGGCTCTCGCCTGGGCAATCGCACCCGCCGCCTTGCCGAGTGCTTCGGCGGGCTGGTTCTTATCGGTATTGGTATTCGGATCCTGTCGGTCCATCTGGCCGGCGGGACGTAAACTTTGTCGCCTGACGGAGAGAGCTATGCAATGGTTCTATGATTTGAATCCTGTTATCCAGGCCCTGATCGCAACTATCGGCACGTGGGGTGTGACGGCGATGGGCGCCGCCCTGGTACTCTTCAGCAAGAACTTCTCCCAGAAGTACCTCGATTGCTCGCTGGGCATCGCCGCCGGCGTTATGATCGCCGCGAGCTTCTGGAGCCTGCTGGCGCCGGCTATCGATATGTCTGAGGCGTCGGTGGGTGCGACGTGGAAATGGCTCCCTCCGCTGATCGGTTTTATCCTGGGGGCTGTTGCCCTCCGCATTATCGATCGCATCCTTCCGCACCTGCACCCCGACCTGCACGTGCCCGAAGGCCCGAAAACTTCGTGGCATCGCAGCACGCTGCTGGTCCTGGCGATAACGATACACAACTTTCCCGAGGGCCTGGCTGTCGGAGTGGCGTTCGGGGCGGCCGCAAGCGGGATTCCGGGCGCCACCGTCGGCGCCGCTATCGCATTGGCCATCGGTATCGGACTGCAGAATTTCCCGGAGGGAACCGCCGTCGCCCTTCCGCTGAGGCGCGAAGGCATGGGGCGTTTCAAGTGCTTCTGGTACGGGCAACTCTCCGCAGTGGTCGAACCGGTGGCCGGAGTACTCGGTGCGGCGCTGGTTATCTCGATGACAGCAATCCTGCCGTACGCGCTTGCGTTCGCCGCCGGGGCGATGATCTTCGTGACGGCAGAAGAACTTATTCCCGAATCTCAACGCAAAGGCAACGTAGACCTCGCTACAATGGGAGTGATAGTGGGCTTTGCGATCATGATGACCCTGGACGTGGCGCTGGGATGAGCGATATAGACATAACTAAAACACCGCCGAAGCTGAAGATACTGTTTCTCTGTACGGGCAATTCCTGTCGCAGCCAAATGGCCGAGGGCTGGGCCCGGAGCCTCAAGGGCGACTGCATCGAAGCGTATTCAGCCGGTATCGAAACACACGGGATGAACCCCAATGTCGTTGCGGTGATGGCTGAGGCGGGCGTGGATATCTCCTCCCAGCGGTCCAAACATCTTGACGAACTGCGCGATATCGAGTTCGATTACGTGGTGACCGTCTGCGGGCGGGCGGGCGAGAGCTGCCCGGTATTCCCCGGGCGGACTAAGGTGATTCACGTCGGTTTTGACGATCCGCCCCTGATGGCGGCTGAATGCGAAAGCGACGATGAGAAACTCGACTGCTACCGGCGCGTGCGGGATGAGATTCGCAGCTTCATCGAGTCGCTGCCCGAAAGTATCGAGCGATAACCATGAGTGAAACAACGACTGATCGGACATCCCGACGCATCCCCGAACCATTCGTGATGGTAGTGTTCGGCGCCTCGGGCGACCTGACCCGCCGCAAACTCATGCCCGCGATCTTCCAACTGTGGTGCCGGAACCACCTGCCCGAATCGGCGGCTATCATCGGGTATTCGCGCAGCGACAAGACCGACGAAAGCTTTCGCGCCGAACTGTGCGATTCGATACGCAACAAGATGCCCTGCCATCGCGGACTGATCGACGATGCGGCGTGGGAAGCGTTCGCCTCGCGGATATTCTACCAGCGCGGTAGTTACGATTCGCCCGGCGATTTCACCGCCCTGAGCGAGCGCATCGAAACGCTCAACGCCGAGCGGAACGTACCGGGCAACTGCATGCACTACCTGGCGACACCTCCCGAGGCGTTTGCCGATATCATCGAGAACATCGGGAAAGCATCGCTGGCCAGGAGAGGGCAAACGGATCCCTGGGCGAGGATCGTCATAGAGAAACCGTTCGGTACGGACCTGCAGTCCGCACGCGATCTGAACCGAGTCGCCCGGTCGGTATTCGACGAGGACCAGATATTCCGCATCGATCACTACCTGGGCAAAGAGACCGTCCAGAACATCATGGTCCTGCGATTCGCCAACAGCATCTTCGAGCACGCCTGGAACCACGACTACATAGATCACGTCCAGATCACGGCCGCTGAGTCGCTCGGCGTGGGCACGCGGGGCGGATACTACGACCGCTCCGGCGCCCTGCGGGACATGGTGCAGAATCACCTGATGCACCTGCTGTGCCTGGTGGCAATGGAACCGCCAAGCTCGCTGACCGCCGCCGCCGTCCGCGACGAGAAAGTAAAGGTGCTCAAGGCGCTGCGGACGATCCCGCCGCTTTGTGCGGCCAACGGTGTGGTGCGGGCCCAGTACGCTCCCGGCAGGATCAACGGGCGCGAGATACCGGGCTACCGCCAGGCCGACAACGTGCCCGAGGATTCCCGCACCGAAACGTTCGTCGCCTTCAAGGTTCACGTGGACAACTGGCGGTGGTCGGGCGTACCGTTCTACCTTCGCACCGGAAAGCGCCTGCCGCAGCGATGCACCGAAATATCCATCCACTTCAAGGATGTCCCGCAAGTGCTGTTCAACCGTCCGCCCGCCGGTCCGCTCAGACCGAACGTGCTGACCATACGCGTCCAACCGGACGAGGGGATTGCCCTGGAGTTCCAGGCGAAAGTTCCGGGCCCGGCGATGAATATCAAGCCGCTCGAAATGGATTTCGGATATCGCGAGTCGTTCGGCGAGGCCCCGCCGGACGCTTATCAGCGCCTGCTGCTCGATGCGGCGGTGGGGGATGCGACACTCTTTACGCGCAGCGATGAAGTTGAGGCCGCCTGGCAGTTTGTCACCCCGGTTATCGAAGGCTGCTCACAAGACAGCGCCGATAATGTGCTCCAATACGCCGCGGGCACATGGGGGCCGAAAGAGGCGGACGAACTGATCGAGGCCGACGGAAAACAATGGCATCTGAAATAAACCCGCCACCACTGTGATCTACGATGCCTCTAGTAAGACATACCGACATTCTGGACGGCTTGTACCGCGACGTGAACCGCCGCCGCTACGTACACCCCGACCCGCTGGAGTTTCTCTACGCTTATCGGCGGCTGGCGGACCGCGAGATCGTCGCGCTGCTGGCCAGTTCGCTGGCATACGGGCGGGTGGCGCAGATTCTGAGAAGTGTTTCGGACGTGCTCGAGCGTATCGGCCCGGACCCGGCGAAATACCTCGCCGAAACCACGCCAGCGGCGCTTCGGCGGGCTATGCGAGGCTTCAAACACCGGTTCAGCACGGGGCGCCAGGTGGCGGCGATGCTTGCCGGGGCGCGAAGCGTGATCGCCAGGCACGGTTCGCTGGGAGCGTGCTTTGCAAAGGGGATCTCCGACGACGATGCGACGGTCCTGGGCGCACTGACGGCGTTTGTCGCGGAGATCACCGAAGCCGCCGGCGAAGACTGCGGACATCTCCTGCCCGACCCGGCCAGGGGCAGCGCGTGTAAGCGCCTGTGCCTCATGCTGCGATGGATGGTGCGGAAGGACAGGGTGGACCCGGGCGGATGGAGCGGAATACCGGCCGCGAAACTCCTGATACCGCTGGACACGCACATGCACAAAATCGCCACGGGTCTCGGCGCCACCAAGCGCAAAGCCGCCGATATGCGGACAGTAGTCGAGATCACCGAAGCGTTCGGGCGGCTGGCGCCGGAAGATCCCGTGCGATACGATTTCGCCCTGACGCGATTGGGAATCCGTAGCGAAATGGATGTCGGAGCGTTCCTGGCTCGCTGCAACGGCCCGGAGAGACCAAATGCTTGAGCAATTTGTCGACATTGCGGCGCAGTTTTGGTCCACGATCGGCGAAATGGCGCCGTTTCTGCTGTTCGGTTTCCTTGCCGCCGGCGTGCTGTCGGTACTCGTGTCGGCCGATTGGATCCAACGCCATCTCGGACGCGGAAGAATCGCACCGGTCATCAAGGCCTCGGCGTTCGGTGTACCCCTTCCGCTATGCTCGTGCAGTGTGATACCGGTGGCTACGTCGCTCCGCAGGCATGGAGCGAGCAAGGGCGCCACAACCGCCTTCCTGATATCTACTCCGCAAACCGGCGTCGACAGCATCTTCGCCACGTTCAGCCTGCTTGGGTGGATGTTCGCAATTTTTCGCCCGATAGCCGCCCTGATCAGCGGCGTCCTGGGCGGCGGGATCGTTGCGGTGACGGGGAACTCCGACCATCCCGGCGGCGACGCTGAGTTGCCCGAATGCACCGACGCATGCTGCACCGCGCAGGGCGGCGGCGGGAAGATCGTCGCGGCGCTGCAGTACGGCCTGCTTGTCCTGCCGAGGGATATCGGTAAGGCACTGCTGATCGGACTTATCGCAGGAGCCCTGATCACCGTGTATATCGGTGACAATAACTACTTCTCCCAGATCGTTCCCCCCGGTCCGATGCAGATTCTCGTACTGATGCTGGTGGGAATACCGCTTTATATCTGCGCGACGGCCTCGATCCCCATCGCCGCGAGCCTGATCCTGGCGGGGGTTTCTCCGGGGGCGGCTTTTGCGATGCTGATGACCGGACCGGCAACCAATGCAGCCACCATCGTGACGATCTGGAAAGTGCTGGGCCCTCGGACGTGCCTGATATACCTGGGCACGATGATGGTCTCGGCGTTCGTCGGCGGGATGCTGCTCGATCAGCTCATCAACCTCGGCGATATGCAGCAGATGATGATGCATCACCACGGCGTGCTACCGTGGTGGAAGCACGCGTCGGCCGTCGCCCTCATAGGCATCCTGGGCGTAGGTACGTTCTGGCGCCCGGACCGGAAAGCAGACCAACCGCCCCAAGACGCCCAAGGCGGACTGCAACTCCAAGTTACGGGCATGACGTGCAGCCACTGCACGTCGAGCGTCCGCAGCGCACTGCTGGCCTGCACGGGTGTCAGTGAAGTCTCGATAGATCTTAAGGCGCAGACAGCACACATTTCGGGCGACAATCTACAACCCGACGAACTCATCAGCGCCGTGGAGAAAGCCGGCTACACCGCATCGCGTGCAGGTCTTGTCTGAAAACAAGTCGTCCCCCGAACCCCGGAATCATGTTTCCTATCAGTCTTCTCACTCGGAAATCCTGGACAACAGAGCCTTTGCTTCCTTGAGTAAAGCATCATCAAGATTATCTTTTGCGACGAACTTTTTGACTCTGCCGCTGAGACTTTGCAAGGAGGCCTTTTTTCTTCGAGGGTCCGGTATTCGCGCGATCATGTTGTATGATTGGTAATACGCGACAAGCGTGTTGATGTATTTGACCCCGCGCAGCTCTTTGTAGCGGGCTATCATCGCTTTGCCTTCGTCAAGGCCAACCAGGTATTTCAAATAGCCTTTGATAGCGATCAGGGCCCTTGCCGGCTCCGTTTTTGACTGCTCTAACAGGGTCTTATTCTTGCCGGCGATCGAGGCCCGCAAACGTTCGGCGAAGATTTTGGCTTCCTTGCCCTTGGCGTCTTCAGTTTTGGCGGCCCTGTCCAGGACAATGAGAATCCCCGCGTAAGGCCTTTGGGCCTGGAGGGCTTTGAGTGGGGCTGTATTGTGAATGACTTTAAAATCGTCGCTCTGAATTTGGACGCTCAGGTCGTTTTTGACCGGCCCGACCGATTGGGCTCCGGCGCCTTTCCGGGAATTGACGTGACTGGCCAGCGGGTAAGTCGGCTTGGTCGCGCTGTATTGAATCGCGCCGATATCCCACTTGCCGTCTTTAGGCAGCGGGCGACCGTCGAAGTCCGTTTTGTAGAGCTTGCTGAGGTTGATCCCTTTCCCGCGTAATGGGCTATCTGCTTTGAGGTGATAATCGCCCTTCTCCAGATCGACAAGAAGGGGATCGCCGCTGCCGGCCTGGCCTTTGTCGCCTCTATATTTAGTACCGGGGGACTTGTGCTTTGAGTACCAGTTGGCTGTCTTCAGGGCGCCGCCGGATCTATTACCGGTATAAGGAGCCGACGTATAGATAAACAGATTGTTCCTGAAATGGAGCCCCGAAGCTACGCCAACAGGCGAGCCCCCTCGCACATCAATGCGTGCCCCGGAATTTTGGGCCCTCCCGAATCCATTGTATCGGGCTATCGTATTGTTATCGAAATAGATGCCCGCGCCCGGCGCCAACATGAACAGCCATGACTGTCCGTCGTAGCACACATTGAAGGACACTCTCCAGTTATGGATTTCCTGTGAATATCGCGGCCAATCGTAGTCCCAACTGGATTCCAGGAATCCTGCATTGCCTTCCGAATAGTTATGGTGAATGTAGATGTTCTTCTTATGATATCTGCCGCAATCTATTTCAATGGCGCCGCCGTCTGAGCCCCAGGGGCTGTCTTTGGTCCCGAAGTTTTTAATTGTGTTGTATGACACTTCCTGGTTTCCAATGTTTAAATGTATCCCCATTGGTCCCCAACTGCTTTTGGAAGTTCTCCACAGTGCATAACTCGGGCCATCCAGATAGTTTTTCGTTATCAAGGTATGCTCGCCGGCCGACATGATGCCCTGCCCGGTCTTGATGAATTCATTGTTTCTGATAATGCAATGATCCGCACCGCGATCGATACGCAGCGCGGCCAGTCTCGTCATGATTATCATCCCCGATACGTGCTCCCCGGGGGTATCGTGAAAATGCAGAGATTCTACAATGATGTAGTCCCCGCGAAGGACAATAGCGTTCCCGCTGGCATCGCGGGTAGTGGGATTGGTAAACTTGGGCAGTTCGCCCGTCCCGTAGGAAGTCAGGCGTATCGGCCTGGCGGCCGTCCCAGATTCACTAATCTCAATATTACCGGAGAAGGTCGATCCCCTCTTGAAGTGGATTACATCTCCGGCTACCAGCGATGCTGACTCAGCTTTGGTATGCGATTTCCAAGGGGACGACGCCGAGCGACCGCTATTTCGATCCGATCCGCGGACCGAATCGATGTAGTACTTGCGCGGCGCTCTATTGGGCGTGCGTTTTGGGCTGCTAGTCCTGGTTCGCCCGCCTCTCGACCGGTCGCCGCTCTGCCGGGCACGTTCCAGCCACTCACGTATCTGACGGGCGCGCTCCTCACGAGTGGCGGCGCGGAGGCCGGCGGGTGTGAGCAAACATGCGACTAGAGAGATTGTGACGATGAGAGTCCACTTGTTAGTATGCTTAAGCGATGTCATGTCAGCTTCACTCCCTTGCTGGACATTGGGTGATGAGCCGTTCCGCCGTTACCAGTTATATCCCAGACCGATCATTCCCGAGGTTTCGTAGGTGTCCCAGTATTGCCCCATGTTCGAGTATCCGGTGAACAGTTCCAGGAAGACGCGGGTCTTGGGTTTAGGATTCTTCGCTTTGTCTTTGCCCAGGTACATACCCAACTGGGCGTTGAAACTGGGGCGCCATTCGTTCTGCTCTCTGACCTGCACATCGCCCGCAGCATACATCGGTACGTCCCAGGGTCTGAAGCGATACTCACCGCCGGCCTGAAGCATCACCTTGCCCCGGACGAAATCCTCTGACCCCGACACGTTGACCGTAGGCCCGCCGTAGACGCGGAGGTTATCGAGGATGTTATGCGACCAGAGGAACCTGACGGACTCTCTTCCGTAGTCGATCCTCGCGCGAGTTCCGAAGTCCAGCGTCTCGTCGCCGAGATGGGCGCTCTGGTGGTAGACGAACACCTCCCATGCGTTTCTACCGAACCTGTGTCCGAATGCAAAACCGCCGTAATAGTCGGTGTTCAGCAGCGGGAACGATTCGGCGTCGGTCTGGAAACGTGCGGTAAACAGACCACGCAGAGTCAGCGTCATCGCCTCGTCCGGCGAGAAATCCCTGCGCAGTATACCCAGATCGCCGCCGAAACCGAGGTCCAGGAACTTATCACCGTCTCGCCCGTACATCCATCCGCCCCGAATCTGGGCCTCGCGCTGATCGGCCAGCAGCGGAGCCAACGCGCGGTCCCCGTTGGTGAAAAGCGACCATCCGGTGTCAGTGAACTTCTTCGGCGCGCCGGAGACCGCCGCGGCAGCGCCGCCTTCGATGCTGCGGACAAGGGCAGCGGGAGAAGTGGGCACCGCCTCTTGGACAATCGCAAACCTGACGCCGGGGGCCATGTCCTCGCAGGCGATGGATGCATCCCCGCAGAAGCCCGTCAGGATCACCGAACTGACCGCATCTTCTCTCGACGCGATATGAACTGTAGCCCTCCCCTCGCGGTAGATCATGTGCATACGCACCGATGCATTTGATGCCGCATGCAATACTATCCCGTCCTGGCTTCGGCGATTCTGAAACGCCCCTGCAGCGGGCAGGAGGACCGTTCGATCATCACCAGCCAGCGTGTGGGTGGAAAAACCGTTTGTCGTCGCGAACGTCAGGCGGTCCGTACCGGTCAGTTCGAGAACGAGTTCGCCGGCTACCGCGGGCAGGTGCAACCGCACGATCGGGCGATCTCCGGCGAGTTCGGTGCGCAGTTTTATCGTTCTCCCGGCGCGGAGTTTCAGGGTGGTTACGGCTGTATGGGTCTCGGCGTCGATTGCGGTCGTGCATTCTTCGGATACGATACCGCCCCGGGGAACGAAACTCATTCGTTTTACGCCCACGTTGCACTTCTGACGATTGAGCCGCAGCACCACGTCGCGGACTTCGTAGGCGCCGCTCCGGGCGATGCGCACGTCTCCCCCCGCGGCGCTTACGCTATCGGTGCGCACATTCGTATCGACGTCTCGCCCGACGGCGCCGGTCGATACCGACAGCAATACCGCGACAAAGATTAAGGTGACCAATTTTCGTTCACGGTTCCGCATATCCACGCTACCTTCCCGTAAGCTGATTCGCCTCAGCATGGCGCCCTGAGGGCAATCAGGATTCTACTGTCAAGTTTTCATCGATACAATACGGCGTTTGCAGGCTTATTGCATTTGTCGGGTATGTGGCGTAATCTTGGTTACAGAGATTTTCTCGCATGGGAGCATGACTATGGAACCCGACAGAATAATCGCCGATCTTACCGCCCCCGCCCGCCCTGCCGCGGCGGTACTCGCGGCGTCTCGCGGTGAGAAACGAAACGCCGCTCTTCTGGCCTGCGCGAAGGCAATCCGGGACGACGCCGACAGGCTCCAGAGCGAAAACAGCAAGGACCTCGCCCGCAGCGAGGAGTTCGGTCTGTCGCAGGCAATGGTCGACCGCCTGAGACTCGACGATACCCGCATAGAAGCGATGGCCGGCGCGCTCGAGCAGATTGCAGCCCAAACCGACCCCATCGGACAAACTCTTTCGGCGAGCAACCGCCCCAACGGTCTGCGGGTCGAGAAGCGCCGCGTACCCATCGGCGTTATCGGTATCATTTTTGAATCGCGCCCGAACGTTACCGCCGATGCGGCGGGGCTGTGCATCAAGAGCGGTAATGCGTGTATCCTGCGAGGCGGTAAGGAGGCGATTAACTCCAACCTGGCAATCGCCGCGTCGATGCGGAAGGGGCTGGTCCAGGCCAACCTGCCGGGCGAGGCGGTGACCGTACTGGAAAGCACAGATCGCCAACTCGTTGGCGCCATGGCCCGTGCCGAAGGGCTGATAGATCTGATCATTCCCCGCGGCGGGCAAACGCTGATCCGCGCGGTGGTCGAAGCGGCAACGATACCCGTGATCAAACACTATGCGGGCAACTGTCACGTTTACGTCCACAAGAAGGCGAATCTCGGTATGGCCGAGCGGATAGCCCTCAACGCCAAATGCCAGCGTCCCGGTGTCTGCAATGCGGCTGAAACGCTCCTGGTTGACCGGGGGATCGCGCGTCGATTCCTGGGTGACATTGCTCCACAATTTGCCTCTGAAGGTGTCGAACTCCGCGGTTGCGAGCAGTCCCGTGCGATCGTCGAGATGAATACCGCCGTCGAGGAAGACTGGTCGACGGAGTATCTCGAACTGATATTGGCGGTAAAGGTGGTCGAGGATATCGACGAAGCCATCGAACACATAAACACGTACAGCAGCGGACATACCGAGGCGATCGTCACCGACGAAGTCCAGGCGGCGGAGCAGTTTATCGCACGTGTGGATTCATCGAGCGTTATGGTCAACGCCTCGACGCGATTCAGCGACGGCGAGCAGTACGGGCTGGGCGCCGAGATCGGAATCAGCACCGACAAGTTGCATGCACGCGGACCGATGGGCGCCGAAGATCTGACCACCTACAAGTGGATCGTCACCGGGCAGGGGCACGTGCGGCAGTAGCAGGAACCAAGTTGGCTACGAACCAGGGAATTCGGTAATATTCGCTTGTGTTTTACGTTTATCCCAATACACTATTAGGGCTATTTCACGCTAACCTCATGAATCGGAGAAGCAGAAAATGTCAGATAATAACGTTACACGTCGTACTTTCATGCAGTCGACCGCGGCAGCAGCGGCTGCGGCGTCTGTGATTGCCGGAAGCACCGGTCAGAAAGCTGTTGCGGCGCCCAAGAAGGCCGGCGAAAAGCTTCGCTTTGCAATGATCGGTTGCGGCGGCCGCGCTGGCGCACACTATGGTTGGGCGGGCAGGGAAAAGATCGTCGCTGTCTGCGATCCCGACAAGAAAAGGCTCAAAGGTAGAGTCAAGGGCGACATCAAAGGTTATACCGACTACCGCGAACTGTTCAAGGAGATGGGCGACAAGATCGACGCGGTCGTCGTCGCCACTCCCGACCACAACCACTTCCCCGCCGCGATGCGCGCGTTGAAGCTCGGTAAGCACGTCTACTGCGAAAAGCCGTTGGTCTGGTCGTTCTGGGAAGGTCAGCAGCTCGCCGCGGAAGTCAAGAAGCAGAAAGTCGCCTCGCAGATGGGCAACCAGGGCATGGGCGGCGGCGGATGGAGATTGTGCGACGCATACATCAAGGGCGGCGCCATCGGCGACGTCACGGAAGTACACACCTGGACCAACCGTCCGATCTGGCCCCAGGGTGTCGGAAGGCCCGAAGGCGAAGATGACGCCAAGGCCGACGGAATCGATTGGAACTCATGGATCGGACCGGCCCCAATGCGCCCCTACAAGAAGGGTAAGTACCATTCCTTCGTATGGCGCGGATGGCTTGATTTCGGCGCCGGTGCTTTGGGCGACATGGCCTGCCATACGATGAACGCGATGTTCAAAGTTCTCGAGCCGGGCTACCCGACAGAGGTCGAACTGATGGCCTCCACCGGAGCCAACGATGAGACGTATCCCTCTACAGAGACCATCAGGTGGTCCTTCCCCAAGACCGACAAGCGTCCCGCGTTCACCGCTTTCTGGTATGACGGCAAGGGCTCCGACAAGGCTGTCCCGATTCCCCCGGCCTACGAGAAAGGCCGCAAACTGCCCCGAACCGGCACGATGTTTGTCGGGACCAAGGGCGTGCTCCAGGTAACCGGCGACTACAACAACTCTCCGATGCTCGTTCCCGAAACGGCGCGGAAAGCCTTCGGTAAGCCTAAAGCGACGGTTCCGGGTTCCAAGGGCGGACACATGGGCGAGTTCATTGCGGCCGCCAGAGGCGAGAGGCCCTGGGACTCTCCGATGTCGAACTTCACCTACGCCGGTCCGATGACGTCCGTGATTATCCTGGGCATCATCTCGCAGCGCGTGGCGGCGAAGCTTACCTTCGATCCCAAGACTCTGAAGTTCACCGGCTCGAAAGCTGATGAAGCCAACAAGCTGCTGAGACGCATCGAACGCAAAGGCTGGGAAGCGTAATACGCAAGATTCATACGCGATAGCAAGGCAGGCCCCATCATTGCGATGGGGCCTGTTCTTTAGCCACGGATGAACACGGATAAACACGGATAGGAAGAATGTGGAAACGGCGAACGGCAACGGCTTGAGCCACGGATTCCCGCGGATTACACGGATAGTAACGACAACGGCAGTGGCGAATGACAACAGCCCGCCCTGTTGCCGTCAGTCGTTGCCGTTTGAGAATCTTTGCTATCCGTGTTTATCCGTGTTCATCCGTGGCTAATGCCGTTGCCGTTCGCCGTTTCTACATTTGAACTATCCGTGTTCATCCGTGGCTCCCGAGAATATCTTTGCCAATTCGCATAAGAAGGCTAATATGTAGGGCTTCGAGATCGGCCTGGAACGACCCCGGGCCGCGTAACAGACGAAAGAGGCTCCGAAATGATACCTGACGTAATTCTGAACAGAACACACAATTGCGGGCAACTTCGCGAAAGCGATTTGGACAGCGAGGTTCGCCTGTGTGGATGGGTGCGAAGCTATAGAGACCACGGTGGCGTGATCTTCGTGGATCTTCGCGACCGCTACGGGATAACGCAAGTCGTCTTCAACACACCCGACGAGGGCGACGATGCGGGCAAAGACCGCTACGAACTGGCCGATTCGCTGAGAAACGAATGGGTTATCTCTGTCGCCGGCGTGGTCCGCCACCGCGGCGAAGACCGCATTAATCCCAAGCTCAACACCGGACAGATCGAAGTCGTCTCGAGCGAACTGACCGTACTCAACGAGTCCGACAGCGTACCCTTCGAGCCTGACAGTTTCACGTCGGTGGCAGAAGAGACGAGGTTGAAATACCGTTACATCGACCTGAGGCGTCCCGAGATGACGCAGGCGATGATCCTGCGTCATCAGATTTGTTCGGCGATGCGAAACGTGCTGGACAGCGAGGGGTTTGTCGAGGTCGAAACGCCGTTTCTAACGAAGTCCACCCCCGAAGGCGCCCGCGACTTCCTCGTGCCCTCTCGGATGAACCAGGCCGATTTCTACGCGCTCCCGCAAAGCCCGCAGTTGTTCAAGCAGATCCTGATGGTCGGCGGTATGGACAGATACTACCAGGTCGTACGCTGCTTCCGCGACGAAGACCTGCGAGCCGATCGCCAACCGGAGTTCACCCAGCTCGATCTGGAGATGAGCTTCGTAACCCAGGGCGACGTGATGAACATCACCAACAGCGTGCTGCGACAGGTCTGCCAGGTCGCCGGCAAGGAGTTCCCCGACGAGGTGCCTATTATCACCTACGACGAGGCGATGGACAAATACGGTATCGACAGGCCGGACATCCGCTTCGAGATGTTCCTCCACGACGTCAGCGCGATTGTGGGCGCCACGGACTTCAAGGTCTTCACCGGCGCGATCGAATCCGGTGGTATCGTCAAGGCCCTGTGCGTACCGGACGGCGCCAAGTTCACGCGCAAGGAAATAGACATCTACACCGCCTTCGTGGCCGACTATGGCGCCAAGGGCCTGGCGTGGTCGAAGTTGGAGGACGGGGCTTTCGCCGGCGGGGTCGCGAAATTCCTTCCGCCCGAACTGCAGCAGCAACTCAGAGAAACCACCGGGGCAAACGATGGAGACATACTCTTCTTCGCCGCGGCAGGGGCTGACGATGTCAACAGGATCCTCGCCCCGCTGCGCGTCCGTATCGCTGAAGACATTGGCCTCTGCGACCCGGACTTGCAGGCATGGTGCTGGGTCACGGAGTTCCCGCTGGTCAGCTATAATGAGCAGCAGAAGCGATGGGACTCGCTGCACCACCCGTTCACCATGCCCGCGGCGGACGATATTGAGCAACTGATGGCCGACCCGGGGGCAGCAAAGTCATTGGCGTACGATATAGTCTGCAACGGAACCGAGATGGGTGGCGGGTCGATTCGTATTCATGACAGGCAGATTCAGGAAAAGGTCTTTGAAATCCTGGGCATCGGGCCCGAAGAGGCAACCGAGAAATTCGGTTTCCTTCTCGACGCGCTGCGGTTCGGCGCACCTCCGCATGGCGGATTGGCGTTGGGGCTGGACAGGATTGTCATGGAAATGGTCTCGGCGCCGTCGCTGCGCGATGTTATCGCCTTCCCCAAGACTCAAAGGGGCACGTGTCCGCTTACAGGGGCGCCGGCCGAAGTCGACGATAAACAACTGGCGGAACTTGATTTGAAAATAATCGTTCCGCACAAGAAATGATTTCAGATCTCATTGGCGTTATCGCCGTCGATCAACATGAGCAGGACCGGTTGATCGATGAGAGATGCTCCCGGCTTGACAGTGGATATCTGGACTTACAATTCCGGGATCATCGATACTAACGCCAGGAATAGCAAAAGGTTGGAACACTTTTGTGCCGATAGACTATCTGCAATCGTATAGTACAGATTGGCAAGGTGTTCCGATACGCCAAGTAGATCGTATTCAGTAGTTTCAGGGAGTAAGCTTTATGCCAACCGTTGAAGATATTCTGATGGCCAAGGGGCCGGACGTTGTTGTAGCCGGTGTGGACAATACCGTTGAAGAAGCGGCGAAAATGATGTGCAAGGCGAATGTCGGTTCGGTAATCGTGAAGGACGACGACACCATCGCGGGAATCTTCACCGAACGGGACATGCTCGCACGAGTTGTCGCCGAAGGTCTGGACTCCAAAGACGTTAAACTGGTCGATGTGATGTCCAGCCCCGTAAAAACCTGCACCCTCGACGACTCTGTGGAATCGTGCGCCGATATCTTCAAACACGCACACGTTCGCCACCTGGCCGTTGTAGACGACGATGTCTTGATTGGCGTGATCGGAATGCGGGATGTTATGTATGAGCAGCTTACGGCCAATGCCAAGCGCATCGAAGAACTCGAGAAGCTGCTGGACTAACCCCCGATGATTTTGATTCGTGCTGCCGCCAGACGCGCCGAGGGACTACCGCGATACTTCTTGACGCACAGGCGATATTCCTTAAGTGCCATCTTCACGTCGCGGAGTTTCTCGAAAGCCAAGCCCGCCTCGCACAGCGCCTTGGAAGACTGTTCCGGGTAATTGTAGAGGATCTCCACCTTTAGAAGTTCTCTTGCGGCCAGTCTGAACTCGCCTTGGGACCAGTGTGTCCTTCCGATCTGCAACTGCGCCTTTGCCGCCGTCAGACCGTTGTCCGTGCTGACGACTTTGGCGTACCACCCTCTGGCTTCGGCGTATTTCTTCTGATTGTGCAGCGTCCACCCCATACCATACTGCCCCTGAAGCAGTTGTTTGCTTTTTGGGAACCTGTCCAGGAACAGCGCATAGGCGCCGCGGGCGCTGTCGAAATCGCCGGCGGAAGCATAAGAATTACCCAGGGCGATATGGGCCGACTCGGCTACCTCACCGTCCGGGGCGATCTGGAGAAGTTCGATCAGTGCTTTGCGCGACTTGGGAAGGTCGCCTAGTTTCCCGTAGATCATCGCGGCACGGTATTTCGCCAAGGCGGCAAGGATATGCTTGGGGTGCTGCGCGGCGAGACCCTCGAACGCAACTGCCGCTTCCTTGCCCCGGCCGCTCAGCATCAAACATTCACCGAGCCGATACACGGTGGTCGCCTCCGACCGACCGGCGGCGGACTTGCCCTTCAGCGCTTCGGTCAGGAGTTTCGCCGCGGCGGCGTAATCCTTCCGGACAAACAGCAGGTCAGCCAGTTCGATCCTGGCGGTATTCGTCGCCTTGGATTTCGGGAATTCCTCGATCAGGGCGTTATACGTTCGGATGGCGCCGTCGGTGTCGTCTTGCTTGCGCTGCAACCATGCGAGTTTGTACAGCACCGATGCGGTGCGGGTCTTGGGGTCGCCCGCCAGATCGGACAGGGACTTTGTGGCTTTGGGTATCTGACCGAGGGCCTGCAGGCATGCGGCCTTCATGGTGCGCGCCTCATCGGCGTGCGCACCGGCGGGTTGGTCCTTGAGGTATCCATCGACTACGGCGAGGGCCTGTTTGTTCTTCCCGGCGCGATACAGGGAAACTCCGCGGTAGTAGACGCAGTCTCCGGCGCGATGGTCCTTGGGCCATTTGGCGGTAACCTGTGCGAATTTTTCGGCCGCCCGGTCGTATCGCCCGCCATTGAAGTCCAACCATGCCAGCATGTACGCCGTCGGGGCGGCCAGTTCCGCCGGAGCGTCGGCCTGGGCGACCTTCTCCAGAGCGGGGGCCGCCCGCTTGGCATCGTTCCGGGCGAACGCCTCGTACCCGTAGTCGAAAGCCGCCCGGATAGCCCATCTGTCCGTGAGTTTCTCGGTCTTCCAGAACAGGTCCAGCAGCGTCACGTTTGCCTGTCGCTGTTTGCCTGCTCTGCGTTGGACCTGTGCAAGGCAGTAGATCGCTTCGTTGCGATCGAGTTTCGCCGTCGAAAGATACGCCTTGAACGTCTCGATCGCCTGTGCATTAAGTTTCAGGTGGAGTTGGCAGCGGGCCAGCAGCAATAGCGACCGGCTGAGTGCGGGGTCTTTGGCGACGTCGGCGGGCTTGCCCAGCGAGGCGAGGTGCGATGCGGCCGATTCCCACTTCTTCTGGTAATAGGCACATTGCCCCATCCGGTACGGATACGACTTGTTGTCCGGAGTGGCCTTGGCGAGGGCGGAGAATGCTACTTCCGCCTCGGAGTACTTCTTCGACGCCAGCAGATTCTCGGCCAGCAGTTCTCTCGCCGCAGCGGCGCGGGGCGATTTGGTCTGCTTCAGGATCTCGCGACAGGCCTCGCTGCTCTCCACGAACGCTTTGAGTTGGTGGAGGCACCAGGCGTGATGGAAGGTTGCCTCGCCGGCGAGCGGACTCTCAGGCCAGTTGCGCGAAAACTCAGCGCACGCTTCGGCTGCGGTATCCCACTTGCCCATGTTCACCAGGCAGATCACCATGTCGAACGATATGCGTTCGAGATTCGCCGGTTTGGTCTTGGCTCCGCTAAGGCGTTTGAGAATCGCGTAGGCGGCGGCGTTGTCTTCCAACGCCATGTCGCACCGGGCGATCCAGTATTGGGTTTCCGACGCGTCGCCGGGTGATTCATCAGCGGCCAGTTTCAGCGTCTTGCGGGCGTCCGCATGCTTTCCGGCAGCAAACTGCGACAGGCCCAACTGCATGCGCCCCGGACGGGCATACGCGCTCGATGGATAGTTCTTCAGGAGAAGTTTAAGTGCATCGATGGCATGGGGGTACTTGCCCGCGCGGTAGTAATTCAGGGCGAGGTTCAGGTATCCTTCGGCCTTTCGATCGTCCGGCGCCTTCAGGACGAACACCAGGTACTTCCGCTCAGCCAGATCGTACTTGCCTTTTGCCTCGTAGCATTGGCCCAGGAGTTTCGACGCCTCCACGGCGTGCGGACCTTCCTCGTCGCCCTTGATAGCGGCCTGCAGCGAAGCGATTGCCTTGTCGTACTGCTCCAGGGCGAGCTGGCATTGGGCGATGTAGAAGTGGGCGGCCGGCGAGTGCTTGCTCTTGGGATACGATTTCAGGAACTTCTCGAATGCCGCCAGCGACTTGCCCTTCTCGCCCAGCATGTACAACGCCTGAGCCAGCGATATCCTCGCCGATTCAACGTGCGCCCCGGTGGCGTGATCGCTCAGCAACTTCTCCAGGTTCTTGCGAGCGTTCTTGTAGTCCCCGCCGGCCAGGTAACACTGGCTCAGCAACTCCATCGCCTGCCCGCGTCCCCGGAACTCACGCACCCCCAGCGTCTGCTGGAGCTGCGCCGCGGCGCCGGCATAGTCCTCCAACCGATACAGGCATACCGCCAGACCGTATCGCCCCTCAGCGAACCGGCGGTGATCGGGATACCGCGACAGGAACCCGCGATACTCCGCGCGGGCCAGTTTCACCATGTCGCTGTTGAGCATAGCCCGCCCGCGCCCCAGCATCTCATCGCCGGCGTCCGCACCCGCCCCGCGCCCCGCACCCGGACCAAGCGCAACGACCATCGCAGCCGCGAGAAACAACCATGCGAATCGTCCTGCCAAACGTGATTGTGATTGTGGAACTTTTGCCATTGTTCATCACCAAATTTAATTGCGAACCGATAAATGAAATCGAGCACGGGTCGTCACTTCGAACGGCTTAATCTATCATCACAACCACACTCATGTCGACAACAATGTTGCACCGGTCACTTGATGCAGCGGTTTTTGATGGCACGCCGGAGCGCGGGCCGATGGCCGGTACGCGAGAAACTTACTCGATCGTCGACCGAGCGGGATGCGGCAGGTGTCACACATGGTTCACACGTTCCGCGCCGACCCCCAGGTCGCGGACCGCCCATTCTCGCCGCACAAGGCGGACACACGACCACGCTATACACCCATAGCAGAAACACTTACAACACACCGGCCGCTGACGGTCCGATGTAACCACACCCATCCCCACCGCGCCGCAGCGCCAGAATCGTGAACTTGCCCGCCAATCCGCAAACCGCCAATAGTTACTCCGCCAGCCGCTGTAATCGATGTGGTGGACGGTACTTGCAACAATAGAATCCACCTATCGTGTTCCTCAAAACTCCGTTTGACGCCGTCTGATATGTCACACCACCTTAACAGTTGTTCCAATTGGCAGTTATATCATCAAGACGCGCGAGTTCCGGGGTCACCTTACGAGATGATTTGCTTCCTTGTTTCTTGGGCAGCAGGTCTCGGTTGGGATTACGGGGTTGTGGTGACTCGTTTTTCGAGTCGGAATTGCACGGTGGGTTCGACCTGTCCCGAGGCCAGTTGGATCTGAAGTCCTGGCGGGAAACGAAGAGTGACCTTGCGGGAGGACCAACTCTCTATCGGCTCGGTGTCGCTGTCGGTCAGGACGATGTATGCGTCGACGTTTTTTGTTTTGTCCGTCTTGAGTATGTCAATGTCCTTCCGCGGACCGGTTACGGCGATCTCGCTGCGCCACTCGATGGGGTCCCTGCGGACGAGTTTGTACTTGGCCCATACGCCGGTTTCCGTCCATTCGGCGGGGGTTACGATCTTGACGGTTATCTGTATGGTCTCGGAGGCGGCGGTCGTTTTGCGTACGACCTGGAGGTTGACGGTTACCGCATCGTTCTTCAGCTTTACGGGTTTACCGCCGAGGCTGGAGATCAGTTGGAACGTGACTTTCTGTTCCTTGCCCGCGGGCACATTGGTGAGGTCCTTCTCGACGGTCCGGATCTTCGGCTTGGGGATTGTCGAGCTGCGCCAGAAGCTGCTCGGCGCCAGGACTCCAACAGTGTCGTTGGGTGCTTCGGCGAGTTCGGCGCCTTTGAAGATGAACTCGACGGGCAATTTCCTGGGCTCGAGCTTTTCGATGTTTATACCGCTTATGATAGCCGGACTTCCCGAGACGATCCTCAGGCCCCATTCCCGCACCTCGGCGAAGGACTCCAGCGCCAGGACAGAAGGAAACCCCTTCTTGAGTCCCGTGTCGAAATCAGGCAGGGTGCTGAGGTCGAATTCCACAGACTGCCCGCGGAACTTCTTGGTGAATCGGTCGAGGTCGCTGCGGCTACCGCTAAGGCGAAACGTCACCTCGGCAGTACGTTCGGAAGTCAGCACGCTTTCGGGCGATCCGTCAGTGTTCAGACGGATCAGCATTGCGATATCGTCGGTCTTGGTGTGTTCCATATCGGCGTAGATCCAGACCAGAACGGTGACTATTATCACCCAGAAGGTAATTCTGGCCGAGTCCAACCACCACTGGCGGCTGTATCGAGGCGCGTCTGTAGATTGCCGTGCTTTGCTCATATTTCGGTCACGATCCGGATTTCCGGGGGTTAGATATCATCATCCTGGGGGTCCTTGTCGCCGCGGAGAGGCTTCCGCAGCATTTTTCTCGGCGCCAGCAAGCCCAGCAGCAGGGCGTCGAGTGCCTCGGGTGACAGACCGAGGTACAATTGGCCTTCGCAGGCGACGGAGACTCGACCGGTCTCTTCGGAGACAATCAGGACTATCGCGTCGCTGTCCTTGGCCAGTCCCAGCGCGGCGCGGTGCCTGCTGCCTAACGAAGCGTCTACCTCGTCGCTTTCGGCGAGTGGGAACTGGCAGCCGGCGGCCGCTATTCGCCCGTCACGTATAATCACACCCATGTCGTGCAACGATCCGCCGGGATAAAATATTGAGTTCAGCAAACCGCTGGTCAGTTCGGCGTCGATGGTCGTGCCCGCCTCTTCGATGGCGCCAAGTCCCACGGAACGTTCGATGGCGAAGACCGCGCCGATCTTATTTCGCGACAGGTATGTGATGCTGTCGAGCAGGGCGTCTATCATCGCCCGCACGCGGTCCAGCGGGCTGCGGAAGAATTTGGTCTGCCCGACCTGGATAAGTACGCGGCGCAGCTCCGGTTGAAACGCCACCACGATCCCCACGAACGCGAACAGAAGAAAACCGGTGTACAGAAACTCGATTCGCTCCCAACCGAAATTGTCGGGCAAGAGGCGGATGACTATGTAGACCGTCACAAGAATAACCGCCACGCCCTTGACCAGCCTGGCGCCGCGCGTGCCCCTGAGAAAACGCATTATCCACCAGACAACCACTCCTATCAGGAGGAGTTCGACGAACACTACCGCCGGGTCGTAGTTGGACACGCGATTCAAATAAGCCGCGATGGCATCGAAAAACTGTTTCATTACACACGTATCCCGCCCCGATCCGCGCGCAAATGCGCCGCGGCGCTCGGAGCACCATTCACTACTTACTACGTAATCGTCCTTAAGAGAGTTTTCACTTCAATGGAAACGGGCGATTTTTCCGACCGGAGGTCTCAGGAGATGTTCGTTTTGGCGGAAATGAGGGCATCGTAGACCTTAAGGGCTTCGACCGCGGGGGCTACATCATGCACGCGAAATATCGTCGCGCCACCGCGTCGTGCGGTCAGACAAGCCGCAATCGATCCGCCAACGCGGTCTTCGGCCCGATCGCTACCGCCAAGTTCGCCGATGAAACGTTTTCGCGACGGACCGATGAGTATCGCCCGACCGAGGCTGCCCAGATCGTCGACGCCCCGCAGCAATGCCAGGTTGTGCTCCAACTTCTTACCGAACCCTATGCCCGGATCGATTACGATCCGATCCTCATCCACGCCGGCGGCGAGCGCCGCGTCGATGCGCCGGGCCAGGAAGGCCTTCACTTCCGCCACTACGTCGGTGTATTGCGGGTTATCCTGCATGGTCCGAGGTGCGCCAAGCATGTGCATCAGAACGATCGCCGCGCCGCTTTCGGCGGCCAGGGTGAGTATCTCCGGATCGCCGCGCCCGGCGGTGACGTCATTGATGATTTTCGCCCCCCAGCCAATCGCGCGAGCGGCCACCGCGGCGCTGGTCGTGTCGATGCTCACGATTGCGGGCGTTTCGACGACGGCGGGCAGGATGCGGGCGAGACGCCGTATCTGCTCGTCCGGCGGTACGGTGTCGGAGCCCGGTCTGGTCGATTCGGCGCCGATGTCGATTATCTCGGCGCCGCGGTCGATCATCCGGCGGGCCTGCTGCAGGGCGGTTTGGGGGTCGAGATACTTCCCGCCATCGGAGAAGCTGTCGGGCGTGACGTTCAGGATTCCCATGACCACTGCTGGGTCGCGATCCCCGGCGGTCAGGATATCCTGCAGTTTCCGCGGCATCGGGAGCGTTTCAGGCGTCTGGGGAATCCTCGGAAGATTCGGGCGCATCATCCTGGTCGGTGGAAGTTTCGTTTTCGGGCGAACCGGTTTTCGCCTGTTCGATACCGATCAGGTCGGAGACGGTCGGTTTATCGAGCATTTCACCATCGAGTATTCGCGTCACTTCGTCAGCGCCAAGGGTTTCGTATTTCAGGAGAGCCTGCGCGAGGCGCTCGACCTTGTCGCGATTGGACTCGATCATCTCGCGGGCCGAACGGTATGCGCCGTCGACGATCGCCTTTATCTCCTTGTCGATCAGATCGGCGGTCTTGTCGGAGTACTCGTTCTGTCCGAACATCGGCGACATTTGCTTTTCTTCGGCGCCGTTACCGTAATGCACGAGTCCGAGTTCTTCGGACATGCCCCAGTCCAGGACCATTCTTCTCGCGATTGCGGTGGCCTGGGCGATATCGTTGCTGGCGCCGCTGGAGGAGTCGCCGCAGAATACCTCTTCTGCGATCCTGCCTCCGTAGCAGACCGCCAGGAGGGCGTCGCAGTATTTACGGGTGTAGATGTACCTGTCCTTTTCGGGCAGGGAGAACGTTGCGCCGCCCATTCGCCCTCGCGGGATTATCGAGACTTTATGCAGCGGATCGGCGCCGGGCGCGTAGACCTGCACCAGCGCGTGTCCGGCTTCGTGGTAGGCGGTGCATTCGCGTTCCGTTTCGTCGATGGCGCGATTTTTCCTTGCCCGCCCCCAGCGAACCTTGTCGCGAGCCTCTTCCATGTCACTGAGATCAACGTATTCCTTGTCGCCCATTGTTGCGGCGATTGCGGCTTCGTTGACCAGGGCGGCCAGGTCGGCGCCGCTGAACATTGGCGTACCTCTGGCCATCTTGCGGAGATCGATATTCGGATCGCAGGTGATCTTGTCGGCATAGATTTTCAGTATTTCGTATCGTCCCTGCAGGTCCGGAAGGGGTACGTCTATCTGTCGGTCAAATCGTCCCGGTCGCGTCAGTGCGGGGTCGAGAACGTCCATGCGGTTTGTTGCGGCGATGACGATAACCTGGTCGGATGAGTCGAACCCGTCCATTTCCACCAGGATCGCGTTTAGGGTTTGCTCTCTTTCGTCGTGCCCGCCCCCGACGAACGATGCGCCCCTCCTTCGCCCCACGGCGTCGATTTCGTCAAGGAAGATGATGCACGGGGAGCGTTCTTTTGCCTGTTTGAAGAGGTCTCGAACGCGTGAAGCCCCCACGCCGACGAACATTTCGACGAAATCACTGCCCGAAATCGAGAAGAACGGAACGTCGGCTTCTCCGGCGATGGCTTTGGCGAGGAGCGTTTTACCGCATCCGGGCTCGCCGACAAGCAGCACGCCCCTGGGAATCCTCCCGCCCAACCGCCGGAATCGCTGCGGGTTCCTGAGGAACTCGATAATCTCGCTGACTTCCTCTTTCGCTTCGTTGACGCCGGCTACGTCGCCGAAGGTCACGCCGGTCTGGTCTTTTGGCGTCAGGCGATGTTTGGACCGCCCGAAGCTGCCCAGCATTCCTCCCCCTCCTCCGCCGACGCCCATACGCCGGAACACGAAGAACCATATCGCCAGGAACACCAGCGCCGTCATCAGCAGATGTGGAAGCATCATCTCCCACCATCCGGTGGGCTTGAATTTTACATCGAACTTACCGCGGTTATCTTTGGCGGCCTGGTAGATCTTGTCGGTGAACCGCTCGTCGTCGCGATGGTTGTACTGGACGTGGAACTTGTAGGTGCCCTCCTTGTCGTCTACGATGACATCCTTGGTATTTTCCCCGGTGATGGTATCCTTTTCGATGATGATATCGCCGGTGACCTGTCCGGCCTCGACGTATTGCCAGAAATCGGTAATGGTGATTTCCCGCCCATGTTCCATACCGCTGCGAAGAAACGTCATTAGGAGGACGGCCATACCGATAATGATGACCCACCCCATCAGGGATCTACCAAGCTTGTTGGGCGGTTGGGGCCCGGAGCCTTCCGGTCTACCGGGATCTTTACCGCCAGGGCCTTGGGGTTCGTTCGGTGTTTGATTCGGATCGCTCATGTATTTCGGCAGGGTCCGGGTGCAAAGGCGCACCTGTTGGGGACTCTCAGTGGCGAGACCGGTGCCTCGCGGCGTGTCTGAGTCCTGGTTTTATGGTTTCTCGTCGTCATCCGTCTTTTCGGAAGGATCGGTCCATCCCTCTTCGAGTTGTTCGACTATGCGCTGGGCGGCTTCGTCTATGGCTTCCCGGCTGCCCGAGAAAAACGTTTCGCCGAACGGGGCGGCCTCGATATATCGCCCGCTGACTTCAAAATTGTCCCTGTTCTCGAGCACCTCGCCGTTTCGCAGATCGGTCCACTTGAACGAGATGGTGAAAGTGGCTTCCATCGCTCTGGAAGCGCCGGTGTCGGTGTTTATCGTAAGCGATTGCTGGCGGACGTTTGTCAGTTGTCCGGTGAGCTTGGTGTCTGCCTGCGCTTCGGCGCAGATACGATATCGCGTGTCCAGTTGAATTCGATTGACGATGGCCTTGGTGAGGTCCATTTCGAGTCCGCGTCTAAAGACGCCGGGTCCTCGCGTCCAAACCGGTACCGCAATAGTCCGCACGTCGCTGCGATGCATCGTTCCGATCTTGTACCCGCAGCCCGAGACCGCGATCAGGGCGATAAGGCTACCGATGGTAACGAATCGTAAAGTTTTCATTTTTCCACCTTGCCCTTCTTCGGCGGTTTGGAATCCGCATCGGTGCGACCGGTGGATTTCTTCGCGGCGCCGGGTCGCGGTTGGGTCCTCGGTTGGGGTTTCGCCACTGTATCGCGCGCTGCGGGCGCGGCGCCCAGTGCGCGCAGTGCATCCTTGGCCCGGCGTGCCCAGTGGGTTTCGGCGTTCTGCGCGATGACCTTTTTGTAGTAGAAAACAGCCGCCGTCTTGCGCCCCACTCGCTGGTAGAATCTCGCCGAGGTGAAATATCTCCGCACGAGGGAATTCCGTATCTGGGACAGCACCATTGGTATGTTGGCTTTGTCGGCCTGTTCGGGGTAGCGGTTGGAGTAACTCGAGAATCGCTGCTGTGCGTCGATCAGCGGAGTATCATCGAATGCCTCTCCCTTGTACTGGGCGTACCTCGCCCTAGCCGCCCGCAGCATCGCGTGTCCCATCCGCTTTCGCGGACTCTGGGGGAAGGTCTTGATGTAGTGATCGTATGCCTCCACCGCTTTGACTACCTCTCTGGCGTCGTAGTGGTAGTCGCCCACCCGCAGGAGGGCCTTTTCGGCGATAACCGTTCCGGGGACGCGATCGGCGATACTGTTGAGGATTTCGATACCCTTATCGATGGCAGATACTTTGAACATCCACATCGTCCGCCGCTTGCGCCCCTTGAGAAACGCGTCGGCGATTTCGTATTGACGCTGCACTGCTCGATCGTAAAACGCGCCGTTGCGGTACTGGTCCATCTGTTCGCCGAAACGTTCGTTTGCCTTGCTGTAGCGCCCGCGGTCCATCTCGGCCTGTCCGGAGAGCATCATTATCTCTTCCCGACGCGAATCGTTGGGATAGCTGATCATGAACTTCTTTGTCGCCTTCAACGCATCCTTCGGGCGGTCTTTATCGAGGTACATGCGCACCAGGGCCAGTTCGCCTTCCGGCGTGCCTTCGGCGGGCTTGGCGGCGGGTACCCACTTACCGTTCTTCCAGACGTGCTCGGTTTCTTCGGCGCCCGCGCAGAGTCCCCCCGCCGCCACGACCGCACAGAGAATCACAAACCATTGGTATTTGTTTGTCATAGGCGTATTCCTGTCTTGGTATCCGGCGCGCAGCGGGGCGCACCGAAACTCGTTGTCATTATACCCGCCCGAGGGCAACCTGCAAGCTATCGAATCGATCTCCGAGCACACAGGCGTCGCAAAAGCTACCGAATGACGTATCTGGCCATTCGCAGGGGCTTGCCCAACTGGTACGACGCGTGGTACGACAACAGGCGATTGACCCCGAGGATCTCGTCGGAGGACAACTGCCCCCCCCCTCGCCCGCGGGCGGATTCGAGACCCGCCAAGCCGCTGATGGACGCCTCGCTGACGCTTGTCTTCTCATCCGCCGAACAACCGCAGGATGCGCAAAGCAGCCCTCCGCGGGCCGAACTGAAATACGATCCACGCCCCCGATCGCCCTCGCCGAAAGATACATCGCACTCGACGCACCGGTTCAACTGCCCCAGCAGGCCCGCGTGGGTGAGTATCCGCCACTGAAAGTACGCCAACACCGCGCCCAGAGGCGCATCGGCGTCGCCCAGGCGACCCAGCGCGTTGTGCAGAAGATCGAAGGCTTCGGGATGCGGGTCGCCCTCGCCCAGCAGCAGACCGCCCAGTTCTATCATGTACAACGCCCTGTCAAGCCGCCCCGCGTCGGCGCGAAGAGGCAGGTGAGAGACCGTCTCGGTAAACTCAAACAGCGTACCCATCGCGCCCGACGGTGGTTGGGAAAACACCATCTGCCCCTCGCTGAGCAGATCCAGCGCCCCGCCGGACTTGCTCTTGGGACGCTTGGAGCCCTTGGCAAGAACGCTGACGATACCCCCGCCGCGCGTCAGAAAACGCAAGACCTGCGAGGTCTCGCTGTAGTCCGTCGTCCTTATGCAGATGGCTCGATCGTGGAGCGGCATGGCCAGAGCGTAGCGAATCGGACCGCTCCGGGCAACTCGCAAACGCATCGGAGCGGATCGGCAAGACCCCCGAAACAGACCGGTTTCCTCGGAATCACGCGTTTACCCTGTCGCAAACAGCGATGGTTGCCCCCTCTACTTTTTCGACAGTGTCCGAGCGTTTGTCACACTCAGCGGCTGCGTTTGCGACGAACCATGATCGCCAAACCGCCCATCGCCAGGAGGCCTATCGTCGCCGGTTCGGGCGTGACCATGCCCTTGACTTCTCCGCCGTTTTTAGTGAAATCCGAGCCGAACAGAGCGTCAAGAGAGAGGGTACCCGCGCCGATCTTCAGGACAAACACCGACCCATCATCATAGTCGCTCGGGTTTCCGATACCGATCATCGCGTCCCCGCCAGAGGGCTCTCCGAGGATGCTGCTATCGCCGACGAACGTCCAGGGGTCCCCCCGGTTCTGAAGAATCGATGGCGAGTCGTTGTTCAGCGTCCCCAGGATCTGCAGAAATCCGGGGCCATCAGATATTATACTAATGTCGTCGGACACGAAGTTTCCGATTACAGCGTCCGTCCCCCCGTTGGCGTCGGTAAACCGCAGAATCCCGGTCGCCGACCACTGTTCGGCTAGTCCTTTGACCAGGTTGAGCGTAAAGACGAAGTTAAAATCACCGTTGTCTCCGGAGATCTCGACGGAATCCAGAACGTTGGTGTTGTTCTCGCGTCTGACCTGGAAGTCCGAACCGGTGTTCTCGGTCACCGTCAGTGTACCTGACACCGCGTTTTGGTCCGCGTCAGCGTCGTAATCGAGGATGGCGGCGTTCAAGTCAAAGGTGATGAAATCCGCGGTCGCGGGAGCCGGCGACAAACACAACGCTCCGAAAACTGCAACCAAAAGAAAGCAACTTCTGCAAGCCGGCGTGAAATTGCCCCTGATTTTCTCGATACTTCGTCCGGTCCTTTGAATAGTCATGTCTCTGCTCCACCTTGCACGTAGCGTTCTCCGACGGTTCGCGCACGAGACCATCCCGTACGTTAACCGTCCTGTAATGAGACCGCGGTGAGCAGATCCGGTAGATTCACTGATCCACCAAATCAAGCCGAGCAAAACAGAGCAAAGCCGAGCAAAGCAAAACAGAGCAAAGCTGAGCAATACTACTCGGTGCGGCCGAGCAAGTGAGACATCGACTCCTCGTGCTGACACGTCCAATGACAGAGGCAGAAAGATCGGTATACAGAGCGCCAATCAGATGCTGCCCTTACCAGGCCCGTCCAAGCTTGACGGACCGAACGCATCAATCGATGGGACCAATATACACATACATGGGCACATGTCAAAGGGAAAAATCAAATATAATGGTGTTTTTTTTGTTTCTTATCCAAACAGAACGGACGGTCCCTCCTGGAGCCCAGCCCCCAACCTCTTGAGACTTATCGCTTTACGCCTAATGGCATGGATGGAGGGCAGGGGGGCGCTGAGAATCGAAGCGAACAGCATTGACCTGCCCCGCCCGCGGTAAAAGCGAGCGGGGAAGGTCGTTTGTCTTGGGGGCTCAGTGGTTCCTAACGCGCGACGGTCCAACCGCTGTAACCCACTTCAAACCACAGTTTGTCGCCGGGCAGCGCCAGGATCTTCTGGAGTTTGAAATGCGTTCCCTTGACCGGGAGGGACACGCGGATCGGTGTAGCTCCCGCCGCTCGGGCCCGGGCGTCGACCCGCTGGTTGAACCGCTTCTGCATCTGGGCAGTCTGGCGTGCGGGCTTGCTGGCGATTACCGCCACCCCCGCGCTGGTCGACATCGACGCGAACGCCTCGACCACCTGAACCGGACCGCCGAACGCACTGGCGCCCCAGCCCTTGGTGTACTTGCCTTCAGCGGGCAGGTAGAGGTTGTACATGACGTGCATCACGGGGACCTCGCAGACCGGCAGGTCGACGCGAAGCGTGCCGCTGGGCGGGGCGACCTTGCCTTTGTCCGGCGTCTGGACGTACACCACCGTCACCGGGAACGCCGCCAACTCGCTGGCGCCGACCTTGCTGCGCACCAGCGGAATCAGCACCTTGCCTTCGGCGTCCTTTCCGGGGGTGGCGGCTTTTCCCGCGACTGAGACCGACCATATTTCCGTTCCCGCGGGCATGTCCAGACGCAGGAACTGGCGGCGGTTGTTTCGCACGCTGTAGGTCGCCTTGGTCATGCGGCGCCCGTCCGAAAGCTGCATACCCGTGAACAGGGCGCTGTCGGCAACGGTGACCAGCACCGAGACCTCGCCGTGCTTGCGGATACTCAGCGGGATATCGATTTTCTCGCCCACGTAACGGAAGCCCAGCAGGATCGGCTGGTTGGTCATCGCCGCGAGCGTACCGGGCAGGCGGCCGGCGTCTACCGCCGTTGCGCCGACGACCTTGCCTGCCTCGATCTCCACGTTCGCCAGCGCAACTACCGCGACGAAGCCCTTCTCGCGCTGGACGCCGGTCGCGCGAATCACGGGCACGGGCACCGAGCCCTGCGCGGCGGCGGCCTGTTCGTAGGCGATCTGCAGGTTGAATGAACCGATTGTCTCGCGCCCGAGCGTGACGGTCATCACGCCGTCCTTGTCAACGCGCCAGTCCTGCAGATTCGAGGCGCTGACCGTAAGCACGCTGGCGCCCTTGGGCACGGCGAGTTTCAGTTCGCGCACGGGCGTGTGCAGGATGTTGAAGTATACCGATTCCTGGCAGAGCAGCAGTCCGTCCGCCACCGAGACCAGCGTGGCGGTTTCGGCGTAGAGTTTGGTCGCCGCGGCGGGGGCCTTGGGGATAGCCCGCTCCCAGGTCACCTGAACGGGCTTGCCCGTGGGCAGGGCGGCAGCGACGGTGGTCTTGCCCTGGACGGCGTTGATCGACATCGACTGGGCGCCGCTTACCTTGACGTCGACCTTGTCGCCGTCGACTGTGAGCTTTACCACGCTCGAGCCGCTCAGGGAGCGAGCGAAGCTGACGGAATTCATGCCTCCGGACTTTGTTACCGCCACCGCAAATGTCAGTTGGACGGGTATCTTACCGGTCTTGTTGGTCAGGACTTCGTAGTTGGCGCCCTGAATGTTGAGGTGCACTCCTTCGGGCAACTTCGAACTCCTGAGCGCCACCGTCGCCGGAAGAACCGGTATCCGCTTCCATCCCTTCTCGCGGAGCACGTTGAGTTCTATCGTGGCCACGAATTCGGCGCTCTTTCCGCTGAGGGTCCCCTCGTACGTACCGGAGGTCACGACGTAGTCGGTCGGCGGGGGGGACGTGTCGCCGGCGCCCTTCTTGACCGAATATTCCAGCAGCGCGCGGAACTCCGTCCACGGGAGGTCGACCGTTGCTGCAGCCCCGACGCGAGCGATCTTCTTGACGCCGAGGAGCTTCTCTATCTCGACCCACGTTACGGTGATAACCTGCCCGCCCTTCTTTGCCGGATCGTATCCGGTGATCTTGACGAACTGGTCCCAACTGAGGGTCACCTGTCCCTTCGCTCCAGCCGCCGCGGCCGCCGGGGGCGCAGCCGCATCGGCCTGAACTCCCAAAGCCAGAACCATCACCGCCACCGTCGCCCAAATGATTGCCTTGCGTTCCATAATCATCTTCCTTTCCATTGGTAGTC
>CAZSLS010000033.1:0-43904 GCA_964607575.1 uncultured Planctomycetaceae bacterium | reverse complement strand
CGGGCTTGGCTCCGTCGCAACCGCCGATCAGGAAGAAGTGTTTGATCTGCCCGGCCTTGACGGCGTCGATCACCGGACCGGCGACGCTCATAACCGCATTGCGGGCGAATCCGGTCAGGATGGTCTTCTCTTCGCCCGCCTCGGCGAAGCCATCGGCCGCCAGAGCCGCTTCGATCACGGGTGTAAAGTCGCCGTTTGATACATGCGTCACGCCGGGATACTGGACCAGTCCGGTGGTGAAGATGCGCCCGGAATAGCTGTCGCGCGGGTTCTGGATGCAGTTTGTGGTCATCAGGATCGCGCCGGGGAATGCGTCGAAATCTTTGGCCTGTTCCTGCCACGCCCCGCCGTAGTTGCCCACGAGGTGCGTGTATTTCTTGAGTTCGGGATAGGCGTTTGCCGGAAGCATCTCGCAGTGCGTATAAATGTTGACGCCCTTGTCTTCGGTCTGTTCGAGCAACCCCAGGAGGTCCTTCAGATCGTGTCCGGAGACCAGGATGCACTTTCCGGCTACCGGTGCGATGTTAACGGGCGTCGGCTCGGGGTGGCCGAAAGTTTCGGTGTTGGCCCGGTCGAGAAGTTCCATGACCGTCAGGTTCAACTCGCCGGTCTTCAGCGCCGTGGCGGTAAGCTCGCCGATGTCGCTGGGATTGCCCGCCAGGTAGTCGAGTATCTCGTTGAACGTCGCGAATACCGCATCGTCGGCTACGTCCAAAATCTGCGCGTGATCCGCGTACGCAGCGGCGCCCTTCAGACCGTAGGTGATCAGCTCCTGCAAGCCCACCACGTCGGCGCCGTCGGCCTCCTGACGCTTGTCGATCCGCAGGGCTTCGGCCTGGGCGATCATGCCCTCGGTGGTGTCGGCCAGTCCGCATTCGTCGCAACAGAGTACTTCCGGTTCGCTGCCCGCGGCGCTGCAGGCCTCGGCGTATTTGCCCTTGAGTCGCTGCCCGGTTTCGCTGGCTTGGCGCAGTATCGCCACCAGGGAGTCGGCGTCGAAGTTGACGTTAGTCACCGTCGAGAACAGCGCCTCGATGATAAAGACGTTGGCTTCCTTGTCGGTTACGCCCAAACCGTTGAGGCGGTTTGCGTAGCGCCCCAGGCCCTTGGCTGCATGCACCAGGAGGTCCTGCAGAGCGGCGACATCGGGCTTCTTACCGCATACTCCCGAGATATCGCAGGCGGTTCCTTTTGCCGTCTGCTCGCATTGAAAACAAAACATACTCATGATTCAGTCCTTTCGAAGAAAAAGTTCGTTCGCTATTGTCCTGCCCTTTTGGGTCTTGAACACTTTTTTTAAGTCAATCAGCTCCGACATGCACTTGCTGTCGGATATATCATATTCGTCGGGAATATTCACCAACCAATCGGCGTCCCAGATGATTCGGAATTCCGGGGTGTCGATGTCGCGGGCGCTGTGGTGGTTGGCGACGATGCGGCAGATGTGGTCGATCGCCGGCGCGTCGATATTCATACCCTCAAGGATCTCGCGGGCGATCGGGGGGCCTTCGATCTCCTGGTAGCGGCCTGAAGAACTCCCGTGTTTCCGTTCGGCGGCGGGGATTCCTATGTCGTGCAGAATCGCCGCAGCCCGCACCACCAGGGGGCAGACGCCCGGCGAGGAATCCATAATCGACTCGGCGTAACCGAGGACATTCATCGCATGGTCGATCCGCCGACGATCGTCGCCGAATACGGATTTCATCCGCGCGATGAGCGCTTTTTTGACCCTGATCTCGGGGGTGTCGGTGGCGAGTGTCATTGGCGTTGGCTGCTTTCAGTCAATTCAGTCAGTTTAAAAAATACTTTACCAGCCAGTCAAGCCGGCCTCGTTTGACAAAGTACATCCCGGAAAATTTCATGACTTCCTTAATCCTGGTCCGGTGGGCGTCATCGTAGCAGTGAACGGTGCAATCCTTGCATTTCGGTTTCGGGTCCAGTGGACACCTGGCCAGTCGGTCGGCCGCGTAGTCCAGCAGCTCGGTGCATTCGTCGCATAACTGATCGCCATCCGTACCGTGCTTCCGGCTGCAATACACCTGTATGAACTTCTTGAGCGTCTGAAGCTGTTTGTCGGGCGATACCGATTTCATGCTCAGTTACTTCTCCGACTGCACTGTCCCGTCGATACCCACGGTGATATCCGTAAACGGTATGTCCGTTCGCCCGGAGTTGTCCAGGGCTGCCTGGGCGGCCATCACTATGCCCGTGCAGCATGGAACTTCCATGTGGGCGACCGTAATCGACCGGATCGAGTTGTCGGCGAATATCCGCGTCAGTTTATCGATGTAGGGACCAACGTCGTCCAGCTTCGGACAGGCGATGACCACCGCCCTTCCGGACAGCAGACGCTCGTGGAAATCCGGCATGGCGAAGGCCACGCAGTCCGCGGCGATCAGCACGTCGGCATCGTTCCATCTGTCGCCGGAAGGCGGAACGAGTGTCAACTGAACGGGCCAGTGCGACAATTGCGACTTCCTTGTGGTCTCTTGTTCGTCCGGGGCGGTTTGCGGCGACAACGTCCTGGCCATCGTTCCGGGACATCCGCAGGGCAGTTCGGGCTTTGCGGCGGCGGCTTGGGCTGTCCGTGCGGCGGCGACGGCGGCTTCATCGAACTCATCGGCCGGACGCTCCTCGATAATTATCGCATCCTGAGGACAAACGCCCAGGCACGCGCCAAGCCCGTCGCAGAGGTTCTCGGCGAGCAGTTTGGCTTTTCCATCGATCACCTGGATAGCGCCTTCGGCACAGTCGGGGACGCACAGACCGCAACCGTCGCACTTGTCTTCATCAATCTTGACGATCTTTCGTGTCGCTTTTCCGTTCATGATAGTCTCCATGATCTTTTCTCCTGTCTGCCCACATTCTAGAGCCCGACCAGAGCGAGTGCATTGACTTATATCAAGTACCTCAACCCTTTTCGATCCAGACCGACAGAATTCAAGCGATCCCATAACCAGTTGACTTCTCGCGGGGTACGGTATATTATGTGGTTGTGAAAAAGTTCACAACTTCTCGCGTAAGAGTCGGAAGTTGTGGGATTCGCCGCAAATCGATTTGCGGTAGATAACCGCATAGAACATGATAGCACTGTAGTTTGGAACTAATGATATGTCGCTGTATGAGCGATAATACCCTAGGGCGCCTGGAGATTTGAGAGTTGGTATCCGAGAAAACCATTGGACGATTGAGCCTGTATCGCCGCCTGCTGGTGGGGTTGTTGGCTGAGAGTCGTCAGAATATTTACTCGCACGAGTTGGCGAATCTCGCCGGCGGTACCGCCCCGCAGGTCAGGCGGGATCTGATGGCCATCGGGTATTCGGGCAGTCCGGCGAAGGGATATGAAGTGGCGGATCTGGCCGACAGCATCAACAGTTTTATGGACAATCCCGATGGAACGCACGTGGCGATTATTGGTGCGGGCAATCTCGGGCGGGCGATTATGGCGTATTTTGAGAGCCGGCGTCCGAAGCTGAAGGTAGTGGCCGCTTTCGATAACGATCCGAATAAGATCGGTTCGGAGGTCTGCAACTGCCCCTGTCACGATATCGCCGACCTCAAGACGATAGTGGCGGAAATGAACGTGCGTCTGGGCGTTATTACCGTCCCTGCCGACATGGCACAGGACGTAGGCGACAATCTCGTTGACGCCGGCGTTACGGGCATCCTGAATTTCGCTCCGATACGGTTGCACCTTCCGGCCGAAATATACGTTGAGGACGTCGATCTGACGACGTCGATGGAGAAAGTTGCATATTTCGTGCAATCGAACAACAATTCTGACGTACAGGAAGCATAGAATCAACTAGCGTGTGAGCGGAGTCCCGCCGCAACTGCAAAAGGCAACACTACCGCCGAAGAGATGGATCACGACGAGATAATCCGTTGGCTCAGGACTGAAGACCGTGAGGCCTTGGACCGGCTTTGGGCCCGCGCCGATGAGGTGCGCCGCAACAACGTGGGTGACCAGGTGCATCTCCGCGGGCTGATCGAGATCGGGAACTACTGCGTGCGCCGCTGCGGTTACTGCGGGCTGAACGCCGAGCGAAGCGGTCTTCAGAGGTATCGGATGTCCGAGGGGGAGATACTCGGCTGTGTCGCCCAAGCCGTTGAATACGGCTATGGCACGGTGGTAATCCAGGCCGGGGAAGATCCGGGCTGGACCGCCGAGTTCATTGGCGAGATGGTCTCCAGAATAAAGTCCACCACGTCCCTGGCGGTAACGCTGTCGCTTGGTGAGCGCAGTGACGAGGAGCTGCTCCGCTGGCGATCGGCCGGGGCGGACAGATACCTGCTTCGTTTCGAAACATCCAACCGCAGCCTGTTCGACCACATTCACCCACCGCTGCCCAACCGGCGGAGCGACCGCCCGGCGATGCTCTTGCGATTGGCGGAGATGGGTTACGAGGTCGGTTCGGGCGCGATGGTCGGTATCCCGGGCCAGACTTACGACGATCTCGCCCGGGACATCGAGACCTTTGCCCGGTTGGACCTCGACATGATCGGACTGGGCCCGTACATCCCGCATCCCGACACGCCTCTTGGCGCTCAGAGCGGCGCCGGCGCCGACCAGGCGCCCGCAACCGAAGAGCTGACCTATCGCGTGATGGCGTTGGCGCGGTTGGTTTGCCCGCTTTCGAACATACCGTCGACCTCCGCGCTGGCTACGTTGAACCTCGCTGAGGGGCGGGAGCTTGGTCTGTCGCGCGGGGCGAATGTTGTCATGCCCAATCTCACGCCGCGGCAATACCGCCCGATGTACGAGATATATCCAGCCAAGGCGTGCATACGCGAGACCGCCGAACAATGTCATTCCTGCATGCGGAGCAGGATCGAATCGCTCGGGCGATCGGTGGGAACCGGGCCCGGAGCCTCGCCGAACTACATCGCGCGCCGCACGCAAACCACCGGAGATGTAACATGTGTGCGATAGCCTCATCAGCACTCAGCAACGGCGCCGTTGACTTCATCGACGAAGATCGCCTCAGCGGTCTGCTGGCCGCCGCGCCGCCGGCGCCGGGGGAAGTTCGTGAAATCATCGCCAAATCACTGGCCAAAGAGCCTCTGAGCCTCGACGAGACGTCCGCACTCCTACGCTGTGAAGAGCCCGAACTGGTCGAAGAGATATTCCACGCCGCACGCACCCTGAAGCAAAACGTCTACGGTAACCGCATCGTCCTGTTCGCCCCGCTGTACATCGGTAACGATTGCGTCAACGACTGCGTGTACTGCGCATTTCGCCGCAGCAACGCCGAGGCCGTCCGGCGAACCCTGAGCCCCGAAGAAATCACCGCACAGGTCACGGCCCTCGAGGATAGCGGGCACAAGCGGCTGATACTGGTCTTCGGAGAACACCCGACGTACGATGCGGAGTTCATGGCCCAAACGGTCAGGCAGGTCTACTCGACCACATCAGGGTACGGGGAAATCCGACGCGTCAACATCAACGCCGCCCCCCTCGACCACGACGGTTACAAGATCATGAGCGGCGCCGGAATCGGAACCTACCAGGTCTTCCAGGAAACCTATCACCACGAAACATTCACCGCCGTCCACCCGTCGGGCACGCGCAAAGCCGACTACCTCTGGCGCCTCGATTCGCTCAATCGGGCCATGGAGGCCGGATGCGACGACGTCGGTATCGGCGCGCTGTTCGGGCTGTACGACTGGCGGTTCGAGGTCCTCGGGCTCGTCGCGCACGCTCTTGAACTGCACCGGAAATACGGCGTGGGTCCGCATACGATAAGTTTCCCGCGCATCCAACCGGCACACGGCGTGTCGCTCAAGCACTTCCCGATGGTCGACGATGAGGATTTTGTCCGCCTGGTGGCCGTGCTCCGACTGGCCGTCCCGTATACCGGGCTGATTCTCACCGCCCGGGAGAACGCCGAACTCCGCCGCAGGGTAATGGAATTCGGCGTGTCCCAGATCGATGCGGGCAGCCGGATCGAACTGGGCGGATATACCGAATCGGGCGACACGCAGTGTATGGAACGCGAGCAGTTCGCACTCGGTGACATTCGCAGCCTCGACGGCGTGATGTGCGAACTGCTGGATGACGGTTACGTTCCAAGCTTCTGCACCGCGTGCTACCGCCTCGGGCGGACCGGCGAGCATTTCATGGAGTTTGCGATACCAGGATTCATCAAGCGATTCTGCACGCCCAACGCGCTGACCACGCTGATGGAATATCTCGTCGACTACGCCTCGCCGCGCACCCGCCAAGCCGGACTCGCCCTGGTCCAGGCCGAACTCCGCAACATCCCCGACTCACCGGAGAAGACCGATCTCCTGACCCGCATCGAGCAGATACGCACCACCGGCGACAGGGATCTGTACCTGTAGTCCCGACAGCAGCGAATCTCGCCCACGTGTCCCAAATGCTCCCCGCGTTTCGCTCGCCAGGAAACCGCTTACGGTTTATCGCGTCGCCGACGCGCTTTGGGCGCCGTGTCAGCGGGCTTGGTTTCATAGGCCCCGGCCCCGACGTCACGCAGGCGCGGGTCCTTTGATCTGACCTTCATGTCTGGTGTCTCCGGGCCGGTCAGCTTCGGATCGACCTGATAGACGCCTTTGATCTCTTTCGAGGGCAGTGACGGGCGCCGCCTACCGTCGCTGCAAAACCAGGCGTTCTTGCCAAAGGAGAAGGTCTCCGCCCTGGTGTTCGAGCCAATATTGACAAATGTCCTCACACGCTTGTCAAAAACGATCAGATTGTTCTCAAATGTCCCCTTCTGGCACGGCTTGAATTTGGTCGTCGGCTGCTCCTGCAAGATCCGCAAGACCCATTTCTCCGGATAGATGATAGTGTTCCGGCGGACAACGCAATCGATCGAAGTGACGTATGCGATCGGAGCCGTACTACCGACGAAATGGTTACCGGCGACCACGATCGCCCTGGCCTCATAGTCCCGCAGCTTCGGACGAAAGAACCGCAGGCCGGTACTCCCGCCCAGATTGATCGCTCGACCACCGGCGTTCTTGAAGAAGTTCCGTTGGATCAGAACGTTCTCGCTACCGCCCTTGGCCTGAATTCCGCTGGACTGAGAGAACCCCTTCTTGCCGATGAAGCTGCACTTTTCGATGACGCCGTCGTGACATCCGACCATGTCGATCGCCGAACCGCCCCAACCGGACAGCTTGCAGTTTCTGACCGCAAAATTGTCCAGGCCCGAGAGCTTCAATCCGTCCCGATTCCCCTTCGGGCCAATATCCTCGATGGTAATATTCTCGAACACCATGCCCCTCGACGGCGTGTCGAAACTACCACCGTCGTCAGCGTTGATTCCGTTTCCCTTACAGCCGGAAACTATTATGTTTCGCAGTACGACGTAGTTGCAGTCGGACAGATGTATCGCTTCACTTCCGCCCGCGAATACCGGCCGCTTTCGCTCGTCGGCCCCCGTGATGACTATGGGCTTTTCCTTCGTACCGCTGATATTCGCGATCCAGATACCATTACCGTAGTTTCCCGGCGCGAGCGATATCGTATCGCCCGGACGGACACGGCGCAACTCGTTTCGCAGCGTCTTGGCGTCACGGACCGTGACCTCGCGGCCGTCAACGCACGCGGCCCAGCCCGTCAGAAGGACGACAACCGCCGCCATCTGCAGCACATGTTTCATAGATCCTCTCCGCATCATTACCATCCAGCGCCCGGGTTCATCGACGCCGCGAGTCCGCCCAGCCGCACCATCAGTATCCCACTCTACAGCCGACCATGTCAAGACGGCGAGTGGTTATTCACATGGATGCTGGATATTCGCCTCCGCTTTCCCCGCCGTCGCCGTCAACTGCCCACTGCTCACTGACGACTGATCACTGGCCGTCCACCGTTCACTTGAAATTGGGCGTTTCTTGCTGGCTGTTGGATGTTCGCCTCTGCCGTCCGCCGTCCGCCGTTGTCGTCGCTGTACTCAACCAAAAAGTGTAAACTTAATATTTACAGCCTGACCCCGACTACCGAAGCACGAAGCGCGAGGCATGGCGCGTCCTCGCGCCATACATCGTCACTCTGGATGCGATTATTGGGCATTTCTGGACTTCGCCTGCTCCTTGCTCACGGCATCCGTGGTACTTGAGGTCGCGCGAACAACAGTGCCATCATGCATACGAAGAACTGTCGTGTGCCAGCAAAGAAGGAGCCAATCAGAGGGATGGCGTTCATGAGCTGTGCTCCTCGCGTTGCATCGGGCGGCTGTTTCATGAAGTAGCGAAAGGTAAAATCCAAAAGGAACTTTTCGCCTCCGCGAGTCATCGGGCAGCCTGCCTTTGCAATCCACGCGCCAATGACAAGCCCAGCAACCACAATCCCGACAGTCAGCAAGGGAACGATTTCTGTGGGCGGAGCGCCACCTGTCATCTCACACAGTCGTGCAAATCTTCGGGCATCGGCGATCGCGTGGCAGATGGCGACAGCGAGCCAACCAGCGGCGAAGCCAATAAGACCGAAGGCGAGAAGTCCAATCATAGGGAATAGCGCGGGAAGGACTCCCTTGTAGACCGGAAAACTGAGAGGTCTCACAAGTGCGAACACCCATGTGGCGGTCGCCAGCCCTGCAAATACCATCAGAACTGCATTCCCGGACGTGGAGACGTAGGGAATGGCAAGCGCGAGAGAAACGAGTGTCCCTGAAAGAACTGAGACGAACCAGACAACTACCATCATGACAGGCATGTCTATCTCCTCTTGTTTTCGACGAACTTCTGCAATTCGGCGTGGATACATCCCACGTTTCACGATAATCATACGCCGGAAATGCTACCAAGACTAGAACTTCTTTTGCCACGCAAAGTCGTGATCTGTCTACGGCGAACGGCGCGAGATATTGTAACGGCCACGGCGACGGCTTTCTTTGCCACGGATGACACGGATAACTCGGATGTAGAAATGGCTACGGCCACGGCGTGTGCGAAGCACCTTGGCGTGTCCCGTCCCTATCTGGGGCGACGCCCGGTTCCATCTCACCAGAATTGCTCAAGTACGTTGGGCACTGTCATGTCTGCGATTTCTACCGGGCTCATATGGACGATAGCACACTGGCAACCATCAATGGGAGCGATTTCTTCATCACGTGGTTTGACCTTCTCAGACGGCGAGCCCAAATGAACGGCTGCCCCATTGAATTCTCCGGTTATGCGAGCCTGGAATTAGAATGCAGCAAATATGTTTCCGGAATCGAACAGAGCATTGATACCCTCAGGAGGCTTTGTTAATTGTCCTGGATAAAAAACGGGCCATTGTCTGGTGTGCCTGGAATTCCTGGAGTTCATAGGAGCATCAAGACGTTACGCATGATTGCTCCCGGGGTCAAGCGGGGTCAGGCTCTAAATATTAAGTGTACACTTGTGGGTTGATCGTTATCTGGAATTGGCGACGGCGGGCGCCTAACTTAATTATTGTTTTTGGATGGTAGAAGTCACGATGTACCGCGATGCGTTTCGGGACGGGCGCGGGTTCGGCCGCTTGCGGCTTGGCAATTCGTTGGGCTTTGGGAAGTCCGAGAGACTCCCGACACTGAGACTGCCAAGCCGCAAGCGGCGAGCAAATGGGATCCCCAGAACGCCGCCGCGCCCAAGGCGGAGAGCTAACAACTGACAGATACTAGCTTTAATTGCCTGTGACATATCGCGCGGCGTCAAATGATGTTTTGAGAAAGCCTCGGAGCGGATTGTGTTGCCGTAAACATCTCTGGCGTAAGGGAGTACGACAAAACGCGGCGAGGATATTCACGATTTGCCGATCGGGCGGGAGGTTCACATTGTTGGTGCTGCGGCTGGGCGGAGGCGGGTGCGATCATCAAGCATCAATATCAGTCGATATGATGTAACTGTGAATACCCGGGCCTGATAGCGTGATTGCGCGGGCGTGTCGCGGGCTGAGAATGGCCCATCCGCTGCCACGGGATGCGGGCCGAAGGTGTGAACCATATGTGACAAGCCGGCGAGATTACTTCTTGCCCTTGGCGACGGGCTTCTTCTCGTCCGGGTTGGCTACTCGGAGGTACTTGAAGAAGAACTTTACCTGAGCGGCGACCGGGTCGCCGGTGAACGGTTTGGGCCCGTCTTTGAGGAGGAGGACCGATCGCAGGCGCAACTGGTCGCACTTCTTCTTGACGGCGACGGCGTACCTGGGGTGATGGACGTCATCGGTCTTGCTGAAAGGTATCGAGTTGTACTGGAACAGCGGCGGGTCGCCCCTGCCCGCGTATCGCAGCGCCAGGGTGTCTGAACCGCGCGGCGTGAGCAGCCCCCCGGTGACAGACACCAGCGAAGAGAATCGCCCGATGCGATCCTTGCTGTTTCGCCTGCCTGTATCGGGATGGAAGCCCAACCACATCGACATGATCGCCCCGGCAGAGTGGCCGTACACGCCGATCCGCCTGGAGTCGATGTTCAGTTTCCTGGCGTCGGCGCGAATGGCCTGAATCGCCAGCGCACCGTCGAACATGATCTCCTGGTAGGATGCGTGTTTCAGGAAGCGGTAGTTCATTGTCGCGAACGCCACTTTGGCGGCGAGGCACTTTTTCCGCATGGGTTGACGATGCCCGTGCGACTTGTCGCCGCCGACGAACCCTCCGCCGTGAATGTACATGACTATCGGCGTGGGCTTATCGGACTTCGGCAGCCAGAGGTCCATGACCTGCCGCTCGTGCGAACCGTACTTGGCGTTGATGATAATCGTCGTACCGTCCTTGTCGGTCGTCTTGACGGTCTTGATGTTCTTCGAGCCCTTCGAGGTGTCCTTGTTGCCGGTCCTGTTGGCCTCCCTCTGCCCGGTCATGTACGCCCTGGCCTCTTTGACGGTGAGTACGCCGTCCTTGTTGGCGTCGGCAGCGGGGAATCTTTTCAGAGCGGCCTTTAGCTGCCGATTGTTCTTCGAGCTGACTTCCCCCCGCGCGTCTGCGGGCAGGAGTACCGCCGCGCCGGCGGCCGCGGCGACGATCAGGCAACACAGCAAACCACTTTGACTGGTGCGTATCGGGTTCCGCATAATATTCTCCTGTTGGTATCCTGTTGGAGTATACGCATTCGACCGGTCGGAGGTTACAGAATCTTCCGCGTCGTCGGCGAGACGGGCTCGAAAAAACTTTTCCCGCCCGAAAAAAAAGGAGTCATGCGCAAGAGCCTCTCGGACGGTCTGTTGCGTTCTGCAGACCGCCGGGCAGGGCGGAAACCCCCGTTTTCTCTAAAGATTTGCGCTTTGAGAATCGATAAAGATAGTGTAGGATGTAATAGAAGAAATTATGGCCTCTGCCGTTGTTCGACAGTCGGCCGGTGTGAAAAGAACCGATAACCATTATCAGGGTCGTAAGGTCGAAACGCTACGGCGTCTCACGCACAACCCACTTGAAATAATGGGTTCTTTATTCCCCGAGCCTTCATCGACATCTAGCGGAGGCCATTTTTTTTTTGCTACTTCCGGGCAGTCACATCTATACTGGAGTTGACCGCAGCAGGAGCCCGCACGTTTTGGCTGGGTGGCGGATGTTTTCGCTTGTAAGTACCCCACCGTATCAGCAGGATAGTATTGATGAGTTGTTATATCGGTATAGATATCGGCGCTGTAAGCGTCACCGCATGCCTTTGGGCGAACGATGCGGACGTGTCCCTGCCCGAGGGTTGGGTACCGTGCGCTTCGTCGAGCGCCAATGGCGAGGGGAGGATGTGGTTGTCGCCGTACCGTCGGACACGAGGGCATCCGCTTGCGGCGACGTGCGAACTGCTGGAAGACGTGCTGTCGAGCCTCGGGGCCGAGAGTGTCGCGGCGATATGCATGACCGGAAGCGGGTCGTCGATGGCGGCTGAAAAGCTCAGCGCGCACCGCATGAACGAGTTCCAGGCGATCGCTGCGGGATTGAAGGTCATCGGCGTTTCGGTGAGCACAGTCTTCGAGATGGGCGGGGAGACTTCCAAGTACCTCCGCCTCGCCGGCGATGGAAACGGGACGCTGAGTATCGTCGATTACGCCACCAACGGCGATTGTGCGGCCGGGACGGGCAGTTTCCTTGACCAGCAGGCCGGACGACTGCAATACGCCATTGAAGACGTCGCCGAGCTGGTGGACCAGGCCGAGCGGTCGGCCCAGGTCGCAGGCAGGTGCAGCGTTTTCGCCAAGTCCGACATGATCCACGCCCAGCAGAAGGGTTACTGTCCCGCCGAGGTGCTCGGAGGACTCTGCGACGCGGTGGCAAGGAACTTCCGCGCCGCTGTCGTCCGTTCGCACCCGGTGGTTAGCCCGGTGGCGATGATTGGCGGGGTCGCATCGAACGCGGCGGTGGTCAAGAGCCTTCGCGCGGCGCTGGGCCTCGGTCCGGAAGAACTTATCGTCCCCGAAGCACACAGGCACATTCCGGCGATCGGAGCGGCGTGTGCGGCGAGGGAGATGGGCCCCAAAGCCCCGAACCTTGGCGCACTGGCCGAGGTCCACAATTCCGGAGACACCGCCGCGGGGACGTTCCCGACGACGGCGCCCCTGTCGATGGAAAACGTGCTGCTGCTGCGCGATCGGGCCGAAAATTACGCCGGCGCCAACATCGCTCTGCCCGTCGAGGCATATATCGGGATCGACATCGGAAGCGTCTCGACGAACGTTGTGGTCATCGACGAAGCCGGAAGGGTGATAACCGAGATATACACCGCGACAATGGGCAGGCCCATAGAAGTGGTCGCCGGCGCGCTGTCGCAGATCGAAGAGCAGTGGGGCGAGTCGCTGGCTATTGGCGGGGTTGGCACGACCGGGTCGGGACGCGAGTTGATAGGCGAGCTGGTCGGCGCCGATACGGTGAACGATGAAATCACCGCCCACAAGACCGGCGCGATGTTCGTCGGAAAGACCATGCTCGACGGACAACTGCCAGACACGATCTTCGAAATCGGCGGGCAGGACGCGAAGTACATCTCGCTGCAGGACGGCGTTGTCGTCGACTTCACGATGAACGAGGCGTGTGCGGCCGGTACGGGCAGCTTCCTGGAAGAACGCGCCGAAGAACTGGACATCGCCATCAAGGACCAGTTCGCCGAGTTGGCGTTGTCGAGCAAAGCACCCGTACGCCTTGGCGAGCGGTGTACGGTGTTCATGGAACGCGACGTGAACAGCTACATGCAGCGCGGGGCCGAGAAGGCCGACCTGGTCGCAGGACTGGCCTGCTCGGTGGTCTACAACTACATAAACCGTGTTGTGCGGGGACGCCACATCGGCGAGTGCATCTTCTTCCAGGGCGGGACGGCGTACAACGATGCAGTGGCCGCGGCGTTCGCGGCGGTTACGGGCAAACAGATAATCGTACCACCGCACAACGGCGTGATCGGGGCGATAGGCGCCGCACTGCTTGCCCGCGAGAAGATGAAACACGCCTGTGCCCCCGCGGACGTCGAGGCGACCGGCGAGGAAGAATCCGGGGACGCCGATCGGGGCGCCGGTCAATATGTCCGCCAACCGCGCGAGAAGGTCTCTCCGGCGGGCTCGCAGTTCAGGGGCTACGATATGTCCAAGGTGGACTACTCCCTCAGAGAGTTCACCTGCAACCATTGCTCCAACGCCTGCCAGATCCAGGAATTCAACGTCGAGGGAAACAAGACCTACTGGGGCGACAAGTGCTCCGAACGCTTCCGGCGCCGCGCCAAACGGCCCGCCGAACCGGTCACCAGGGATCTGATGGCGTTGAGGCATGAGTTTCTGACCGATGATTCGCACATCGACCAATCGCCGGACGGCGCGCCGAGGGTGGGAATACCGATGGCAATGTTCGCTTACGGACAACTGCCCTTCTGGCGAACGCTGCTGGGGGGTATGGGCTTTGCGACCGTACTCTCGGCGCCCACCAACAGCGAAATCATACAGGCCGGAGAGGACGCCGTGGTGGCTGAGCCCTGCTTCCCCATAGTCGTCGCACACGGACATATAGCCTGCCTCGACCGCCCTGACGTTGACCACATCCTCGTACCGAATATCATCTCGGCCGAACCGAGGCGACACGGTCCGGAGGTGCATTTGTGCCCGTGGCATCAGACGCTTCCGTTTGTTGCCCGCAGCGCACCGGCGCTGGCGGGCGCCGCGAAGAAGTTCCTGAGCCCTCAGATTCATTTTTCCGACGGTCAGGCGGCGGTGACGGGCCAGTTGGTGCGTTTCTTCCGCGCGATGGGTCTGAAGCCCTCGAAGATCCGCTCTTCCGCCGCCGCGGCGTTCGAAGCGCAGCAGGCTTTCAAACGCAAGTGTCTTGCCGCCGGCGCCGAAGCGCTGGACGTCCTCAAGAGCACCGGACGGCGGGGGGTGATTCTGGTCGGCAGGCCTTACAACCTCCACGATCCCGGCGTGAACCTATCGGTCGCACGCAAACTCCGCCAGTACTACGGCGTGGACTGCATCCCGCAGGATTTCCTTCCGACCGACGGCGTCGATATCTCGAAGATCAACGAGAACATGTACTGGTCCCTGGGGCGTCAGGTGCTGGCGGCGGCGAAGATCGTCGGTGAGAATCCCAATCTCGACATCATATATGTAACGAACTTCAAATGCGGACCTGACTCATTCGTCAAGCACTTCACCAGACCGGCGGCGGGCAAACCGTTCCTGACACTGCAGTTCGACGGGCACAGCAACGATGCGGGCATCATGACGAGGTGCGAGGCCTATCTCGACTCGAAAGGTATTCTTCGCCCACGCTCGACCAAACCGCACCCGCAACCCAATGCCGCGCTCACCTGATTTCCGGATTATCTCGCCATGCCTAGCAGCACCGCACCAATCCCCTGACTCCTTTCGGCCGCTCGCGTGTGGCCTGTGATGTTCGCCGAACGCGCCGGATGCATCTTGTGATCTGGTGCGCTGGTTGGTTCGACTCACGATCGGAACACTTCCGTGTCGTTGATAAACACGACACAGCCAACAACCCAGAAACCTCCGAGGGATACCTTGATGGTCGCACCCGATCCTTCGCCGGATTTGATTTTTCCGGAAAGGCGGCTGCGTAAACCGAGTCCCGTGCGCTCGTCCTGAAGCTCGCCGTCCACAATTAATCTCTCGCGAAACAGAGAGTTGGTGACCTCAATGGGATGCCCCTTGTGTGTAAGTTTCCAAGTCTTCATGTTTCTCCTTTCAGATCGAACGTTAGATGTCGGCGGTGAGTTTAACGAGTCCGCTGGATGCGCTGGTTGGCGACGGCGTTCAGTAACATGCCCGTTTAGCTGGGTTCCGGTTGGGCGCTGCGGTCCTCAAGCACCGCGAGAATCAACAAGCCGAGGGGAGTCAACAGACCCAGTAGCCCCCAAAAGGCACTGCGCTTCTTCCCAACGCAGTAAAATGAACTGCCAATCGCCATCAACACCGGTGCAAGCACCACCAGGACAACGCCACCGTCATAGCCTGCAGGGGCTCGGTGCCCGTGCCCGCTTTCGAAAATGCCCATGAGCGCGGCGCCGATGCCTTGCAGAATCAGGCTTACTGTTCCGAGGACGAGAAAGCTGGAATTGTGAACTGTCATTTGGTTTTCTCCCGTGTTTTGCACATTATCATGTAGACGCCGCCCAGGCGGAGAACGCTCGGACCGGGCATTTGGTCAACTGCCCTTCTTCTTCGCCGGCTTCTTGACGCGAGTGTTCTTTCCTTTCATCCGGAAGACAGCCTTGCCATCGGGGTCCTTGACTACCAAACTCCACTTAACCGTATTGTCATCGGGGTACTGGACCTTGAACCCAGAGGTCCCGCCATTGCCCTGATCGCTGAGCCAGGTCATGGTCTTGGTCTTGGCATTCCATTTGCCCGTGTACTTTGTCATGGACCCCTGTGAATGAAAGAACCACATGCGATAACATTTCCGTCGCACGTCATACGTCCGCAGATCAAGAAAGGCCCCGCCGTCCGAGGCCTTGCCGTTCTCCTGGATGAAGCGCCCGCCGAGAACGCGAAGGACCGATTGCGTGCCCGTCAGGCTGACCGCCTTAGGGTTCCCCGGGGCCTTGACAACGGTGGCCGTACCTTTCCAGTCGCCCACGGACAAGTCGAGCACTTTCTGCTCGGTCGAACGCTCGGCCGGCTTGCCTTTGGGGGCGTCCTTGGGCTTGGGCAACTGTTTCACCCGTGTGTATTTCCCTTGCATGCGGAAAATGACCTCGCCGTTGGGATCTTTGGCCTCCGAATTCCACTTAGCCGCGTTGTCATCGGCATACCAGGATCTGGTCACAGTGGTATTCTCTTTGTCAGTGCTGCGCCAGGTGAAGATCTTCGTCTTGCCGTCCCACTTGCCCTGAACCTCGTTGGCAAACCCGCGCGAATCGAAGAACCAGATTCGATAGCACTTCCGCTGCATGTCGTAGGTGGTCAGATGAAGACCGGTCGTGCCATCCGACGCCACGATCTTACTCATGGTGAAACGCCCGCCAAGAACACGAACGCACGATAACGTGTGGGTATCGCGAATCTCGTTGGGATTCTGCTTTGTCTTGTGGACGATCGTCGTGCCCTGCCACTCGCCCACGAACTTGTAGAGCAGTTTCAACTCGGCCGAAGGCTCGGCGGCGGGTTTGGTCTTCGCGGGCTTCTCGGCGGCGATGGCCCCATTTGCCAGTGAAGCAACCACGATTGCGGAAATCAAAATTGATATTGAAAACTTCGTTCTCTTCATTGGATGTCTCCTGTAGTGTCAGGGCGGACGATGCGAGGTGTGCAGCTCCGGGGCCGACCTTTCCAGACCCCGATTCCCTGGATAACCTTGCCCGGCTACCCGACCGGGCGATTTGTCGTGCAGTATGTTACCGCCTCAGTACGGCTTGCGCCTACCACAATGTTGGAGTTTCCTGACTCCATGTTGGCGCCTGGCTTGTTCGTTACCTTGGTTGCCCGGCTGGTGCTCGGTAAGCACCAGATTGCAACTCTTAGCATTGTCATTATGCGCTCCTTCTTGAAAAGGAATGCACCCACGGATCTCTGGCGGGGGGCTATTGTTTTATATGTTTTATATAACCTCGAACTATATACCATTTGCCATCGATCTTCTGCATATCTATGTCGCCGCCTCTTCCGTAGAGAATCTCAGCAGAATCATCAGATTTTCTTTTTCTCTCGACACGATCGAATTTTTCAGGAGCGGTTCTTCCTGCAAAAAGCTTCGCTGCTTTTTCTCTTTCTTCGGGTGGATAAATCAGACTTGCCATAATGGATTCATCCTTGTCTTTCCAGGCTCGAAAAAAGGCTTCGGCTGTTTTCTCCGCTGTAGACTGATCTATTTTGTTTGGTGTAGATTGATTCATCGTCCTGCCACATCCTGCAACTGAAAAGATTGGCAACAAGAACACTGCTATCAAGAAATGGGTAATGATCTTCATTATTCTTCCTTTCCAAAAAGATTCAGAAAACGGTCATTTTCTGTGACCATTCAGCCGGGATTTCGCTTCGCGGCGCCTTCGGCGTCCCAGATGAACTCCAGCCCGGCTACACCGCCGGATGGCTTATCGTGCAACATGTTATTCCGCCACCCCGGCGCGCGGGCGGGCGCGCTGGGGTCTGGGATCGTCCAGTTTGCCCTCGACTGGTGCGGGCTCTGGGGCGTTCTCGGGTATCGCCCTGCGTTCTTTGGGGGCCGCTCTCCCGCCCCCCATGATGAGCATTGGCGCTAATGTCATCAGCGGCGAGCCTTTCAGCCTGGCCGTTACGGTCGCCGAGGCGCCGTCGACCTGGGCTTTTATGGTCTTGAGGAACGCATGCATCTGCTTGGACATACCGGCCATCGGCCCGCCGCGATCGATCTCGCGAGCGGTCTCCTTCTTGCCCCCCTCGATGTGACCGGTGAATACCTTGACCGCAGCGGCCACCGCCTCAGCGTCGGAACCCTTGCCCGTTACGGTGATAACCTGGCCGCCCTTGACGCTCTTGCTCTTCAGCGTCATGGTTTTGAACGCCGCGATCATCGGCCCGCCATCCTTGGCGTAGGCCTCGGTTATGGTCGCCGCCGCCCACAGCGGTCCGGACTTATCGACCGTCGCGATCAACTTGCCGAGGTCGCTGTCGCCCTTGAGTCCGCCGAGGCCCGTCTTTATAGCCGTAGTCACTTCGGCTAGCGGCAGTGTGCCGCGGGATGGTCCGGCGCAGAAGACCAGCATATCATTGTCGGGCAGCATCAGGGCCGGCGGGCCTCCGGGGCGCAACACCTCGATGCCGTTGATGGTTTCACTCTTGCTCCGCCTCTGGGCTCCGATTAAGGCTGAGACGGCTTTGGAGTCGTACTTGCCCCGGACGATGAACACAGCGAAGCCTGCGCGTCTGCCCATGTCGCCGGCCACGCCGAGGGTCACGCTGTCTATGCGGATGTTGCCCACCATCTCGGCGGCCAAAAGCAGCATCTGCGTGCCCTGGGATATCAGTGTCTCGCTTGTCTGTCCCTCGGGAAGCTGTCCCACGCCTTTGATGAGCTTGGCTACGTCCACCGGGGCTCCGGGGGGCATGCGGAACTGCCCCGCGATACCGCATCCGGCGGGCAGGCGCAGCACGTCGGTGGCTAGCACCTTGGCGCTCGTGCCCGGACGCTTGTAGGCCTTGCCCTCGATTGCCGCTATCGCAGCGGCCGCGTAATCGGCCTCGAACAGCGTCTTGGACTTCAGCAGACCCTTGAGCGCCCCCAGCGCCGGGCGGGCCTTCAACTCACCCAACGCTCTGATGGCCATGAGGCGCCGCACCGCGCCGGCCTGCCCGGAGGCCAGCACCCTGCCGATCAACCGCTGAATCGCCGCCGCTTTCTCGGGCTTGCCCTGCGCTGCGGCCGCTGCCTTCTCCAATTGCGGAAGGATCGCCGCGCCCATCGAAGACAATCTCGTCGCCGCCGCTGCGCCCTTGGCTTTGTCATCGCCTGTCAGGTCGCCAACCAGGGCTTTGATCTGCCCGGCCGTCAGAGGCGTCAGTTCGGCCTGCATGGTCTCCGCCGTAACCGTCACGCCCTTGATCTTCCAGTACGCTTCGGTCTGCATATAGTCCAGCAACTCGTTGCCGCCGCCGGATGCGAGTAAAGCCATCAATACCGTCATTATTCCACTACCCATAGTCCCATTCCTTTCGTGTTTATTTGCGAGGTGTCATGTATATGTCTTGTTCACTGGCGGTCCTTTGCACCCGCGACGGCGGATGTATGCGTACAACGGATACCAGTACAGACTGCACAGCGTCTCCAGGGCGTCGCGCGATTCGACAGACGCCTCGGCGCTGGCGGCTAGGACCAGACTCCACCTTGTAGTTACAAATCGCCCGCTTCCCGAATTCCCGTGTATTCGACCATGGTCGTTGCGAGCCATGCCGATATCATAACACGCATGGGCGAAAGGAACAATCAGACCGGCGGTCGCGCCCGGCGCGCCGGGTGTCCGGCTCGATGCTATTCCCCATCAACAGGCGGGGAATTTGTCGCTTGCGTATCATTGGGGCAAAGGGTCTAATATACCTTTAACGGCCGGGCGGGCAGACCCCTTCCCGGCCGTGCCAGCCGAAACCCGATCCGCGATACACCGTGGTTGGCAAGGCTGTGGAAAACGAACGCTTACTCAAACGCAGAAATGCGTGACTCTCCGACAGGCGCAATGGACTCTGCGCCGCTGAAAAAAACTGGAAATTTCGCGGGTTCCTCTGCGTTGTTCAACAGACAGCCTGCGAATGCACTCGAAGATATCTGTTATTTCCTCCAACTGTGGATGGGTTTGGTATGTTACAGAAAATACTGGCCGGTAAGCCGGCAACGGTAACGAAATCATTTCTTTGTCTCCTGGTGGCGGTCGGGATGTGGCTCGCCTTGTCGGCGGCTTCCGCCGGTCCGATCGAGGACGCCCGAAAGCTGCTCAAAGAAGGCAAGTACGACCAGGTCGACACGGTCCTCAAGGAGCAGTTGGCTTCGGTCCAACCGCCCGCCGAGGCGCTCGTCGTCTCGCTCGATGCGGCGGTGGCTCAGGGCAAGGTCATCACCGCTCAGCGGCGGATTACCCGGCTGCTTAAGATCACCTCCAATGCGGATCTCAAGTTAGTCTACCGGGGCGCTATGATCTCCGAACAGGCCGGCGAACGCCGCATGGCGCTGAGCCGCTACCTCACCTACGTCAGGAAGCAGAAAGGTTCGGACGATCGCATGCGCCACGCGCTGGAGTACCTGATCTCGGAAGGCAAGTTCCCCGCCGAGTACAAGAAGTACATTTCGCTGTTCGGGACGAAGAACAATGCATGGAGCATGGGGATGGCGCTGATCAGACGCCTGGTGGTCGATCAGGAAACCACCGCGGCGCTGGATGTCGCGTCGTTCATGATGGAGACCCTCAAACCGGACCCGAAGCAGGCCTCCAGCCTGGGTAAGTTTCTCAACGATGCTTCGCACAGAGGATATCTGGGTACGGACCTGCGAAAGCGATATATACTCCCGCTGCAGACCGTGTCGCGCAGGCGAATGGACGACCCGGAGCAACTGGTGCGAATGTGCGAACAGGCGTATCGTTATCTTTCGGGAAAAGAGTCCGCCGACATCCTGACGGCGATTCACGAAGCGGCTGGCGGTCCCGTCAATGAGCGATGCCTCATACTGTTCGACCGCCTGCGTTTTGCCCGCCAAGGCGGAGAATCACTCGCCCTGGCCCGAACCATCTACCAGAAACTCGAACCGATCTACCGCGCCGGTAAGACGCAAGGCGCCTACGCGGGCTTTATCGATCGCCTCTGCAAGCACCGCGAGTCGTTCGTCACCAAAGACGAGACGGTCTTCGATAAGGACACGCTTTCGAAACTGCTGGCCAGCGCGAAACAGAAAGGCGCAAGAAACCAGATAGACAACATCATCTCCCGCCTGTGCGCCGACGCCGAACTCAGGACCGCTCTGGCGAGAAAACACGCCGCTGACATACTGCCCGCACACGCATCGTGGGTAATTGGCCCGATCTCGGGTAATCCCGAGGAGCGCAAGGCCCAAATAAAAGCAGCCAAACCGTTCGTAGCCGCATTCGCAAAAGGGCGCGACGTCCGCGGTACAATTCTCGCCAATGCCGCACTGATGGACTGGTACAACAAGATCGAAGACAAGAACGCCCTCCTGGGCGCCGCCAAATCGTACATGGCCGCCTTCCCCGCCGACTTCGAATGGAACAGTATCTGGCGGTATGTTTGGCAGAGCAAGCTGCTGAGCCTCAATGAGAAACTGACGCTTCTTCGCGAGCAGCACGCGGGATCCGGTCCGTGCGCCCCGCTGGAGCAGATCATCCCCAACCGTATCGCACGCGACCCGGCCCTTCGGAAGGAACCGGTCGTCCAGGCTCTCTCTCGCGGGTATCGCCGCAAGGGAAACAACCCGGTGCTGCGGGCGGCGGTAATGGCCCACAGTATGAACGACAGGCGAAGGAAAGTCTCACCCGATTCGATACTCGCAGGACTCATGCGCGGGTATACCAAGCCGCTTCCCTCCGGTCTGAAAGCGCCGGCGGACGTAAACGAGGTGGTGCTGACGGCGACGTTGAATCGCCTCCTCCCGCAGATAAAACGCATCGAGCAGATAGGCAAGTTCAAGCTGGCCGATCGTATGGCGCCGGGCCCGATAATGGCCAGCCTGCTGGGCAGAATGTCGACCGGTAATCCCTACACCGTCGCCGGGAGCCTCGCGGGGAAACTCAAAGGAAGCGATCCCGACACGATGAAAATATGGCGGGCGCTGTCGTACGCCAAGAATCCCAAAGGAGACGCCAAATCGCTCTTCGCGCCGTACTACGGGAAGATGGGTTCGGACAATGCGCTCAGGTATTTCGTCGGGCAGATGGGAGTGTGGCATCAGCGAACGTGGCGGGACCAGTATAACCCCAAGGCATGCTGGTCTTACGAGACGTTCCTGGGCGAACTGGAGAAACTTGCGGGCGTTAAGGGTTTTGAATTCGGCGACGCGGAACTCGCCGGGCACGTTCGCAGTATCATCCTGCGTTGGCAGGGAGCCAAGGGGAAGAAAGCCACCAAGGCCAGGGCCTCCAAGAAACTCGTCGACGCAATGTGGCGCGGTTATCTCGCCCGGTCGAAAGCTTCCGGAAAGTATGACACGGACTTTGAATCGAGTATCTATTTGATCCACCAGCAGAGAGACCAGGCCCACGGGCCGGCGTGGATCAACGAATACTCCAAGTCCCTCGCCTCGCGCGGGGCCACCGAGCAAGTGCGGTCCATCGACGCGATGATGCGGACGGTGGGCAACCAGAAGGTATTAGAGGACAAGGGCAAGAGCCTGTACCTGCGTCTGTTCACAATGTCCGCCGGGCTGTACGGGAAAATGTCCGATCAGCAGTGGCAGGCTGTCGGCGTGCGGGAGAACGTTCGCGGAGCGGCGGGAATGCTGGCCAAGAACACTCCGTGGCGCACCGCGCTGAAGGACCAGGCCAAACTGCTTGAAACGGGCACGAAGCTGACCGAAACATTCGAGACCAGGCTGCTGGCGGGAGTACCGCTGGTCGGCGGGCACAATCCGGTACCCGCATTGTGCGAACAGACGATCAAAACCGCCGCCGAGAAGGGCGACTGGGCGGCGGCGATCTCAGCCACACGCCGTCTCGCTGAAAATCTCGACGACGGTCGCCGCGCCGACAACTACAGGTCCAGCATCGTTGCATCGGCCAGAGCGCTCCAGGACGTCGGGGCCAGCGAAATACTCTACGCATTCCTCCGCCAGATCGAGCAGCAGGCGAAGATCTCCAGCACGATGGGCAAGGAAATCGCTATTCTCCGGGCACGCGCAGCCAGAGATATCTCCGGCCTGATCGCCGTCTCGCCCAACGACGCGTCCTACCCGCTGCACCTCGCCGCACAGGCGCTGCTGCTGGGCAATGAGACTCGAGCATGGGAATTGTCCCAGAGTCAGTCGAAGCTGTTCGCCACTTCATGGGAGGGGCTCGACGCGAACTTCGTGGCGTGGTACGTCCGGGCGCTGTTCAAGCAGAAAAACTACGAACAGGTCACCACGCTGGGGCGAAGCATCCTGAAGAAGGAGTCGTCACTCGACGCCGAGACCGCCGCGGCGATATACCTGGCGATGGGCGACGTGCAACGCGCGCAGGAAAACAATGATGCGGCCATCGTAATATATAAAGCGCTGCAGACCTCCGACCGTTACAAAGACACCCGGGCCGGACGCGAGTCGCGATATCGCAACGTGATGCTGATGATATCCACCGGCGCCTACGGAGACGCCGAAGACGCACTGGCGCTAATGGTCGAGTCGCCCAGTATCGACGAACAGGCCGAAGCATACTTCCTGCTGGCGAAACTCGCCGACGAGCAGAAGGAATACCGCCAGGCCGACAAGTACCTCACCCAGGTCCGCTCGCGAGTGCCCGACCATATCGAGGCGGCGTTCCTCGAAGGCGAACTTCGCGCCAAAGCGCCGAGCATGCTCGCTCGCGGCGAGGAACTCGAGATCGGCGTCGTGGCGATGGAAACCGTAGCCGTACCCGGACGGGAACTGGTCTTCAGGCTCCAGGACTCCAACCTGGCGATCGCCAAGGGCAGCTCCTCGATCCCGATTACCATCGAGACCTCCACGGGCAAGGATAAAGAAACGGTCAACCTCGTACTCAGCGGTTCGGTCAAGAACATGTTCAAGGGTACTATCGTTACCGCCCTGGGCAGAGTCTCCCAGGGAGACCGAGTCCTGCAGCTTCGCGGAGAAGATGTCGTATCCTACCGCATCGAGGACGAGTTCCAGAAGAGTCACGAACTCACCTACAAGCCGAAAAAACTCGAAGTCAAAGCCGACGGCGAACTTTCCGCATCGGCGGGCAGGATACTCAGCGAGTTGGAGATCGAACAGCGCCAGGTCGAACGCAAGCTTGCACTGGCACGCGGCGAGAAACCGCCCGCATGGACCCTCGAACGCCGAAAGAGCGTCCGACCGGGCAGCCCGATCTACGTGCGAGTAATAGATTTCGACCGCAACCTGACAGACGATCCGGACAAAGTCACCGTCGCGGTGAAGACGACCGGCGGCGATGTCCTCAAAGCCGTCGCACTGACCGAAACCGGTGACAATACCGGCGTGTTCATGGGCACGATCCCAACGTCCATGCCCCTGCCAATGGGTCGGGCCAGCGATACCTTCGAGGGCAAGAACGCTTCCTGGACGATCAATTCGAAGACCGCTGAAATCTGGTCCAGCCTCGACGACGGCGTAAAGCCCAAGTGGATCGAAGCGGACACCATGACATCGCACATGGTCAGTTCGGTCAGCATCGCGCTGCCCGATTCGCAGAAGGTCAAACAGATCACCCTTACCGGAAGCCTGGCTGAAGATCTCGGTATGCTGGCGACGTATCCCGCCAAGACGGCCAAAGAAAAAGACGACCTGGCGCTGGCGCGAGGCAACGCGACGCCGACCGGGGCCAGCCCGCTCAATACGCTCAAGAGCATTCGCACTCGGGTGCAGGGTAATATCGATCCCAAAGCCGCAGTCAACTACATCCAGGCCACCTCCGTCGTTCCCGCCGGGGCCGATGAAGCGGGCATACTCAGCGGAACCTTCATTTCCGTGACCGAACAGATGCTCGCGATGAAAATCGTCGCCAAGGGAATGGGCAACAACTCGCGGGCGTACCTGCTGATCGATGGGAAACAGGAACTCGGCGGAAAACTGTCGGATATCGCCGACAAGACCGCCAGCGTATTCCTCCGCAAGGGCGCCCACAAAATGGAACTGGTTTATCGCAGCGCCGGTAAACCGGGCAAGGACGCCGGTATCAGCGTGTCCTGCGCCGGCGAGGACAAGAAGTTCGCGGCCATGCCGGCAAAGTGGTTCTCCGTCGAACATACCCCCGAACTCGTCGAGGCGATCATGCCCAACGGGACAATCACGCTCAAAGACAATGTCTTTACCGCCGCGTTCCGCAAGCCCATCCGCATGCGAACCGTACGGTGGAACTTCATCGACTTTGCGGGCAAGGATATCTCCGTCAAGAAGATCACCGTACTCGACGCCGCGGGAAAGAGAATCATACCCGTCGAGAAGGACTTCACCTCGTCGCTTACCAACGACATCCTGGAAATAGCCCCGGGCGACAGGATCTCACTGATGTACGTGGACAAGAAAAACCTCCAGGACGACGACGGTAGACGACGGGCGGGAATGGGACTCGGACGCGGGGCGTCCCTGTCGGTTGGATTCAGCGACGGCGAGATACTCCTGGCGCACGAGGAAGTCGTCACCGACGCAAACGGTAATACGGACGTCGAACTCTTCCCGGCCAGACGCTGCTCGAGCGGTGACGTGCTGACGTTGGTTATCGACGACCAGGACATCGACCAGACGCCCAATCGCGATAAGGTCAGCGCCATCGTGACAACGTCCAGCGGGGCGAAACTGGATATCGAAATCCTCGAGGAACAGTCCATAGACTCCAAGGGCGAAGTCCACGAAGTCTGCCATACCGGGCGATTCGTGGCGACCTTCAGGCTCGTTACCGTCGGAGCGCCGAAGCCCAAACCAACCACCAAACCTGCCACCCAGCCGACCAGCCAACCGGCGATACCGACCATTGCAGTCAAGGGCGGAGACGAGATCGTCGTACGCTATCTGGACACGGAAAACAACGACGGCGTACCGATGGACCGCGTCAGCCGCCTCACCGAAGGCGGAGCCGGCTTCGGCGGTTGGTCCGTCACGCGAACGCGCACCGAACTGGTGCCTGACAAGTCCGCCGACGCGGTCTTGCTGGTCAGCGATCTGCGAAGGCTCAGTAACGATCCGGAACTGCAGCTCTACAGGCAGAACATCCTGCACCTCAGCCCCAAGGTCAAAGCCAACGAGGCAGACGAAGAGCCCACCATCGATCGCGGTGTCGACAAAAACGGACTGCCCGTCTGTTCGGTACGCGGACCGCTGCAGTTCAGCCTGCTTTACCCGCGCATGGCGCGCAACACCGGAAGCACGATACGCATCGCAGCCGTCGTGGAATCGGAAATCAAAGCTGCCAAGGCGGAGAAACGAAAAACCAAGGGCGCCATCGTCACGATGGATATTCCAGACGAGGACGAACTGGAGGCCGGACGGTTCTACGGAACGGTTAATCTTCAGATCGGCGTGCCCGGGGACAAACTGGCGCTCGACGCCGCCGCCGCTCAGCTCGATCCCGACGAGCTGCCCATAAAGACGATCATCGCCCGCGGTGACGACATCGTGCAGTTGCGGTTCAAAGATCCCACCACCGGAAAGACCGACATCAAGCGGGTTCGCCTTCTGTCCGACGGACGACTGGAAGTGCTCGAACGCACAATGCGGGCGAGGAAACTCAGTATTCACCTCGGACAGAAGTTCTACCTGCGAGTGGCCGATCCCGACAAGGACACCTCAAACGCTCGCGATACCGTGACGGTCGCGGTGAAGAGCAAGTCAGGCGACGCGGTCGACCTGGAACTCACCGAGACGATGATACACTCCGGCGTGTTCACCGGCAGCGTCGAACCGCGGTGGATCAAGGATCGCAAGCGCGACGAAGCCGCCCGAAAAGCCGCCGCCGAAGCAGCGGCCAAAGTAGCCAAGGCAGCGGCGGAGGCAGCGGTCAAGGCAGCCAAAGCGGCCGAAGCGGCCAGACGAAAGGCCGCCGCGACAACTCAACCGGCATCGGCGCCTGCAACCAGGCCCGCGGTGAAGCCCGTAGTCAAACCCAAGCCGATCATCGTCAAACCCGTAGTGGTTGTGTACGCGGACTTCGGTGACACCGTCTCCTTCCGCTACATCGACAAGAAAGCCGTGTCGACCAGCGAGCCGCGCGTTCTGGATCTCGAAGGCAACATCCTTCACGGGGCGAACGGAACGGTAGCCCTGTTCAGCAAGGAATACAAAGATCCCGAGATGGCCGTGAAAACCGCCTTCCTGACCGCCGAGGCGATGTTCTCCATCGCCAAGGACCTGCGGAAAAAGAAGCGCACCGAACTGGCCAATTCGTACATCTCCCACGGTAAGAGCATTCTCGAACTCGCACTGCACAACTACCCCAACACGACTCTCGTGGCACAGGGAGAATACCTCGTCGCGACGCTCGCACAGGAACTGGGCAACTACAGCGAGGCGATCGGTAAATACTCCGAAGTGGTGCAGCGATGGACCAAGAGTTCATACGCACCCAAGGCCCTTTACCGAATCGGACAGTGCTACGAAACCCAGGGTAACTTCGAGCGGGCCGGTGAAGAGTACGTCAGGGTAACGTACCTCTTCCCAAACAGCCCCGAGGTCCCACAGGCCACCCTGCGGCTTGGAAGGCATTACCTGACCGTCAAGAACTACGCGGTGGCAGGACGGATATTCGAAAAGTTCCACGATAACAATCCCAAGCACCGCCTCGCAGCCAAGACGCTGTTCCTCGCGGGAGAATGCTACAGGCTCTCGGAGAGATACAAAGACGCCATCGGCGTCTTCATCAGGGCGGGCAAACAGTATCGCGACAACAAACAGATAAGATCCGAATCGCTGTACTGGCAGGGCGTCTGTGCACGCGAACTGAAGGACTACGTCATGGCGTACCGTACGCTGAAACGCCTGACGTGGGACTACCCGGAATCCGAGCGGGCCGCCGACGCCCGAAAGCTGCTTGGTACCGACGAACTACAGCTCGATCCGGACGAAGATACCGACTAATAAAATCGAGACATTGAATATTTACAGCCAGGCCGCGCACGGTCCACCCCGACCTGCCCGGCCGCAGGAACAGGATTCATCATGAAGACATCTGGTGCATCGAGCATAAGACGGTCATCACGCCGCCCAGGCGCTTCGGCGCAGAATACGAGCCATCGGCGCCTCCTTGCCGGTATCTGCCTGACAGCGATCTGCGCGGTGCTGATAAGCAGCAGCATCACGCCGGCCGGCGCGGGCATATCCGAAGCCAAGAAGCTCCTTCAGGACAAGAAGTATTCCGAGGTCGACAAGGCCCTCGGTAAAGAGCTTCGCGGCAAGTCCCCATCGGCCGAAGCGCTGCAGATCAGTCTTGATGCGGCCATGGCGTCGGGGAAGTTCGTCACCGCCCAGAGGCGGGTCACCACGCTGCTCAAGACAAGGGGCAACGATCTGGAACTGGTCTTCAAGGGCGCCGAGATTGCCCAACTGGCCTGCCAGGACAGCCTCGCGCTAACCCGCTACCTGGACTACGCCCAGCGTCAGAACACCAAGAGCGACAAGCTGCGATATGCGCTGGGGTACGTGGCGGCCAACGGTAAGTTCCCCCAACAGTACAAGAAGTACGTCCGCCTCTTCGGTAAGGATGAAATCGCCTGGTCCATGGGCACGGATCTGCTCGGCAGGCTGATCACCGACGGCGAGATCAACCCCACATTCGACCTCGCCCAGACGCTTCTGGAGAACTTCCGCCATCCCAGGCAGGTCTACGAAGTGCATCGGCGCTTGCAGTACGCCGCCGAAAATAACCGCCTCGGTTCGGACGTGCAGAACGCCTACGTCCTTCCGATCAAGGTAATCGCACAGAGTATCCCGTCGAACTACGAACCGTACTCGCGGCTGCTCGCCCGGGCGGCGGGCAAGATCAGCAAAGACGATCTGCTGGGAATAGTTTTCGACCACCAGACACTCGCCAAGAAACCTCTTCCCGGGAGTGTATTCGGTTTCTACAGAGAAATCCGCAACCTTGGCTCGGAAGAAAAGAAACTCACCGCCGCACGAAAGTTCCTGGCGCTCGAACCGGTCTACCGCAAGTCGACGAACCCGCGGGAATACGCCGACTACATGGGATTCTTCGTGGACTATATGGACGTATTCAAGATCAAGGACAAGGAACTGCTGACCGAGTCCGCCGCGGAAGGCATGATCAAGTCGGCCGTCGCGATGGCGAAAAAGTCGCCGCATCGGGAACTGACCCGCCGCATCAACGATATCGCCGATCGCTACGTCGACTCCAAGCGACGCGAGGAAATCAAAAACAAACACGCCGCACAGTCCTCGCCCAAGGCGCTCCAGTATCTGCTGCCCAAGATCAAGGGACCCTCGGATCCGAACCGCGCCAAACTCATCGCCGAAGGAAAAGGCAAGATCGCGAAATTCTTGAGCAAAGCAAGCTACACCCAGAAGGTCGACGTCCAGTCAATACTGATGCGATGGTACAAGAGCATCGGCGACAAGGCCGCACTAATCGCCGCCGCACGCGACTACATGGACTTGCGTCCGGTAAGCTTCAGCGAGCATACCATTCGCGTCAACATCCTGGACAACAAGCTCCTTTCGACCGCCGAAAAGGTCGCTCTCGTGCGGACCCAGCTCGAACGGGCCGGCTCGGGACAAAACAACCACTCGATGGCGCAACTGATAAAACAGATCCGCGGACGGGTCAAGAAAGTCCCCGAGTACAAGACACTGGTCGATCTGTTCAAGGCGCGCAAGACGGGCAAGGACGTCCTGTCGACCTATGCGGTACTCACCAGCTCGACCAACAACAAGCGGCAGCTTGCCAGGGGCGGGAAGCTGGCGTCGGAATTCCTGTCCAAATACAAACGCCCCCTGCCTCTTGGGCCCAAGGGATGCAAGAACCGCGACGACGCCCTGGCGCTGAAAGTAATGTACAACATTTACAATGGCACGCGCAGCGGACAGGTGCGATCGGATATCGCAAAGTTGTGGATGGCCCGCGCCGCGACGCCGGGGTATATGCTGCCCACACTTGCCAGGAGTCTCACCGCGGATGAAATAACCAAGGCCATGTCGCGAATCGGCGGGGCAATCCCCTCGGGAGACCCCGTGTGGGCGAAGCTGGTCGATATCCCGTACCACGGTCCGGGCAAGACCCCGCCGCTTGCGAAATTCTACAACAAGATGGGCTGGGACAATGCGCTGCGACACGTGGCGGTGCAGATGGGTTATCCCCACGCCAACAGGCAAGGCCCGTGGAAATCCAGCCCCGATGTAGCTGCCGCCGCGGTGGCGAAACTGGTCGCTTCGGGCGGGTTCAAATCGACTGACGCGAGCGTGCTGGGCTACGTGATCGAATCGCTGGCGTCGGGCAAGGAGAAGATCGCCGAGGGGACCCTCGCGGCGCTGTGGGGGAATTACCTGTCGGTATCGGACCGGTCCGATTGGCGGAGAGACCTCCACGCACACTGCAGCGTGCTGCGGATACTGGGGCGCTCGGGCAAGGCGAAGGCTCTCGCGGCGAACGTAAACTCCCTCGTCGCCGGACTGGGGCGACTGGGAGCAGTTACCCGGGCCAAACGCCTGGAATACGTATGCTACGTACTTGGGATCGGAAGTGAGAACGGCTTGAAAACGGCGGGCGCGTACGCGCTGGTAGCCGAGAAACTCGCCGACGTCTACACCCGCATGTCCGATTCCGACTGGGTCTTGCACAACGTTTCAAGCCGCTTCGTGGAAGATATGTCGCTGTTGTTCAAGAGGAGTCAATCTCACCGCAAGTCCTACAGCGCTGACGGCAGGCTGTTCAAGGCCGCCGACAAGATCAACCCGATCCTGATCGCCCGCTTTGCACGAGGTTCGCGCCCGGTGAGCCCGAGCGCACTGGGCAAACTGGCCACGCAGGTCCGCATCGATTTAGAGGCGGCGATAACCGCATCGAAGTGGGAGCGAGCCACGAGGCTGGGGGCGTTGTACTTCCGGGCACTGCCCCAGGTGAGAACCGATTGGGACAGCGCATATCACGAAGATATCGTCAAACTGGCAAAGACGCTGACCGAGACGAAGGCGTGGGAAGTTTTGTACACCACGCTGGAGCGCATGCGACAGGCACGCCCGCGAGAATCGGTAATGAAGGCACTCGCCAGGTACCGGACGCGGGCGGCGAACAACATCACTGGCCTGATGGCCGTTTCCAGGGGCGACAAGACTTACCAGTTGCACCTTGCCGCACGCGTTCTGTCGCTCGGCGACGAGGGCAGGGCATGGCAGCTTACCCGCACGCGAACCAAGCTGCTGCTCGAGACGTGGACCAGTTTTGAACCGCGGTACGTCGCCTGGTGCATCGAGCAGATGCGTAAGAACAAGATGCTCACCGAAGCGCTGGAACTGGCGTTTACCGTGCTGCTGAGAGAAAGCGACCTCGAGGCGGAAATCGCCGCCGAGGTGCTCCTGACCCGCGGAGACATCTACCGCGACAAGAAAAACTTCGACGTCGCCAGGATCGAGTACCGCGCGCTGAAAGACAACACGCGATATCGCCGGACCGCCGCGGGCTCGCGGGCGACGTATCATCTGGTGAACCTGATGATCGAAACCGGTCAGTACACCACCGCCAAACGCCTCGTCGAGCGACTGATCGACTCGGTGGACCTGACGGTCAAGGCCGAAGGCTACTACCTGATGGCCAAGTTGGCTTTCGAGCAGAAGGACTACGAAACCGCCTCGGAGAACATCGACAAGGTGCGCCTCTGCGTTAACGATCACGTCGAGGCGGCGTTCCTCGACGGGCAGTTGAAGCTCGAGCTGCCCGGCGGGATGATCAACCCCGAAGTGGAAGTCGGTACCGCCGCCACCCGCCGGATACTGATTCCCGGCGAAGAGCTGGCGTTGAAACTCCAGGACGCCAACCTCTCGATCGCCCGCGACCAGAAGACCATTCCGATTCTCGTGCGGTCCACCAGCGGTAAGGACGAAGAACGCGTGGATCTGCTGAGCCTTGCCGGCGGAAAGAACCTGTTCACCGGTATGCTCCGAACGGTGCTCGGTACAGCCAAGCCCGGTAACGGTGTACTGGAAGTAACAGGCGCCGACCGCGTCAGCTACGCCATCGCACCCGACTTCCAGCGCAAGAACAAAATCGACTATCCACCCAAATACCTCGACATCCGCACCACCGGCCAGTTGGTAGCATCGGCGGGTAAAATCCTCACCCCCGAAGAGGCCGAAAAACGCCGCCTCGAGGCCGGACTGACCAAAGCGAAAGACCCCCTGACGATAGCCGCGTGGAAACGCAGTTCGGGCAACATGGTCCGACCGGGCAACGATATCTACCTCCAGGTCTACGATATCGACCAGGACGTGACCAACGGCGCCGACAAGGTCACCGTAAAACTGACGACGACTAACGGCGACGTGATCGAAGCGGTCGAACTGACGGAAAACGCGCCGCATTCAGGCGCGTTCCGCGGAACGGTCAAGACCGGTATTCCGCTCCCCAAGGCCACCGCCTCCGACACTTTCGAAGGCAAGAAACCGTCGGCGTTGATCAACTCCACCATCCCCGGAAACTGGTCGAGCCTCGCTGACGGGCTCAAGCCCAAATCGGTGGGCGTCGACATGATGGGCTCCTACCTGATGAAGACAATCACCGCCGAGCTGCCCGATGCTGGAGCGGCCAAGTCGGTGAAACTGCTGGCCAGACTCGCCACAGATTTCCAGGTGATCGCCAGCTACCCGGTCCTCGGAACCCAGAAAGGGCTGCGGGCGGAGTACTTCACCGACGCGGAAATGACCAAACCCGCCGGCGAAAAAACCGTAACCACCCTGACCAGCAAGGTCGAAAAAGGCATCGCCGCCGTTCGCTATAGCGGCGTGTTCGTAGCGAAAGCCTCGGGCGAACATACCTTCGGCGTGAATACCGATGGCGTGGTTACCCTGACGGTGGGCGGTAAGGAAATCATTACCACCAAGGGCAAGAACTCTTCGGGCAAGACTCCGATTACCGTTGACGATTCGCTAATCGCCGGTAAGGGCGAGATCCCCTTCGTTCTGGTCTACATCCCATCGGACAAGCAGAGCAACCTGTCGGTAACAGTCGCCGGTACACCGCTGGACCTGACGACGATGTATCCCGGCGGACAGGCCCAGCGACGCGACGAACTGGGCGTGCAGTACGCCGGCGTCACCGACGGCAAGGTCGAGGGCGCAGATGCGACCACCATCGCCGAACACTTCGCCCAGCGCGGCGGAAAGGGCACGATCTACCGTCCGGCGGCGTCCTACACTGCACCCGAAGCCGAGTGGGGAATCCTCCAGATGAGCGGGCACTTCTACGTTCCCAAGGCCCGCTACATGACGCTGAAACTCACCGGCAAGTCGTTCGAGAATCCCGAAAGCTGGGCCGGTCTGTTCATCGACGGAGAGATAGTGCTCCGGCGTCAGGACCGCAAGAACCGCGACGGGACGCCCCAGGTCGTTCCCGCCGTCACGGTCAAACTCACCAAGGGCGTCCACAAGCTGAGCGTCGCCCTCTGCGGGCGAAAGGCTTGCGATATCGCTGTAACCTGCCAGAACGATACGGACGACTTCGTACCGCTGTCGCCGGCGTGGTTCTCGGCGGATCATCACGCCGAACTCATCGCCGCGACCTCGCCGGCGGGACACATCGGAGTCAAGGGTAATCGCCTGATCTGTCAACTGTCGACGCCGCAGCGACTGCGGGCCGTCCAGTGGGTCTTCAACGATTACGAGGGCAGTTCCCTGTCGGTCAAGAAACTCGGTATCACTGGCGCGGACGGTAAGGTGCTTATTCCCGTCAAGCGAGACTTCACCTCGGCGACGACCAACAACATCCTCGAGATAGCGCCGGGCGACAAGGTCACTGCCCTTTACGTGGACGTCAAACGCCCCGAGGGCGGTTCCCCCAACCGCAGGGCGTCGCTGTCGACGGGCTACTACAACGGTTCGATCGTAATTGCCAACGAAATGGTGACCGATACCGGCGGTGGTATGAAGACGACGTACTTCCCGGCGAAGCGATGCGGCGTTGGCGATGCGCTGGCGATACTCGTCAACGAAGCCGACAACGACACCACGACCAAACGCGATGTCATGAAAGTCCGCGTCGAAACATCCAGCGGACAGAGCATCGAACTCGACGCGCTGGAAACCGAAGGGCAGGTTGTCACCGATCCGACGGGCAAGGAAATCGAAACGCACCACACGGGCGAGTTCCTGGCATTGCTGCGATTGGGCAAGAAAACCGCCAAAGGCACGATCAAAGTCGAACCCGGCGACCTTATCACCGTCAGCTATATGGATTCGGAAAACTCGAATCCCGGCGTGGCTTTCCGCAGAAAATACGAACTGTTCGAGGGCGGCGATCCGCTGGTCGAGAAAATCAACTTCGAACGCTACACTTCCTCGCTGGTCAGAATCGAGGTCAAGAACGATCCGGATTCAATCCTCAAGGGACGCAAGGAAAACGAAGCGCCGAAATTCGCGTACGAGCACATGCTAAGCCGCACCGATTCGCCGCGGGTAGGCGCCGAGCCCGACGCGCTGCCCGTAACCAGCATTCGCGGACCGCTGCAGTTCACCATCATGTACCCCGCGATGGCCAAGAACACCGCCTCGACGATCGACGCGATCGTGTGGGCGGAATCCGAAATGCACGCCGCCAAATCCGCCAAACGCGAAATGAAGAAACTGGCCGTCAAGGTGCCCTGCGGAACGGGCGGTCTCGAGGACGGTATCTTCACAGGCGTCGTTGCCCTGCAGATCGGAATACCCGGACAGGACGCGGAACTCACCGATGACCCGGCGCTGGCGATACTCGACACGCGCACGGGCAAAGGGCGAGAAACGCAGAAGAAGACCGAGGACGTTCTGGTCGTCGTACCGGGCGACACGCTCTGGGTCAAGTACAAGGACCCCGCCACGGAGAAAGAAATCACCGGCCGGATCACCCTGCTCAGCGAGGGCGGGCTGGAGTTAATCGACGCCAAGATGAATCTCGAACGCGAGAAGGTCCGCCTGGGAGAAACGTTCTACCTCCGCGTGACCGACAGCGACCGAGACACCACGCCCGAGCGCGATACCGTCACGGTCAAAGCCACCAGCCGCTGCGGTGACAAGGTCGATCTGAAACTCACCGAAACGATGGGGCGGTCGGGCATCTTCACCGGACGGATCGAACCGCAGTTCCTCGGTGACAAGGTCGACGGAAAGTTACCCACGCCCAACAAGGTCGACAACAATCTCAGCGCGTTCTTCGGAGACGAGATACGCTTTGAATACATCGATCCGCTGGGCGTGAACTCGGCTGTCCCGGTTACGCACGTTCGCGCCGGCCTGATACATCTCGGTTCTGACGCGGGCACGGACCTGTTTTCCAAACGCTTCCGGGACTCCGAAATGGCCGTAAAAACCAGCTTCCTGATGGCCGAAGCACTCTTCGAACTGGCAAAGCAGAAACGCACGCTCAAGAAGGAGTACGAAGCCGACGAGTTCATACAGAAAGGCAAGGCGCTCCTGGAATCCACTATCCGCGACTACCCGGACACGAAGCTCAAAGTCCAGGCCCGCTTCCTGCTGGCGAACCTCGCCCAGGAACTCGAAAAGCGCGACGAAGCTATCGCCAAGTACTCGCAGGTGATTGCGATGGCCCCGCAGTCTGACTATGCGGCACGTGCGCAGTACAAGACCGCCCAGTGCTACGAGGAAATGAACAACGCCGAGCAGGCCTGCGAAGAGTATGTCAAAGTAACGTACGTCTACTCGTCGAGCCCCCTTGCCCCCACCGCCAGAATCCGCATGGGCACGTACTATATGCAACTGGGCCAGAAACTCAAAACCGACGAGACCCAACTCGCCGACGCCATGAAGAACTTCCGGATCGCATCGCGAATATTCGCCAAGTTCACCGAGCGACATTCGGGCCACCCGAAGGCGGCAAGAGCACTGTTCCTCTCGGGCCAGTGCGCCATGGAACTGAAAGATTTCAGGGAAGCGGTCGCAACGCTGCAGAAAGTAGTCGAGGACTTCCCGACGAACAAATCCGTGCGGGCCGAGGCGATGTACTGGTGTGGCGACAGCATGTACAACATCCGCGACTACAAAGGCGCATACAAGATGTGGACCGAGCTGATATGGGCCTATCCCGAAGTGCAGCGGGCTAAAGAGGCCCGAGGACGACTCGCCAGCGACAATAGAATGATGAAGATCGCTGAAGAAATGTAATCGATACCGCGGCGCCCCGCCGTCAAACGCCGCTTACGAGGTACAAAAACCGAAAATGCTGATGACGCCGAATCGGAACAATCCGTCCGCCGGATCCGCACCGCCCGCTGTGCGTGCGATAGTGCTGTGTTTCGCTGCGCTGCTTGCGGTTTTACCCGCTGGCGCCGCCAGGAGAGGCCGTTACAGACACTGGTTGCGGGTTCGGGACGACAACAACGAGAAGTACATGCCCGTTGAAGTCTACAAGGAAATGACCGTCTTCGAGCGGGCGGCGTACGACAAGGCCCTGAAGCTGCACCGCGAGGGCCAATACCGTGTGGCCGCGGCGCAGTTCCACAAGTTCGTGCTGCAGTTTGAAGACTCCTCGGGTATGGCGTATGCGATGCTGATGGAAGCCCGCTGCCTCCACAAGGACCACAAGCGCGTTACGGGTATCAAGAAGTACACCGAGATACTCGACTACTTCCCCGAGTCGCCTTCGGTCGCGGCGCCGGCGCTGTATTTCCGAGCGGTCGCCAAGCACGAAAACGGCGACAAGCTCAAGGGCTTCAGGGACTATCGCCTCCTGGTCGAAAACCCAGCCTACGTGAAGCACGATCTGGGTATCCCGGCGCTGCTCGACCTGGGCGACTACTACTACGAACACGAGAAACAGGCCCAGGGGGTTCAGTACTGGCAGGCCCTGCTGAAGCGGAAGATTCACCGCGACCTGCACAGATCGCTGCTGACGAAGATCGCTAACTGGTACGTGACCACCGGTAACTTTTCCGGTTACCTGAGGTTCAGGCTGGGCAAGGAAGATATCAAAGACCCCAAGACGTATCCGGCGCAGCTCGTGGTGATCAACAAGATGATGCTCGCCACGGACGCCGAAAACGCTGAACTGGTGGGCAAGGCCTACAAGTTCCTGCAGGGCAAGAAGGGCATCTACACCGCCAGCGCCTGCCTTCTCAACGGAAGCGAAGCGGGCAAGTATTCCCGGGGATATTACGAATTGGGTCTGAGGTTCGGTAAGTCGCTCGACAGCGGCGTTTTCGACCGTCTGGCCGTCGCGGCGCTGCAGGCATTTTCCTCCCTGACGAAAGGCGATCAGCGATACTACCAGGTCGGTTGCGGACTCTCGACGCTCATCGGCGGGACCCGGGGCGACAAGCTCAACGGCGAGATGGTCAAGCAGTTGAGCAAGGAAAAAGATCTTGCCAAATACGTGAACACCGCCTGCCAGGTCGCCACGCAGGCCGGCGGGCGCACCCGGGACATCCTCCACAAAGCGATCGTCACGCGAACCAACGCCGAACCGGACGACAAGACCTACCTGGCCATCACCATGCCGCTCAACGTCGAAGGCAAGCTCCTGAATTCCAAAGCGTTCAAGCCGATGGCCACGCAGATCCTCGGCAGGATATCCCGCCAGCCCGCGGGCAAGGGTCGCGACGACCTGCTCTGCAGATACATCCCAGGCTGGAGCGGATACGAAGCAGGTTATAAGATCCTCTCGAGAATCGGAGACGTCAAGCGGCGGTTCATGCTTCACTTGTCGATGCTGTCGCACGAGAAGAAGTGGCCTGACTATTCCGACGTGCTCGACGAGTTCGAGAAGAACACGCCTAACACTACCGAGGGGATCGCAACGAAGAACTGGATCCGCCGCCAGCGGGCCTACGTTTACCACCACAAGATACGGCGCTACGCCGACGCGATAAAGATCTACCACGCGATCAGCGACCCGCCCAGGACCCTGTGGGATATCCAGGACTGCTACGGGCGGCTTCGCAAGTGGAAAGAGCAGCTCCAGGTGCTTTCCGAACTGGAAACCTCTTTCCCGAAGGAAGCCCCGCGCGCCGCACAGGCAATCGCCAAGGTGTTCCAGAGGCAGAAAATGGACAAGCAGGCGATCGCCAAATGCCGCTCGATCATGAAGGTCTACAGGGAACACGAGGTGTCCTCGTGGGCCCACCAGGAACTTGAGAAATACGGTAAGGCCACTGGTGGTGGCCTGATCGATGAAGATTAACGAACTAACGTAATATAACCCCGGAAAACTGTCCGCTTTGTAGAGGTAACTACCATGAGGAATGTTGCTATGAAAGACTCGATTGTTATTCGCACGCTGATTGGAGCCCTGCTGCTTACCGCCTGGTCCGCCGGCGCGTCAGCCGCCCCGCCAAAAATCAAGAACCAGGACATCAAGGCCAAACAGGTACTCGCCCGCGGTGTGGAACTGCTGGAGAGTTCCCAGGATGAGCGCGCCGTCAAGCTGCTTTCGTCCATCCCCAGACTGTTCCCGAAGTCGCCGGTGCGATTCAAGGCCTTTCTGGCGCTGGGCAAGCACTACATGGATAAGAGTCAGTACGAACGCGCTATCGCCCAGTTCAATACCATCAAGGGCTGCGAAGATGTCGACATCAGCGCCGACGCACTCTACCAGATGGGAATCTGCTACTTCAACATGAACAAGTACGACAACGCGTTCGCCTCCCTGCGGAAAGTCACAAACGAATACGCAGGCAGCGTGTACGCTAACGAGTCGTTCTACTACATCGGACAGTGCCACTTCAAACTCGGTCGCTGGGCAAAGGCCGTCGAAGCACTCCAACGTGTTGGAACCAGCATCTCGAGCAAAGCCGAAGACAAGCAGGACATTACCGCCGAGGCCGGACAGGAACTGTTCTTCAAAGTCGTCGACAAGGACCTGGTAGTGCTCAATCGCGACGGTAAGATATCCGCCAAGGTGGTGGCCAACTCCGGCGACGTCGAGACGATCACACTCACGATGCTCGGAAAGGACCCCAGCCAGTACATCGGCAAGATCCCGACGAAACTCGGTAAGCCCAGCGCCGGCGATAATGTGCTGCAGATTATCGGCGGCGACAGCGTGACCGCCACGTACGTGGACGAAAACACCGCCGCGGGCCAGCGCCACCAGAAAGTGCTCGCCGCCGTGCGGATGGTCTCGACCGCCGCGACGGGATTCACCAACGGAGCGTACAGCGAATATGTCGAGGGCGTAATCGGTAATACCGAGAGCTTCCTGCGGGTCAAGGACATGGACCGCGACGTGACGCACAATAAGGACACGGTGCAGATCACCATATCGACGCGATACAAGGTCAGGCAGGAAGCCGCCGACGCCGTGGCGTCCGATTCCGCCGAATACGCCAACGAGCAGAGACGCGAAATCTGGAAGACGCGAGATACCATCACCGTGACCCTCAACGAAACCGAAGAGCATACCGGCGTTTTCACCGGTAAGGCGGTACCGAAAATCGTTACCGACCCCACGGGCATCGATCCGGGAGACAAGACGCTGTCGGCTATGAAGGGCGACGAGATGGTCTGCGTTTACGTCGACAACAGGCACATGGGCGGCGAAGATCCCGTCGAAGTCAAAGGGACCACCAAGGTATTCATCGGAAAGCCCAATGACGTCGCGATCCGCCACTGGCTCGTCGACGACCCCGAGCAGAAAGCCCGAAAGAACCTCATCGAAGCCAAGATCTATCTGAAACTCGCGGGCATCTTCAAAGATGTGGGACTTTCAACCAAGGCGTCGGTCAAAGCCGAGCAGGGTATCAAACGGGTAGACCTGGTAATCAGAACCGGACTGAAAGCCTCGATGGACCGCTCGATCATCGAAGAGGCATTCATGGTCAAGTGGGAACTGCGGCTGGTGCAGGACAAACTGCCCCAGGCCATCGGTGTCTGCCGGACACTGATGAGACTCTTCCCCGACTCGACCCTCGTCGACCGGGCGCTGCTGAAAATCGGACAGGCGAAACTGCAGGGCGGCGACCTCGGAGGCGCCGTCAGCATCTTCTCGTCCATCGTAAGGCTCCCGCAGTCGACCCTCAAAGCCGAGGCGCAGTACATGATCGCCCAGGCCCACGAATCCAACGCCCGGAAGTCCGACGCGCGGGCCAAGGCATTGGGCAGGAAAGGAAACCTGGTGGCGGGGATGGGCAGGGCAATCTCGTCCTACCAGACATGTGCGGAAAAATTCCCGGATTCGGCTTTCGCGGGCCCGTCCCTCGAGAAAATCGCAAACTTCTATCTTCTAACCAAGGACTTCAAGCGGGCCGGTGAGCTGATGGAACGCGTCGTCCAGGACTATCCCGACGCCAGCTTCCTGGATCGAATGCTCCTGAACTGGGCCAAAGCCGCCCAGGGTATGGGCGATGCGGCCACCGCCAAAGCAAAGTGTGAACAACTGATGTCCGAATACCCCGGCTCGTCGCTGGCGCCCGAAGCAATGGCCATTATCAAGGCAGGCGGTGTCAAACCCGCCGATACCAGCACTGATGACGCCGCAAAGGCTTCTGAATAAGACGATTACGGACCTGAAGAGTAACTCAAGGAGTACCAGGGTATGCTTTATTATTTGTTCAAGGGCAAGTGGTTGATGGGTCCGTTGCTGGCGTGTTCGATTATCGCCATCGCGGTGATCATCGACCGTATTCGAGCGTTTAGACTGGCCGATTCCGACAGCTTCAAAATGCGAAGAAATGTCTCGGGTCTGCTGGACGAGCACAAAATCGACGAAGCTATCGACGAGTGCGGTAACTACCACGGACCGGTCGCCGCGGTCATGCTCGCGGGCCTGGACAAGCTGCGGCGCCTGGCAAAACTCGGACGGAGCAACACCGAAATCGAGATCAGCGTCTCGAAGACGATGGAAGACTACGCTCCCCACGTGCTCGAGCCCCTGGAAAAGCGCCTGAACCTCCTGACGCTTATCGGGATGATCTCTCCGCTGCTGGGCATGACGGGCACGGTCACGGGCATGATCGCCTCGTTCAGGGCGATTTCCGAGGCGGGCGGGTCGCAGACAAGCGCCGCGGCCGTTGGAATATCCGAAGCGCTGATCACCACGGCGGCAGGATTGCTGATCGCCCTGCCCGCACTGGTCGCGCACAATCTGCTGGCCAGGCGAATGGACAAATTCACCCTGGAGATTGAAGAGACCGTAATCGAACTGAACGACTACGTCTCGTTGAAACGCGGTGCGGAGTAGTCTGAGATGCCCCTGCGACGCAAGAAAAACAGGCAGGATTCCGAACCGAATGTCGGACCGTTCTCCGACATCGCTTTTCTGCTGATCATTTTCTTCATCCTGACCACCACGCTCAGCGCGATGATGGGCAACAAGCTCGACATACCCGCTGCGCGCGAGAACCCCAAGAAAAGCAAAAAAGAGCAACCGACAATTGTCCTCTCGCCGGAGAAACTCGCCTGGGGCAAGCAGCAGGAGGATGTCTCGCTGACCCAGTTGCGGGTGAAGCTGATGAATCTCAACCTGCCCGCCAGGCCACATGGCAAGCGGGTCGTCGTGCTCGATTGCGCGCCGAAAACCGCATACCAGAAGTATTACGAGGTCGTGATGGCCATCGAAGAGGCCGGAGGCGTCCTGGGCATGATAACCGAACGCGGCGAAACCGCCTCGGAGGACTAACCAACTGATGGGTGTAAGACGCAAAAGACGAATACCCGCGATCGTACCGTTGGCCTCCATGGGCGATATCGCTTTCCTGCTGATTATTTTCTTCATCCTGGCGAGCATTCCCAAAGGCAAGGCCACGTTAACACAGCCCGAGGCCGACGACCTCGGCGAAATTGAGAAATCCGGTGTCAGTGTCGTCATGGACGAGGACGGTCAGTGCTTCTTCCAGAACAGCCCTGACCCCGTCCCCGTGGAAGCTCTCACCGGCCTGATCAAGGGTCACTTCAACGACCCCAACAACAATAAAAAGAACCGCAAGGTGGTCGTCGAAATCGACAGGAATCTACCCTACGAAGTGTTCAAGGATGTGTACGCCGCCGTCAGTGAGGCCGGCGGGGTCGTCGTTGCACGCGGGGTCGTCAAGGGAAAGCCCTGAACGAAATAAATAGAATCCTCCTGGAGTCAAATGAGATGAGTCAAAGTCCTAATACGAATCCTGAAAAAACATCCGAGGGCGTACCGATCGATCCGGACGCCCTGATGGGCCGGATCAACAGCCTGTCTTTCTTCGCGGTGTTTCTCGTGTCGGTGCTTGTCCATGCGGCCTTGATCGGCGGCACGTCGGTCGGGTACATCCAACTGTGCCTGGAATACAAGACCCTGGACCCCGACACGGTGATTCGCGAAAAAGTCAAAAAGGAACAGGCCGCAGAGAGGGCAAAGAAACGCGCCGAACGCCAGGAAGCCGAGGCCAAGGCCGTTGCCGGACAAAAGGGCAAAGGTTCCAAGGGCGGAACGTCGACGACCAAGCCGAAGTCAAAGATCGAGGAGAAGATAAACCAGAAATCGACCACCTTACCGGCGAAGTCAGGCGTGAAGCTCGACGACATCGACGACCTGTAGCATTCCGGAAACAGCGTAGATGGCCATCAGGCGAAGACCAACCAAAACTCTCGGCGAGTTGATAGCGAAACTTGTCTGCGACATGCTGGGGCTGACCCACGAAACTGTCGCGAAGGCTTTCAGATTCGTCGGACGCTCCGCCTCAGCGGTGATTCGACCGCTGCCGTGGTCTGTGCGCCTGGCGATGCTGCTGGTTGTGCTGGGCGGACCGATGGTACTCGTCTATCTCTTCGGTTTGGACTTGTATCACGAAAGACTTGGCCTGACCGAGGAGATGCAGGAGGTTGTAACCGAGATCGCCGCGGGCGCTTTCGTCGTGTTTTACCTCTTCGTGTTGGCGGGGGTGCTTCTGGGTTGTGCCCTGGGAGTCATGGCGGCGCTGGGCTTCCTGCGAAGCCGGTTTGTCCTGTACCTGCTGCGCGGGGCCGCCCTGTGCGCGTGCGCCTATTGGCTGGTCCTGGCAGGGTTCCTGTGGTACTTTCCCGACATGCTCGCCACGAATTGCGAGAAGTTCCTCGGCGGTGTCGAGTATGCGCAGATGTGGCGGAACGAACTGTGGGTCCAGGGGATTGGGGCATGCGTGCCCTTCCTGCTGGGATGCATCGTGCTGCTGGTGTGCCTGTGGCGAAAGAGCGTCTACGAGTATTATGGTCACACCGCCCCGGCGGCGCCGCTCATCGGCGATCGGATATACGAAAACGTTCGTACGCACGGGAAAGACCCGCAATACCGCACCAGCATGTACTGGCCCGCGGGAGTGTTCCTGGTGATCCTGTTCGGGCCGATGGTGATGAGGGGATGCGGTTGGGAAAAAGATTACGAGATACCCAAGGGAAGCGGAAAGCCTGTGGTGGTCCAGGTGCAGGTCAAACGGATTAAGAAAGAAAAGCCCGAGAAACTCCTGCTGAATATGGACTCACCCATCATCTGGGAACGTCCCAAGCTCAAGGACATCAAAATCCTCGATGAGTTGCGCAAGGAGACCGAGGAAACCTACCAGGCCAACAAGAACATCGGTAAACTCGGCGACGGTGGCGGCGATCAGGGCGGCTGGCCTCACGGTATGGCCAACGCCCGCGTGCGGTTTATTCGCCTGAAGTACAACGGTAGCAGTACCTGGAACGTCAACATGGGCTACGGGCATGACTACAACCTGCTGCTCAAGTTCAACGAGATCACCGGTTTCAAGATCGCCGACAATACCGAGTACAAGGAGGTATCCAGGCTGGCCAGATTCCGCAAGGGCAAGGCCCCGCCGTTCGTCTACATGACCGGACGCGGAGGGATATCTCTGTCGACCAGGGAGACCAAGATTCTTCGGGATTATTGCCTGGTCGAAGGTGGTCTGATCCTCGCCGACAGTGCGGGCGGGCATTTTGACCACTCGTTCCGCCGGATGTGTCAGAAGGTGTTCCCGGGCAAGCAGCTCGTGGACGTACCCGACGACGATCCGCTCTACAGGGAACCGTTCCTCTTCCCCAACGGGGCCCCGCCATTGTGGCATCACAACAACCGGTACCGTCCCCAGGGGATCAAGCACGAGGGCACGTGGGTGGTCTACTACCACTCAGGCGACATGGGCGACGCCTGGCGGACCGGACACTCTGGAAGCTCCAAGGCCGTCTCCGACAGGGCCTACAAGCTCGGTATCAATATCATGTACTACACGTTCACCCGCTACCTCAACAAGCATCACCCCCCGCCCAAGAAGTAGT
>CAZSLS010000032.1:14621-45071 GCA_964607575.1 uncultured Planctomycetaceae bacterium | reverse complement strand
ACAAGAATTCGCCCAACGTGGGCACGGGCATCGTCGGCGCGCCGGAATGCGGCGACGTGATGAAGCTGCAGATCGAGGTCGACGACGACGGGCATATTGTCGACGCGAAGTTCAAGACCTTCGGGTGCGGTTCGGCGATAGCGGCGAGTTCTCTGGCCACCGAGTGGTTAAAGGGCAGGGACCTCGACCAGGCCGGCGAACTGAAGAACACCGAGATCGCCAGCGAACTGTCGCTGCCTCCGGTGAAGATACACTGTTCGGTCCTGGCGGAAGATGCAATAAAAGCCGCCATCCAGGATTGGAAACGCAAGAACGGTAAATGAGCCCCAGTGCGGGCAAGGAGTTGATTATGGGTATTACGATAACACAGCAAGCGGCGGTGAAGGTCAGGGATGTATTCAAGGACAATGACATGCCCGAAAACGCCTGCCTGCGGGTGGGCATCAAGGGCGGTGGATGCAGCGGGTTCAGCTACACGCTGGACGTCTCGGGCGAACCGGACGACACCGACGAGGTCTTCGAGTCCCAAGGGCTTCGACTGATCTGCGACCCCAAGAGCTACCTCTACCTCAACGGCACGGAAGTTGACTACAGCGACGATCTGCTCAAGGGCGGGTTTGTGTTCAACAACCCCAACGCCAAGGCCAGTTGCGGATGCGGAGCGAGTTTCTCAGCATGACAAAGACAGTGACCGGTAACTCCGTTTAGCGGCAGGACGGCACGTCCGCCTGGTCGCGACGAAGTCGCGATCGTCGTTACTGATTACTGATTACCGATCATTGATGACTGGTCGTTAGAAAGGGAATCATGACTGAAACACACGATCAGGCCACACCCGTAAAGTGCGGTCATTGCGACAAGCCCATGAGCACTCCGCTGGTCTGCGACTACTGTCACACGGTAGGTCCGGACGCCGCGGTGGCGGACCATTTCACGCTCCTCGACCTGCCCAGACGCTTCGACCTGGACCCCGCGGAAATACATCGCAAGTTCCTGGCGCTCAGCAGGCACGCCCATCCGGATTTCCACGCCGGCGACACGCCGGAAGTTCAGCAATTGCACCTTCAGGTTTCGGCCGCCCTGAATGAGGCCTACCGCAAATTGAGCGATCCCGCCAGCCGGGCGGCGTATCTGCTGACGCTGCTGGGGGGCAAGAGTTCCGCCGACGACAAGTCCGTGCCAGACGGTTTTCTGGGTACGATGATGATGATGCAGGAGGAGCTTTCAGACGCGGTCGACGCCGACGATCGCGCCGAAATCGCCCGCATCGCCGAGGTGCTGCAGACCCAGCACGACGGACTGATACACCGAATCGGCACGCTGTTCGATCAGTACCAGGAATCGGTATCCTGCAAGGCCGTCGTCGACGGACTGCTGGGCGAATTGCGACAGCAGCTCAACGCGGTCTCTTATGTCAAGAAACTGCTTTCGCAGGCCACCAACGCGGAGCATGCTCATGAGTGATAATCTGATACTCGGGATAGACCTGGGCACGACCAACTCGCTGGCGGCGGTGATGACCCCCGGCGGTCCGGAGATCGTTCGCGACCCGAGCGGAGTGGGTATCGTACCGAGCGTCATTGCTTTCGGCGACGACGGGGTCACCGTCGGCGCCGAAGCGAGGGCCCACGCGGTGGAGAATCCGACGGGCACGGTCTACTCCGTCAAGCGGTTGATGGGCAAGAGCGTCGAGGATCTGACCAGCGATCTGGCGGTCCTGCCTTACGAGGTTGTGCCCGGAAAACACGAGACGGTCTGCGTGAAAGTCCAGGGGCGCGAAGTGACGCCGCAGGAGCTTTCGGCGATGATACTGCGCGACATCAAGGCCCGCGCCGAGGCCGCCACGGGGCAGGAAATCTCGCGTGCGGTTATCACGGTTCCGGCGTACTTCGACGATTCGCAGCGTCAGGCGACCCGAGACGCGGGGCGAATCGCCGGCCTGGAGGTCTGCAGGATAGTCAATGAACCCACGGCCGCGGCGCTGGCTTACGGGCTCGATCGCAACGAAGATGCCTGCATCGCGGTCTACGACCTGGGCGGCGGGACCTTTGACGTCTCGATCCTGAGGGTCTCCGGCGGAGTTTTCGAGGTGCTCAGCACGCAGGGCGACACGCAGCTCGGCGGCGACGACCTCGACCGCGAACTGATAAACCTGCTGACCGACGAGATACGCGCCGAGTTTGGCGAAGAACTGACATTCCCGCCGGCTACGCGGCAGGCGCTGCGGACTTTTGCCGAGGCCACGAAGGTGCGCCTCTCGACAGAGTCTGACGCCACCGTCGAAGTGGATCTCGGGTCGGGCAGGGTTTTCCAGCGGACGATAACTCGCGACGAATTCGAGTCGCTTGCGGGCGGGTGGATCGACCACACCATCGAGCATTGTGCCCGGGCTCTGCGCGACGCGAAGCTGGACCCGCGGGATGTCGACCAGATCGTCATGGTGGGGGGCTCTACCCGCGTTCCAATGGTGCGCCGCAAGACCGGAGAGTTCTTCGGGCGGGAACCTTACACCGCGGTGAATCCCGACGAGGTTGTCGCGCTCGGGGCGGCGGTTCAGGCGGGAATACTCGCCGGGATCAAACGCGACGTTCTCCTGTTGGACGTTACTCCTCTTTCGCTGGGCATTGAGACGCTCGGCGGGGCCGTCGGAAAGCTGATCATGCGAAACTCGACCGTTCCCTGCCAGGCCACCGAAACGTTCAGCACCTACGTCGACGGGCAGACTTCGGTCGACATCAACGTGCTCCAGGGCGAACGCGAACTGGCCAAAGACTGCCGCTCGCTGGGCAAATTCCAACTCACCGGCGTTCCGCCCATGCCCGCCGGAGCGCCGAGAGTACAGGTCACGTTCCTGCTCGACGCCAACGGAATACTGGACGTTTCGGCCCGGGAACTCCGCAGCGGTCAGGCCGCCTCCGTCCAGATCACCCCCGCCCACGGGCTAACGCGCGACGAAGTGGACTCCATGGTCCAGGACTCGTACGCCCACGCCGTCGAAGACCTCAACGCCCACCGCCTGATCGACCTGAGAAACGAATCTGCAAGAATACTCGGCGCCATCGAAAAGGCTTGCCAGACGGCAGGGGAGGTACTCAGCGACCAGCAGCGACGGACGCTCGACGCCGCTGTGGCGGACCTGAAAGACAAGACAGAAGGCGACGATTGTGACGCAGTTTACCAGGCGATGGGCGCTGCCAACGACGCCGCGATGCCACTGACCGAGGCCCAGATGGATGACGTGCTTTCGCAGACCATCAAAGGCCGCAAAATGGACGACGTATAATGCCCCGATTCAACGTGACATTCAAATCGGTCGACAAGGTGATTTCGGTAGACCCCGACGAGTTTCCCTACGGTAGTCACGGGCAGCCGGGCAGCCTGCTCGATATCGCCCTGGCCAACGACGTGCCGATAGACTGCGCCTGCGGCGGGGTGGGCGTATGCGGGACCTGCCACGTGATTGTCGAAGCCGGGGCGGACAATCTCACCGAGGCCGGAGACGACGAATTCGACACCGTAGACCAGGTTCCGGGCAACACGCTCGACAGCCGTCTGGCGTGCCTGGCGATCGTGACCGGCGACGTGACGGTGAGCATTCCGGGCTGGAATCGCAACGCCGTATCGGAACACGAATAACCCCGAGGCGCCAATGCCGACATTGAAATGGTCAGACGCCGACGAGATCGGTTTTGAACTCAACGAGAAGTTCCCGGACCTCGATCCGCTGGGCGTGTGTTTCACGGACATGCACAAAATGGCGGTCGAACTCCCCGATTTCGCCGACGACCCGAACGCATCGAGTGAGGGAGTCCTCGAAGCGATTCAAATGGCGTGGTTGGAATATTTCCGGGAAGACTAACCGAACAGCGTACCGGAAGGTTCTGCGGGGATGTAATCGTTGTCGTGGAAGTATTGAATTGCCTCGTTCGTCGAGCTGAAAACCTTCGTGGCGGTTTCGGTGACGAATGGGGACGGTTCGGCTTGGGGTTTCCATATCACGAAGACTTCCCTGGTGGCTTCGTGTGCGTGCTGGAGTTCGCGTTCGACTCCGCTGGAGAGGCCCGGGCGCCCGTCGGGGAGGGCGGGAACCAGGGAAACTATCATGTCCGCCTGGTCTATCAGCTTGAAATCGCGGGCGTAGATCTGCCCGTCAATATCGGCGATGATATCGATTAGTTGGGCGGTGTCCAGCGAGACTCTCCGTTCGGGCGGGCCTGTTTCCACCGTGCGGAGGCCTTCTTTGGCGGCTTGGAGCGCCATTGTAGCCAGGTACTTCTCTTCCAGGTCGCCGGGATCGAAACAGGTGAAGCAGCGTTTCAGTTCGCGTCGGAAACGATCGATTTCAGTCAGCAGATCGGGCATGTCGGCGACGTGTGACATTGGGAAGCTGATGTAGGCTTTCTTCTTCTGCGGGCGGAAGAGCAGGTCCACAACCGTCTGAGCGGTGCTTTCGTCGGCGCCGATCGCCATGATATAGCAGCATCCGTGTCCGCGTACGATCTGGCTGAGCAGTTCGGTGGCCAGTATTTCCTCCTCGCGCCAGACCATGATATCTTTCAGCGTGTGGTCGAGGTGCCCGTCGCGGGCGAGGCGATAGTGGATTCGGTCGACGTTGTCCACCATCACGAGATAGAGGTCGGCGTTCAGTTCGCCCATGAGATCGTGGTCGAACGCCGAGAACAGCCCGTGGCGCCAGCGGAAAGTTGCGTGGGTGTTGACCAGCACGTTGGGGCGGTTGTTGCAGGTCGCCAGTACATCTTTGAAAACGCTTCGCCGCAGCGAGTTGAGTCGCGACAGGGGCAGGTCCAGAATTCTTCCGGGCATCACGTCGGGCGCTTCGGCGTACATCATGTCGCCGACGCTGGAGACCGCCAGGTCGAATCCCTGTCCCGCCGCCAGGGCGGATACCTGTCCGACGAATGCCTTTTTGTCCAGTCCGACTTGTCCGGTGACGACTACACGCATGGCGATACTCTTGTGGCGGTCGGGGTGACGATTCTATTCTCTCGGTGGGGATGGAGCGATCTGGGGTTCATTCACGTTCCGGCGGGTTTGGTGGTGGGGGCCTTACCGGGTCCCGCCGCGGCGCCGGCTTCAGCCAGCTTTTTCAGCAGGTCGGCGATTCTGGCGTTTAGATCCCTGACTTCTCTCTTGAGGCGTTCGGATCGAGTCTTGTGCAAATCGCGTTCGATGGCGGCGATCTTGAGGATTTTGAGGTCCTCGGCCTGCATCCTGGCGGTGAACGTTTGCTGCTTTAGGTCCTTGCGGAGTTTTTCGACGTCCTGGTTAGTCTTGCGGAGCTTGGCGTTTTCGTCCTCGATGACTTCCATTCGCTCGCGGAGCGTCTTGATCTGGCGCTGGAGTTGGGCGATCTCCTGCTGAGGTGTCACCTGGGAGACGGCCGGTCGGCTCGCGGGGTTCTTCGTCTCTGTCCCGGCATCGGGGTTCCGATCGGGCCACTTCCACTCCCACCGGTTGCATCCGGCCGCCGTCAGGCAGGCTGTCAGGCATGTAATAAGAACTGCTGTTCGCATAATCGAAGCATACCTTCAGGTATCGGGCAACGCAAGCTGTGCGATGAATCTATTGGTCCGGCGCGTTCTATTTGGTCGGGAGCGGTGTGGCCTTGTGTTTCTTATCCGGTACGTTGGCGGTCGGGCCCCTGAGTGCCTTGTCGATAATGCGCTCGAGATTGCTGCGGGCGTTGTTCGATAGGATCTTTCCATCCTTACCGATAACCCATATCGCCGGGATGCCGCTGATACCGTATTTTCGACCGGTCGGATCGTCCCAGTACTTACCGCTGTACGTGTGAATCCAGTCGAGGTTGTGTTTCTTGACGAAACCGGCCAGCATATCCTTCTTCCCTTTGCGGTCGAAACTGATGCCCACGATCTCGACGCCTTTCTTCTTGTACCTGGTGTAGACCTGCTTCATGTGGGGCAGAGATTGCAGGCAGGGTCTGCACCAGGTGGCCCAGAAGTCGATCACTACCACCTTGCCCAGCAGGTCGTCGGGCAGCGACAAAGTGGTCGAGTCGAGTTTGGTCAGCTTGGCGCGGAATGTCGGGTTGCGACCGATGCCCAGGAGGAATCCGGTGACTCCGGGTGCGGCGTCATATTTCTCTTCGAGGATCGTCGCCAGTTCATCGCGGAGTTTGTCGAGGTTGGCGATACCCGCCATGATCGTCCCGCGTACTATGGCGGTGACCTTGACTTTCGGCGTGTCATGGCGTTTGAGGTAGTCGAGGATCTGCTTGGCGGCATCTTTTGCGATCCTGTTGGGCGCCGGTGCGATCTTCCAGCGGGTAACGACGAAATCCGCCTGGGCTTTGAGCCTGTCCGGGGCGCCGCTGCCCATGATGCGGGAGGCGATTGCCAGGAGTTGAGACTTGTTGGCCTTGCCGGGGCTGTTTTCCTGGAGGAATCCCGCCGCCTCGAGCATCATCCCACGTACGTGGGTCAGACCCTTGGCGCCGGGATACTCTTTTTCCGCGGATTGTCCGAGTTTGAGTATCTCAGCGGTCTGCTCGGTCATTATTTTGATGAACTGCTCCTGCGAAGTCGGGCGGACCTTCGGGCGGAAATTCGCGTTCATCCTTTTCAGCAGGCTGGGTGGTACATCTCTTGCGGTGACGGCCGGTTCGGCATGGCAGAGTGAACCGGCGGCGAGAAATGACACTAGCAGCAGGCAGGTCGTCAGAAGGCGATGATCGGGCATGATATTTTCCTTTCAGGGCTTCATTATAGCATCGAATCAGACCTCGGCCAGTATGTCCGCCATAATAGTGTTGGACACCAGCATTGCATCGGGGGCTATGCGGAGGTGCGTTGGGGTAAGTTGCAGTGCTCCCTGGGAGCAATATCGTTGTATGGTCCGCCCGAAGGCCGCGGGCAGATCCACCCCGAACCTTGCGATGAACCTCTGGCGGTCCACGCCTTCGACCATTCGCAGCGCCAGCATTACCGTTTCGCTCATTTCGGCCCGTCCGGTCAGCTTCTCGCTGCGGAAGGGTGGGGGGGCTCCGGCCTGGAGGGCTTGGATATACGCTTCCAGGTCGGGATTGTTGGTCCGCCTGACGCCGCCGATGTAGCTGGCCGCCGCCGGTCCGAGGCCAAGGTAAGGCTCGTTCCGCCAGTATGTCAGGTTGTGCATGCAGCGTTTTTCCAGTGTGGCGAAGTTGGATATTTCATACCGATCGAGTCCCGCGGCGCCCGCGGCGGAAACGGCGGCGTGGTAGCATTCGACCTGGTCCGATTCGTCCATCTCGACAAACTCTCCGCTGTCGCGCTGCCTGCCGAGTTCCGTATCGCTCTCGATTGTCAATGCATAGCAGCTCAGGTGGTCCGGGTCGAGCCCGAGCGCCTTGTCCAGTGAAAATCGCCACGAGTCGGGATCCTGTCCGGGTGCGGCGTAGATCAGATCCAGACCGAGGCGTTCGTGTCCGGCGCGCCGAAGCGTTTTCCATGCCGTAACGATTTCGGCGGGATCGTGAATTCTGCCCAGCGCGGTCAGTTCAGCTTCGACGAAGGACTGCGCCCCGATGTTGACGCGGTTTACTCCCGCCTCGTGCAGCGACCTCGCTACTTTGCCGGTTACGGTGCAGGGGTTGGCTTCGATGCTGAATTCTGTCCGCTTGCCGCGATACTCCCCCAACATCGCCAGAAGCTGCTCGAGGAGGGGCAGGGGGAGTGCGGTGGGCGTTCCGCCTCCCACGAAGATGCTGTCGAGCGGTACGGTCAGATGGTGGGCATGTCGCCGCAGTTCGAGAGCTATCGCCCGGATGCAGGCCTCGGCGAGCCCCTGTCTGTCGGACAGCGAGTAGAAGTCGCAGTATCCGCATTTGCTACGGCAGAACGGTATGTGGACGTAGAGCGCCCCGATCGCCTCGCCGGTTTCACCATTTGTCGTATGATTGGAGCTTTGGGCTTGCATTGAAAGCTTCTGCCAATTATGCTTGCATGAAATCTTCAGGATTATACAATAAAGCGCTACTTGTTACCTACCGCATACGCTTTGGCGATGTGGTTTTCGTTCCAGGCGTCAGAATACCCAGAGGACTCCCATGGATGTCAACCTTGTCATGTTCAAATCGGACGGCCAGCGGAAGGACTTCCCACTGGTCAACGCAGTTTCCGTTATAGGCCGGGGCGAGGAGTGTGAACTGCAGATACCACTCCTGAATGTCTCCCGACGCCACTGCGAGTTGCGGCTCGACGGAGACACCATACGCGTCAAGGATCTTGCCTCGAGCAATGGCACGTACCTCAACAACCAGCGGATCAGTGAAGGTGAACTGGCCGCAGGCGATCGCCTGGCAATCGGGCCGATAGTCTTTACCGTCCAGGTCGGCGGACAGCCCGAAGAGGTCTCGCCCGTCAAGAGCGGCGGGCAAATGGTCGCCGAAGACGGCGCCACCGACAGCCAGACCGTTATCAGCGAGGACATCGACATCGAAGTCGAAGTCGAGCCGGAAGTCGAACCGGTGGTTGCTACCGAGGTCGTTTCGGCGCCGACCGCAGTAGTCCCGCCCGTCGAAGCTGTTGAAGTTGAAGTAGTCGAAACTGTCGAAGTGGTTGAGGCTGCCGAAGTAGTCGCGCCGCCCCCACCTCCACCGCCACCCGCCACGCCTGCCCCTCCTGTCCCCATCGCCGAAGATGAAGTCGTAGCCGCCCTGGAAATTGTGGAACCTGCGGAGTCCGATACCAGCGAACCGCTCGACCCGATTTCCGCACTCGAAGCCCTTGCCGCTGAAAGCCGCAAGAAAAACAAGTAGAGTTCTGGGCTATTTTGACATATATACCGGGCCATCTCGGACCCGGCTAAGATATGGGCGACCGTCTGTCCTTGCCGTCGCCGTCCGCCGTGCTAATCCGTGAACTCATCGGCTCGCGGTGCGGCTTGTGGGCCTCCCGCGGACAGAAAGTCCTGGAGGATTACCGCGGCGGCTATCGCATCCTGACGTGCCTTCTTCTGCTTTCGCGTAAACGTACCGGCCAATGCCTGGTCGGCCTGGAAACTCGAGAGCCTCTCATCCCACAGCCTCACATCGAGGTCGGTATGCTCGGCGAGTTCCGCGGCGAAGTCTCTGGCTATCTTGCCTTGCGGGCCCTCGGTATCGTCCATGTTCAGAGGCCAGCCAACCACCGCCCCGGGCGCGTCGTGCTCGTCGGCAATTTGGACGATTTGTTCCGCGATCCGGTTGAAGTCCTCCGCCCCGTCAAGAATCGTCAGGGGCGCCGCAATCCCGCTGGAAGTGTCTCCCACCGCCACCCCGATGCGTTTGTTTCCATGATCGATTCCCAACCACCTGCCCATGGCCATCCTCTCGGGTCTAAGAGTATTTTCCAGGCGATTTGTTCTCGATCATCGAAAGCAGTTCCTTCAGCCTCTGCGAATCGGATTTCTTGCAGATCAGCGTGGCGTCGGGGCTGTGGACGATTACGCAGTCATCCATCCCTATCACCGCCAGCAGGTGATCGTCTTCGCTGACGATGACGTTGCGGCAGGAGTCCAGCAGTACCGTGGTGCTGGCTACTACCGCGTTGCCCAGGTCGTCGGGGTCGGCGATGGTTTCGATCGCGGGCCAGGAACCGATGTCCAACCACTCGCACGATAGCGGGATCATGCGTACCTTCTGAGCTTTTTCCATCACGGCGTAGTCGATGCTTATCTTCTCCAATTGCGGATAGATATTGCCCATGATGTCGGTGAAGTCATTGCCCTCGGAAACGGCGCGGGTAACAGCGGTAAGCTTATCTCTCGAATCGGGCAGGAACTCGCCCAGGGCGTTCTGTATCGACGGGATCGTCCAGACGAACATACCGCTGTTCCAGTAGTAGTTCCCGTCTTCCACGTAGCGCCGGGCGGTGGAGTGGTCGGGCTTCTCGACGAAGCCCACGACATCAAAAACCCCGCTCTCCGACGCCTGGCTGCAGTGAACATACCCCAGACCCGTGTGGGGACTGGTGGGCTTGACACCGAATGTCACAAGAACATTATCTTCGCTTTCGGCGGCCTGGCAGGCAGACTCCACGCTCCGGGCGAACTGATCAACAGGACGGATCACATGGTCGGCGGTAAAAACCGCCATCGTACCGTTTTCGTCCTTCCCCGCCAGGACCGCCGCACCCAGCGCAACGGCGTTTGCGGTATTTCGCCCCTCCGGTTCGCCGATGATGTTGGCGGCGGGGATTTGGGGCAATGCGGCGGCGATATCTTTTACGTACTCGGCATTGGTGACGATGTAGATATTCTCGTCGTCGAAGATGCCCGAGAGCCTCTCGACCGCCACGTCTAGCAGGCTCTTGCCATCAACCAGACTCAGGAGCTGTTTTGGGCGCTGCTTCCTGGACAGTGGCCAGAGTCTTTGACCGACCCCGCCGGCCATTATTACGGCGTAACGCATACTTGGAGTCCTTTCCTGACAGTACCCTCCACTACTACGTATATCGCATTGCGAACGGTAATGTCATGAGAAATTCATAATTATAGCGGTAATTCACCGCGCCGCGCTGAAAGCGGAACGATCGCTATCGGGGTCAATTTCTATTCGAGCGTCGGTACGACGCGCTGGCCTTTTCGCTGGGCTTCGAGGTCGTGGTAAGCGCCGTAGAAGAGGCTGTTGGAATCCAACCACAGCGTGATGCGGTGCAGTTCTTCGCTTGTGAGTTTGAGGTCGTTGTGCCCTTTCTTGATCTGTGCGTACAATTTCGACCCGCGTGCTCCGAACTGTCCCGGTACGGTTCGTGTGGGCGTTCGTCCGGGCGGCCGGCCGCTGAAAGCGAATGCGAATCCCTTGATCGGAGTGGATTCGTTGTTCTTGTCGTTTGTCAGCGAGATGTAGGACTTGCTCCAGATACGCCTGCCCCCGCCGTATCCGCTGCGATTCCACTGGCCCGGTCCGCCGGTCAGATCGGGGGCCTTCTTCTTCTTTTTCGGATCGTTGTTGTTCTTCGTATGGCAGGGGACGCACTTCTTGTCGAGTACCGGTTGGACGAGTCGCGGATACGACACCGGGTACGATCCCACGCCTTCGGGCTGGAGGGTCGAGGGCTTGCGCCTCAGCGCGGTCTTGATCGATGTCGGGGGCGAGGCCTTGTGGCGGGATTCGTGACAGCCCAGGCAGGTCAGCGTCTCGCCCGGATGAGTGTAAGTGACCGACTGCATCGACTGGACGGCAAGTCCGTTTTCGTCGAGCGCCTGGAAGTAAATCAACTTGCCTGACGGGACTGTGAAGTTAATGCTGCCGTCGGCATCTACCGGGACGGTCCCCAGTACGCCACGCGCCAGGGTCTCGCTTCCGATACCGATATCGGGCCTGTTGATCGGGACGGTGGGCTTGGGGAAAATCTGGAAGACCCGCAGCGACTTTATCTTCGTGCCCTTGGGCCAGGACTTCTGCCCGTTGTAAACGTTCATGCACTGGATAGTGGCGGTCTTCACGGTGGCGGGTTGTCCCTGTTTGGGGTGGCCGACGGGGAAACCGTTTTGCGTCTTGTGCGGGATGACGGGGGGCATCTTCCGCCGGCGCAGCGGGATGGGGTCCTGGCACATGATCTTCGGGTCGCGGTAGACCAACACGCGATTACCGAAGACGTCGACGAGATAGAGCGAAAGCGGATTCTTCCGATCTCGCACTCCGCCGGGACCGTACGCGCAAATGACGTACTTCTCGCTCAGCGGCCAGGGTGTACCGTAACGACCCGAACCGCCCTCGGTCTCGGGGAACCTCTCTTCGGGGGTGAATCGCTTTACCGGGCTCATTGCGCCGTCATCCTCGACGCGCGGATCGAATATGATCAGCGAGCCATACGCCTGTCCGTGGTGCGGGACAGCCGTTGCGAAGTATCGCCGCGAACCGGGAATTGCGCGGATCTGGTGTTCGGCGTCGGGGCGTCCTCGGCGAGATGTGGGGTAATTACCGTGAATTGCCCGCGCGTCGCGTCCGTCGGGATAGGTTATCCACGGATGGTGGGCGATGCAGTCGCCTCGGTCGATGTAGTCCCACCGCGAATAGACGACCATACCGTCGTGGTCGACGCTCGGGTTCCACTCGTTGGTCTCGTGGTAGCTCATAGTAATGATATCGTTACCGTCAGGAAGCATCGAGTGGAGCGTGTATGTCGGGACGGGGCGGGGGTGGCAGCGCCCGAATCCGCCGCGGCGCTCGGAGATGAATGCGATGCGCCCGTTGGGCATGAAGCACGGGTCGAAATCGTTCCATTTCCCGTCGGTGATCTGCTGGAGACCGCTACCGTCGACGTTTACCTTGAATATGTGGAACGAGTGCTGCGGCGACCATCCGCGACCCCTGCTCGGTTCGGTGTAGGCGAACATTATCGTCTTGGCGTCCCAGGACAGATCGGGCGTGAGAAACGCGCCGCTATCGAGTTTCTTGCCCTTCAATCGCCCCTTCTGCACCACCGAATCGGCCAGCACGTCGCGGAGGACCGGTTTGGCGCCGAACGGATTGGACAGGACGAACAAGCCTCCGCCTCCTCCCCGATGACCCCACCCGAAATACTGATCGCAAATGTGATTCTGGGACTGGTGGCGTTTGATGAAGAGCAGCTTGTCGATACCGCCAAGAAGCGGATTGGCGAAGGCGATCTTCTTTCGCACAGCGCAGAGTTCACCCAGCAGCGCCGTCCGGTCGCCGCCGCCGGCTTTGACCTTTTTCGTCAGGGCGGCAAGCGTCTTCGCCTCGGCGTCGAGCCTGGGGGCGTTCTTCATCTTTCGGATGTCCGCCAGCAGCAGCGCCGTGCGGCGCGCGACGAGGTCCGCGGCGTCTTTCTCGGTCGGAAGGGGGGCCCACCGGGGGTCAGCGAGTTGCTCTTTGATCTGCCCGTACCGCTTGCGGTCGCGGAAGTCCGTACCGGCGATATTAACCTGGATGCGGAGTTCTGCCTCTTCGGGCGTCTTGGGCGCCGGCGTCTTGTCTTTGGCGCCGAGGAGGCCCATACCGATCGACAGAGTCAAACTGACCGCGGACAAAACAATGATAACTCGCTTGTTCATGCTTGCACCTCTTGTTGGTTCCCGTGTTTTGAAGAAGCTGTCAGTCTACCTTCAGAGGGGAGGTCGATCAATGATTTTCACCGTCCCGTAAGCCATGCAGGTTGCCCGGAAACTCCTCCGGAGGTATAGTCGCGGTCCGGGACTGCGATATCGGATCGGTGGGAGAACTATTGTGGCGATTGTGGCTGGTATTGACGAGGCGGGGCTCGGGCCGATATTGGGCCCGCTGGTGATGTGCGCATCGGTATTTGAAGTACCCGACGCACTGACGGGCCAACCGCTGTGGGACACCCTTGCACCTGCGGTAGCCCGCAAACCGGGACGGAAGTCGACCGCACTGGCCATCGGCGACAGCAAGAAACTTTTCAATCGAAAATCCGCCAAACCGTTGCGCCACCTCGAACGTGCGGTACTCTCGACCCTTGCAGCAGGCGACCAGCATCCCGCGACGCTCGCGGATCTTCTGACGATCGTCACCGCCGACGCCGGCGCCCATGCCCAGGAATATCCGTGGTATCGCCCCGAGGAAGTGGCGTTGCCCAGGGTTCTGGGCGCCACGGACGTATCGCTGTCGGGCAATGCGCTCGGGGTGGCGATGCGGAAGGCGGGCATTCGGATGCGGGGGATCAGGTCCGAGTGCGTCTTCGTCGGCGAGTTCAACAGAATCATCCGGGCCACTCGCAACAAATCAACAGCCGCACTGGGGATTACGTTTCGATTGGTGGAGTATCTGTGGCGGAGACTCAAGTCGGGCTTCATGCATATTTATGTCGATCGTCAGGGCGGGCGCATGCGGTATCTGTCGGCCCTGGAGCGGGCCTTTGAGGGATGCAGTTTCAAGATACTCAGCGAAGACCCCGACTGCAGCGCCTACGAGATGTCCGACGCCCGCCGCACCGCCCGGATAACATTCTCAGTAGGCTCCGAAGCCGCCCACATGCCCGTGGCGCTGGCATCGATGACCGCCAAATACCTCCGCGAGGTGTTCATGGAAATGTTCAACGGGTTCTGGTCCGGTCACGTTGACTCTCTGGTCCCGACGGCGGGCTACTACACCGACGGCCGGCGATTCTTCGGTGAGATCAGCGAGGCGATGGGGCGGTTGGGCATTGGCGAGGACATAGTGTATCGCTGCCGGTGACCCCGATCGCACCGGTTTGCGGTTCTCAGTTTGTTGTTGACGCCGCCTGGAGTTGCACGTACGGTATTTGGCGTAATTCAACTGGTCTTAAAAGGATTCATGTTATGGCTATTCAGAACTGGTCTGACGAGATAGCGGTTGTTGAACTGAGCGACGATCCTCAATTCACCGAGGACCTCGATGGCATGATGGACAGCGTCGAGAACAACCCGACCGACGTCGTACTGAATTTCGCCGCTGTGGGGTTTATCAACTCTTCCAATGTCGCCAAGCTCCTTCGTATCCGAAAGGTGATGCTGGCAGTCGACCGGCGCCTGGTGCTGTGCGACGTAAACGCGCAGGTGTGGGGCATTTTCCTGGTGACCGGGCTGGACAAGATCTTCGAGTTCACCAGCGATGTCGCCATCGCGCTGGCGAGCCTCCAGATGGAAATGGCCGCCAACGCCGCCAGCGAAGAATCAGACGAAGAAGTCGAAGAGGCTGACGAAGCTGAAGAAGTCGAATGAGACTTATCCTCTCCGGCGGGGGTATTTAATAGCGGTTATTCCGTCTTGCCTTGCTGTGCTTCGGCCAGGGCCTTGATCGCGGCGTTGAATATGCCCTGTGACGACTGCGTCGCGCCACTTACGGTGTCGAGTCCCTTGAATGCAAGCCAGTCTACGACCGTACCGGGCTCTTCTTTGATAACGAGTCCCGTTCGGCGGCGGACCGTTATCGATGGGTCCGGAAGGGGCGGTGACAGGAAGGTTTGTTTGGCGATGATACGCTTGGGCATCTCGATCAGGGACGTGAAGTACAGGCGATCTCTGATACTGACCACCCTGACCGCCTCGAGCGATCCGTTTAGCATCGTGACCGACACCGTGATCGGGGAGGCCTTCTGGTAGCCTGTCGCCTTGCCCTGGTACGTACCGTCGGGAACTTTCGCGAGCCTCAGCGCGGCCTGCAGCTTGACCGCTTCGATGTTCGCCGTCGCTCGCGCGGAATTGCGTTTTATGTAGGCGCTGCCCTTTTCGGTGTCCACGACCTTCTGGTAGAACCCTTGCGCCTTGGCGTATTGTCCGTCGCGCCGGCAGGCATCACCGGCGGCGAGGTAGGCTACGTCAGGTCGACCGGCCCGTGCGGCGCGCTCGGCGTAATAGAGGGCCTTGTCTACCTCGTCCATCTCCGACCACAGCCTGATCACGCCGGCGTCGGGCGTGTTGTCATCGTGGAGTTCCGAGAGGATCTTCACCGCCAGCTTCTTGCATCCCAGGCGGAAGTAGCAGGTCGACAGCACCACGTGATTCCTTCCGCCGCCCTGTCGATACCAGAAAGCCGCCCGCGCGTAGTCGCCAAAGTAATTGAAATACATATCCGCCAGCGCCTTCTGGCTGCGCCTGAGCCTCAGGATGCTGGTTCGATTGACCGTCAGCGTGTGATGCATCAGGCGCACCCCTTCCTTCCACTTGTCCGGCGAGGGGGTGATGATGGTGTCAATGTACTGGCGCAGATTGGCGTGGGGCTTGAGACCGCGGCTGACGATCTGCCAGTTTAGCTTGAGTGTGGGCGGGTAACGCAGCGGTACCGAATCGTACCACTTGGGCTTGCTCCGTCCGACGTTCTCGACCAGATCGTCGACCTGCGTCTCGGTGCGGTCGTTCTTTGGGATTTTGGCGGGATCGAGTTTGGCCTTGGGCTTGGGGCCCGGTTTGACCAGGCGGCGGACGCCCCTTACGGTGACGGCCTTGATCTTGGCGATGGGGAAGTCCAACTCGACTTTGGCGCCCCCGATGTCCGCCTGGAAAGTGACTTTATCGTGCTTCTCTTTTATCAGCTTGCCCGTGTAGACCGTGCCCTCCTTCAGTTCGATCTCATCGGCATGGACCGACGATACGAACATCGCGCTGCTCAGGAAGATACCGACGGAAACCACGATAGCCCGTACGATCGAGGTGCTCGTTGATTTTCTCACATTTTTCATGTTGGATTGCCTCTTGGTGCCCACAACATAAGCATACCTGATAACAATTGCACCAGGCAAGTGATTCCTTTGAAGGGCGATTCTCTGGGGCGCATGTGTCCTCTTGTTTTTTATGCATTTATTAGCTTGACGCGTCTGGATGGGGGAGCTATAATTTGTTTGGTAAATGTTAGGGTATTCGAGCGTGTCGTTGCGGCCAGGTTCCGGCAGGTTCGATGGAGTGTAAGTTTTGTCAGTCTCGGGTGTTATGCTATGCGTGTTGAGGATATTGGCGAGCGGGTCGAGGTATTGGCGGTATGTTCCGGCGGGGGTGTCAAGCCGCTGCGGTTCATCTGGTCCGGGCGGGCGTATGAGATACAGACCGTAAATGCCCGCTGGACCGACCGCAGCGGTGGAAGTTATTCGCTGCACTACAGCGTACAAGTCGGCGACGAGACCTACCTCCTCCGCTTCTCCGGCGCCGATGTCCAATGGTGGCTCGAAAAACAGATGATCGATTGACTTAACGGCTGGCAGTTGGCAATTGGCAGTTGGCAGTTGGCAACGACATAACGACAACGACAACGACTCGAAACGCACAAGTTGTTGCCGGTGCTTCTTGTCGTTGCCGTTGAGCCAACTGCCAACTGCCAACTGCCAACTGCCAGTCTTATGAAACCATTAATTTTCCATATTGATGTTGATGCGTTTTTTGCTTCTGTCGAGCAGTTGTTGATGCCTGCTTTGCGCCGGCGGGCGGTTATTGTCGGTAGCGGGTGTATCGCTTCGTGTTCTTATGAGGCCAGGCGCTTTGGTCTGCATGCGGGTATGTCGCTTCGCAGGGCACGGGCCCTGTGCGCCGATGCGGTGGTCCTGCCCGGGAACTACCAGACGTATCGATGCTTCGCCGAGCATATCTGGGAGATATGTTCGAACTACGCGCATTCACTCGAGACGCTTCTCGACGAGGCATACGGCGATGCGACTTCTCTGGCCGGACGACATGGCGGGGCGATTTCGATGGGGCGCCGGCTGCAGCAGCGGGTCGACTGCGAAGTCGGCTTGCCCGTTTCGATCGGTCTGGCGGGTAATGCAATGCTGGCCAAGCTCGCCTCCGGCGCCGCCAAGCCGCACGGTGTCCTCTGGATTCCTCCCGGACGCGAGGAAGAATTCCTCGACCCACTACCGGTCAGCCGCCTCCCGGGCATCGGTCCGAAGACCGCCGATCGGCTCGCCGATGCAAATATCCGCACCGTCGCCGAGCTTCGCAAACTCGACCGCGAGGTACTCGTGTGCATGTTCGCCCGCCGGGGCGATCTGATCTACGATCGATGCCGCGGACGCGATCGGGCCGAAGTCCGAAGCGGAACGCCGCCAAAAAGCATTTCGCGCGAGACTACCTTCCACAAACCGCAATGCGACCTGCGCTGGATTCGCGGGATGCTGTTTTACCTGACCGAGCGAGCGGCCTGCACCGCCCGCGGCGCGGGTTTGCTGGCCGGCCGCGTCGAAACGTCCATCCGCTACGTCGATTTCAAAGGCGACTCAGGCCACCGCACACTGCCCCAGCCGACAAACTGTCCCTGGCGATTATTCGATCTGGCCGCCGAACTCCTGGCGTCTTTACACCGCCGCCGGGTGGCGCTGCGGCACGTGGGCGTGACGCTGTCAAAGTTTTCCCGCGCCGCGGGCGAAGGGCGATTGTTCGAGACCCCGTCCGACGTGAAACTCCGCAACCTCAACGGAGCCCTCGACGCGATCCGCAATCGCTACGGCCACGCCTCGATAGTAGCAGGCGAATCGATTGCGCTGCTCGGACAACTCAGGCAAGACGACTACGGCTTCGTACTCCGAACGCCGTCGCTAACGAAATAGAAAGGACTGGCAACTGGCAACTGGCAACTGGCAACTGGCGACGGCAACGGCGAAAATCGCGCCGCTGCGGGTTCGTAGCGGGTATTCGCTGCTGCGGGGGAGTATGTCGCTTGAGGGGCTCGTTGGCGGTGCGGCGGGGGCGGGGTGTACGCATCTGGCGCTGGCGGACCTTAACAATATATATGGTGCGCCGGCGTTTTATCGGTTGGCTCGCGATGCGGGACTCGTGCCGATAATTGGGGCGGAGCTTTGTGATGGGTCAGGCGGGTTGGTTGCGCTGGTTGAAAATGATGCCGGTTATCGGAATCTCTGTCGCCTGATAACGCGGATTCAGTGTTGTCCGGGGTTTGCTCTGGCTGATTCGCTTGGCGGGTTTGCTGACGGTTTGCATTTTCTGGTCGATGATGCGGATATGGCGGCGTCCCTGGTCGGTGCGGTGGGGCGGGGGCGTCTGTGGTGTGCGCTGGACCCGCCGGTTCAGGGCCCGGCGCGGGTTCGTCGGCTTGTCGACTGTTCGTCCGGACTCGGTTGTGAGCTTGTGGCTTGCGGGACCGCTCATCTGGGCGGGCCGGAAGATCATGACGTCGCGCGACTCCTGACGGCGATTCGCACCGGTTCGACATTTGATTCGATAACCGACGCTCAGCTTCCCCACCGCGCCGCGACGCTCCGCGGCCCGGGGCGGTTGGCGGCGGAGCTTGCGGATTTTCCCCGGGCGGTCGCTAACAATATCCGTCTTGCCCGGCGGTGCGGGGGGTACGAGTTCCTTCCTCGCGAGCCGGTGTTTCCGGTATTCGAGTGCGCTGGCAGGCTGACCCCGCGGGCGCAGCTACGCAGGCTCTGTCGCGAGGGTATGGTCCGCCGTTACGGACACGCCCGCCGCGACGCCGAGGCCCGTATCGATCGCGAACTGTCGTTGATCGAGAGCAAGGGGTTCTCCGGGTACTTTCTGGTTGTTCGCGATATCGTCCAATACGCCCGCGGCCGCGGCGCCCCGGTGGCAGGGCGGGGGTCGGGCGCCAGTTCGCTGGTGGCGTATCTGCTGGGGATCACAAACGTATGCCCGCTGACCTACAACATCCCGTTCGAGCGTTTTCTCAATGAGCGGCGGGTCGATTTTCCGGACCTGGACATCGATTTCTGCTGGCGGATACGCGACGAGGTTATCGACTACGCCTTCGAGCGGTGGGGCCGCGACCGCGTGGCGATGGTGTCGGCACACAACATGTTCAAGGCCTCCTCGGCGATGCGGGAAACCGCTAAAGTTTTCGGATATTCCAACGCTCAGATATCGCGGATGACCTCCGACGACCTTACCGCCGCCCCGGAGATCAGCCGACTGGCCCGGCGGATCGTTTCTCTACCGCACAACCTGTGCGTGCATCCCGGCGGGATCGTTATCGCACCGGGTCCGATCGAGAATTACGCACCCCTCCAGCCGTCGGCCAAGGGCTGCCGAATCATCCAGTACGACAAACGTGGCGCCAAAGCCGTCGGCCTGGTGAAGATCGATCTGCTGGGCAACCGCAGCCTCTCGACCATCCGCGAGGCAACCGACCTGATCCGCCGCCGCGGCGGGCAAACGATCGACATCGAAACACTCGATCCCGCCGACCGGCGGACCGTCGCCATACTCCAGGCCGCAGATACCGTCGGGTGCAATCAACTCGAATCGCCGGCGATGAGGAATCTGCTGCGAGCGATCTCGCCGCATCACATGCGAGACGTGATGAAGGCCCTGGCACTCGTCCGCCCGGGCGCCGCGGGATTGGGCATGAAGGACGCATTTATCCGCCGCCACCGCGGTCTGGATCGCATCCCGACCGGCGAGCCGAAAATCGACGCCATCCTCGCCGACACATATGGCGTGATGCTGTACGAAGATGATGTGATGCTGGTGGCCGCGGCGATGACCGGCGGTTGTCGCGCCCGCGGCGACATGTTCCGAAAGGCCGTCCAGAAATGCACCTCCGACACCGAGCGTCTCGAACTGTCGCGCGACTTCCTCGGTCGGTGCGAAAACAACGGGATCGACGACCGGCTCGCCAGGTCGCTGTGGGTGCAGATGGCCAAGTTCAACTCGTATTCATTCTGCCGTGCCCACGCGGGCAGCTACGGGCGGCTGGCCTGGGCGGTGGCGTATCTCAAGGCACACTGGCCAGTCGAGTTCTGGACCGCCGCCCTCAACAACAACCAGAGCATGTACCATCCGCGCGTTTACGTGGAACACGCAAAACGCATGGGCATCGATTTCCTGCTGCCTGACGTCAACCGGTCAGGGGCTGAATATTCAGTGCAGGGTGATGCGATCAGGATCGGCCTGGGGACCGTGGGGGGATTAGGTCCCGCCGGCGCCGGCGCGATCCTCGAAGCGCGCGAGACAGGCGAACTGGCCACCCTGACCGACTGCCTCCTGCGGACCGGTCTGGGGCGCTCTGAGGCGAGGGCGCTGGTGTTGTGCGGAGCGTTCGATTTTACTGCCCGCCGCAGGCCCGCATTGATGATCGAACTGGACATGGCGATATCCGTCCGACGGACGTCGCGACACCGCAGATCGGCGGGGGGGCTGTTCGCCGGCGGCGGGGTGATGTGTCCGCCCGCAGCGACGGGCGACTATTCGCCCGGGCGAAAATATATCGATGAGCGCCGCATACTCGGTGTCTCAACCGGTCCGCACATAATGGAAATCCACCGCCCGTACCTGCATGGCAAGGTAGATACGACGAGCAAGGATTTACCCGCCCGCATCGGCCAACCGGTAACCATCGCGGGGGTACTCGAAGCCAGACGCCGAACACCCGCAACGGGCGGACGCGAAATGATGTTTCTGACAATGGACGATGAATTCGGAATGTTCGAAGCTACGTACTTTCCCGGAGAAGGCGTATCCGAGCAGTTTGAAAGTTACGGTCCATACATAATTGCCGGCCGCGTGCAGCAGCAGTACGATACGATCAGCATAGTTGCCGAACGGATTAGCCACAGATAAACACGGATGAACACGGATTCAGTAGAGGTTATGACGACGGCGACGACAACGGCAACGGCGGTGGTTTTAGGGTCTTGTTTTTAACAACAGCCTCTTATCTGTGTTCATCCGTGTTTATCCGTGGCTAAAAAAAACAGAACGTCGGCTCGATCATGGCGTCTGGTGTTTCAGCTTGAACGGGGCGAACAGGCCATATTCGATTGTTTGATATGACTTGCCCGGCGGCGGGCCGGTGGGCGGTGCGGCGCGGTAGGTATGCGGACCGACAAATCCCAGAGATTTTCTTCCGTGGAATGGGCCGAGTGTATTTTTGAGCGTGCCGATCACCACGACTTCCACGCGATTGGCGCCCGCTTTGATCTGCTTGGTTACCTCGCATTTCCAGGGTCGATAGGCAATATATCCGGCCAACCGACCGTTAACCGTAACTTTGGCCACACTGCCGTACCAGGCCGGCAACTCGACGTAGTATCGTCCGCCTGTCTTTGTGATCTCGAATTCCTGTCGGTAGGCGACGCCGGCTGAGTAGAACGGGGAGCCCTGGTTGTTCCAGCCGCCGGAGCCTTTTACCTGCAGACCGCTGCCATCGACAAGGTAGGCGGCCCGGCGGTCGTACCTCGCGGACAACTCGCTGGAGAACTTCGCCACGGAAACGTTGCTGATTTGCTCGGACGTGGTCCGGTCTGGCGACCGGCCGAAGAACTGCACTTCGCTCAGCCCGACCATCGAAAAGTACTTGCGAGATTCGGTTGTGGGGTATGTCACGCCGTTGTGGTTGCTGAGGATGTCGAATTTTACAAAACGTACGCCTGAGGCCCCGGCCTTCAGCGTGTCGAACGTTGGCGCCGTACTACCGGCTGCTTTGAGCTGGAACGTACCGACCTTCACCCCAAACGAGTCGGGCTCGCCGGTTGCCGAGCCCGTGATCCTCAGGCGCTTCACGCCCAGCTTCATCCAGTCGGTCTGGTTGTAGTTGAACACCCTGATTTGCTCCAGGTTGCAGCGGTCGCCCAGGTCGAAGATCAGGTAAGGGTCGCCGTCATCCTTCCTGCCCTTGGCATGTTGGGGTTCGAAGCCGATTCCCCCGCTCAGCCACATTGTGCGCTCGACGGACTCTGAATGTCGCGTGCTTGCCTCTCCCAGCTTGAGCGGCTTGGGCGGGCGGATCACGAACCCCGCGCTGACCGGTTGGACCGAGAAGTCTCCCAGCACGTAGATCGGTTCCAACTCGTGATACAGCGAAAACGGCGAGGCGCGGAGCGTGATCGTGTTTTCGCCCAGCCGCGCGGCTGAACTAATGTCGATCTTGCCCCACGCGCGGTCGATGAACCACGCCCCTTTGATCGGTTTGACCGGTCGTCCGTTACAGGTGATCGAATAGTGATCGGCCATTTCGACTACCACATGTAGCGCCCGCGGGACCTGCTTCTCGATCTTGAAGCGGTAAGTCGCCGTGAAACCGCTTTCTTTCGGGAATTTCCTGGCCAGATATTCGTCACGGAACTGGATAGCCGCCATCGCCGGATTGATTTTCATTCCGTTGGCGGCAAAGGCGAAAGCAGTGGCCCGGTAGCTGTTTATCGACTTCTTGGTCTCTTTGCCCGCCGTTACGTCCAGGTAGTCCACCACCAGGACGTTGGGCGCGACGCGTTTGACCTGCATCGGACCGGCCGGGGATACGCTCTTTGTCGTAGACTTTCGGATTGCAGCGGGGCGAATCGGCGTTTTCGACAGAAACAGCAACAGGCTGCCGCAGGGGGGGAGCTCAAAGGCGGTCAATACCCCGCTGGCCGTTTGCTTGAACGGATATGCTTCCTGCCTGCCGGTTTCGGCGACCCATCGTTGCACGCCGCGGGCTTTCGATTCGATCGTGCCGCGCGTCGCGTCGGTATTGCTCGTGTTGGCCAGGAACAGCAGGTCGCCATCGTCAAGCTGCCTCCGAAGGCTGTAGAGAATGCCTTTGTCACCCGCCTTGCGCCGAACTGCAAATCCATCGGTCACGCGACCCCTGAGGATCCCGGTCAGCGCCGACGCTTCGACCTGCTTCCAGCCGCCAAGCTTCGCCAGCGATTGCCCCTCGGGCGACGCCTTTCCATCAACGCGACTCGGGGGCTTACCGCAGCAGAGCACTGTCCCGCCGGCCTGAAGGAAGGCCTTCAGCAGCTTGAATGTTGCCAGATTGAGGTTCTCGGTCAGTGGCGGCAGGACCACTGTGCTGTAGCGGGCCTTCCCGACGACAAGCTGTTTGGCTTTGATCGAACCGTGCTCTGCCATGATGTATTCGCAGCCGATGTCGAACTCGACCTGGTCCTTGGCCAGCGTGGTCACCAGTTGCTGAAACCGGTTGCCTAACGGACCGAGCTCCCGGCCGCGTTGATACATCCAGGCGGTAGTCGTCGGCTCGATCACCAGCGTGGGATTGACCTGCTTCCCGTGCGACATCGCCACCGACAGGCGCGTGACATAGTTCGCCAGCACGTGATAGGCTTCCCACCAGGGTTCGTGGTAGGAAAGCGATTGGGGATAGTCACCCTTGCGGACCCCGCGGATCGTGATGAACGACAGGCACTCATTCAGCGTGTTCAAGCCCAGGGCATACTGCCAATCGGTCTGCCGCTTGATGTCCTCTAATCGCATGTCCCAGCCGCTGCCGCCGAAGGTCTCGCTGATGGTCCGTTTTCGGCCCAGTTGATTGGCGACGCTGCCGAGTTCCTTGACGGAGCGGACATTACCGAACTGGGCGTGGGTGCCTTCGCTGTAGCGGTTGAAGAGAATGTCAATGCCCGGCCGCTGCTGCCAGGCCGCCATCGCCATGTTGTCGGGCACGCCCAGGCAGTTCGGCCATTCGTGTTCCCAATAGTGGCCCGTGAATTCCAGGTCGTGTTTCGCGCAGTAATTGTAGTACGGTTTGGCCCAGTGCTGGATAAACTGTTCCAGCAGGACCTGGAGATAGTTATGTCGCACGCGCCGCCAGTCGCCCACCGGCCGCACCAGGCCCGGCAGGTGGTTGACAAGCGAGTATCCCCACCGCTTCTGGAATGCCTTGGGCAGGTGGTCGGTCCAGGGCAGCCCGCTGGCGGGGCGGATTTGCGGTTCGTCGGTGAACACGCCGGGCATGCGCTTACCGAAGTGCTCCCCGATCTCGCGGCGGTACGCCTCCATGGTGATTTCAAGGAACTTTTCCGTTACGCCCGGCATCAGAAGGTCTACGTAATACTTGCCCGCAAACCACTTCGAACTGCGCGCCCGCCTCACGCGTGCGATCAGGTATCGCCCTTTCGGCAGGGCCTTTGCGGATCGGGCCGCGGCGGTGATGTTCTCGCAGCCGTCGGCAGTGATGCGATAAACGGCTACCACGTCTTTGCCCGGTTTGGCGGGCTGCTCATGCTCGGTGAAAACCAGGCCGCGCCCGCGAGACTCCGGCATGGCTTCGGGCACCAGCCCGCCGGCGAAGCCCGACGGGTAGGAGTTCTCATCGTAGATCCAGACGTTCATGTCGAGCCGCTCGGCCTCGTCCAGGGCGATCTTCCATAACCGAAACCACTCGGGCGAAAGGTAGGGCGTCAGCAGTCCGGGGCGAGGGTGGACCCAGACCTGTTTGACCTTCTGGGACGCAAGGTCGCGCATCGTCAAGCGGATGTGCTGCTCGGTGAGATTGTCGTTCCAGGTCCAGAGCGGTCCGCTGCTGTACTCGCGAGGCGGATCGGCGAATATTTTCTTGACCTTCGCCGAATCGTCGGCCGACGCGACGGATATCAGTCCGGGAAACAACGCAACCGCTGCTGAGATCAAGAGAAGAAATGTTCTATTCATGAGTGTGTCTCCCGTAGGGCCGCACATAATTACCGATGAGGTTATCGAACAATACGGTACAATCAGCATGGCAGTGGCGTCAAATGTTTGCGAACTCATGACTGGACAAAAGTACATCATCGGGACCAGCGGGTACTCGTTTAAGGATTGGGTGGGGGTGTTCTATCCTGACGGTACGCAGGGTCGCGATATGCTCGGCCTGTACGTTCGATGCTTCGAGACGGTGGAGTTGAACTTCAGTTACTACCGCATGCCCGCCGCGGCCGCGCTGGACGCGATGGCCAATAAGACGCCCGACGGTTTCAAGTTCTGGATAAAGGCCAATCAGGAAACCACCCACAAAGGCAATCGGGCGGTTGCCGGTGAGTTCATCGAGGCGCTGTCCCCGTTGATATCGCGGGACAAACTCGCCGGCGTGCTGATGCAGTTTCCCCAGTCGTTTCACCGGACGGTCGCCAATCGCAAGTACCTCGCCGCCACGCTGGAGGACTTCGCGTCCGTACCGGTGGCCGTGGAGTTTCGACATTGCAGTTGGGACGCGCCTTCGACCGCCGACGGACTGCGGGACAGAAACGTTACGCTGGTGATCCCCGACGTGCCCGAACTGGACGGATTGTACCGAGGCGCCCCGGCGGTTACTTCTTCGACGGGCTACATGCGTCTTCACTCGCGCAACGCCGCCAAATGGTACGCCGGCGCCGCCGAGCGGTACGACTGGAACTACACCACCGACCAGATCAAAGAGATTTTAGATCGCTGGTCCGACTCCGCCTCCCAGGTCGATCGGATGTACACATTCTTCAACAACTGTCACCGCGCCCAAGCAGCACAAAACGCCCAGGCAATGCGCCGGATACTAAAGCAGATATGACGAGCGAACCCTTTACGATGCACCGCCGTCAAATTCCAAAACTCAAAATCAATGCCCGAGAGCCCCGTTAAGCGGTCGAGCACCGCTCGACGCTCGCCGTCTGTCAACGTACGGCGCTGCGCCGCAGCGAGAAACCGCTGGTAGATGGACAGTTGACCCTCAAATAGGAGTTGTTGAATCGATCACGGTTTCGTAATCTGTCGGTATGGTTGTGAAGAAATGCTTATCTTGCGTAGCGTGGACGGTCGTTCTTTCCGCGATCTTGTGCGCCACGGGCTGCCAGCCCCAATTGTCCGCCGGCGACGCCAAAGCCCTGGCGGAAGCCAAGGCGTTTCTCGCCGCCGGCGGCAATGTGAACGCCAAAGCTGGAGACGAAATGACAAGGATGCGTCACGCAGTGTGGAATGGACATCTGGAGACTATGCGTTTTCTCATCTCTAAGGGAACGAATCTTCGCGAGCGGGATCACCTGGGATATCACCTGCTGCATACGGCCGCGTTGGGAGGGCACGTTGAGGCGATGGAACTTCTGATCGAGCATGACGCAGAGGTTGACGTTCGATCAACTGCTGGATACACGGCGTTGCACGTCGCCGCATGGGAAGGTAGCCTCGATACTGTCAAACTCATGGTACGACTTAAAGCCGATGTTAATGCCAAGAGCACCGAGAGCAAACTAACGCCACTATTCTTCGCAGCTGCCGCCGGCAGTTACGAGGTAGCGGACTTGCTGATTTCCCGAGGCGCATCGGCGACCATGAGTGCAATTGGGGGCCTTAGGCCGCTGTACCTAGCTGCGGGGGGGCGCGATACGATATGCACTAACCGGGATGAGATTGGCTTTTGTGTGGATCCAACGGTCGGAGAAGGTGGAGTCTTGATCAGGCCCCGTTCTTGGTTTAGAGGCAACCACGAGAAGGCTATTCGCCTTCTGGTGAAGAATGGCGCTGATGTGAATCGTCTTCATCTCGGCACCACTTCTTTGCATAAGGCTTCCGGATTTGGGAACGTGTCTGCTGTAAAGGCCTTGCTCGCACTGGGAGCGGACCCACTGGTAAGGACGGGAGCTGATGTTTGGGGTTTCTGGGACAGGCCTGGCTACAATGCACTGGATTACGCAGTCTGGAACGGAATAACGAGCGACCGTGAGCAAGGAGGGATGCTCGTAGGAATGCTGATTCGCGATGGCGCCAAGGTCAATCAACATGATGGAACGGGGAAGACTCCTCTTCATCACGCCGTTGCGAATCTGCATATTGATGCAACCACGGTCCTCCTCAAAGCCGGCGCCAATGTTAACGCAGTCGACAAAAAGTTTGTTTCCAAGATAGAGGCAAGTGAGATCGTCCCGCCGTCGTACAGGCACAATATCGGTGGGCCGCAGTTTGGGCAAACACCACTGTTCACAGCGCTGAGAGTAGACGTGTCCAGATACTGGGACAAGAAACTTCGCGAGCAGATGCAAGCGAAGCGTCTGGCGATAGTCAAGTTGCTTCTGGACAAAGGCGCCGACACTGCGATGCAACTGCCCAACGGCGCCTCACCGCTGCATATCGCGGTGCTATTTGCTAATTCGGAAGAGATTGTTGAGCTTCTTCTTGCCAACGGTGCGGACATAGACGCCACGGACAATGAACAGGCTACACCCCTGCACTACGCCGTGGTCCGGAAACCGGCCACGCGGTCGCAAAAAGCCATCAAGCCTGGCTTGGTTCGAATGTTTATCAGGAAGGGTGCATGTCTCACTGCTCGCACAAAGGGCAAAAAGATGACCCCATTGGATTGGGCAGTGGCAACTCAGCGTAAACATAAACAAGACTTACAAACGGATACCACCAAAGAGGTCATCAGGATTCTCAAGGAGGCCTTGGCTTCCCAAAAACAGAACGAATAGCTGCTGCGATAGTTTCCCCGCGCCCCCAGTTCGTCAGCGCTGGTAGACGGGCAGTTGGCGGTACAGGCGTTTTGGACTGCGGCGAGCTCTCGCCGCTTTCACTTGTCGCGGAGCGACGGTGTTGCCGTTGACTGTCAAGTCGCCTGTCGCTTGCAAACGAACACCCCAATCAATATACTCCACTCTCACAATCCAAGCACGGGAGATCACGCAAAATGCCTGATTGGCCTCACGCACCTGTCCACCGACTTTTGGATACCGGAGCCTACATGGTCACCGGCGGGACCTATCGGAAAGCTCACCACCTGTGGGATGCTCAACGCCTCGATCTTGTGCTGAACGCGCTTCTGACTACTGCTGACGAATTCGACTGGCGACTCCAGGCCTGGGCGGTTATGTCGAATCATTACCACTTCCTGGCGATCTCACCGGGAGAGGCGGAATCGCTCCGCGATTTCGTCCGAAAGCTCCATGCCCAAACGGCCAGGCGGCTTAACGAGCTTGATTCTACGCCGGGACGTCGCGTGTGGTATCAGTTTTTCGACAGCTACATCACGCATGAACGTTCGTATTTTGCGAGGCTGAAGTACGTACATGAGAATCCTGTGCATCATGGCCTGATAGCGGCTGCGAGCAATTATCGATGGTGTTCGGCCGCTTGGTTTGAGCGAGAAACGAGATCGGCGTTTCAGAAGACTATCGCCAGCTTTCGAATAGATGAGATTAATGTGATGGATCCGTATGCGCCGGAGGCGGTGAAAGGGTGATTTTTCGCTCCAGCCGGAGAGTAGTTGGCGATTGGGGGCGGCAAACGACCAACGGCAAAACCGTCGCTCCGCGACAAGTGAAAGCGGCGAGAGCTCGCCGCAGTCCAAAACGCCTGTGTCGTTCTCTGGGCTCCTGGATTTCTGGGCGTGAGTCCTGCCGTTATCGCTGGTAGATGGGTAGTTGGCGGTAGGATACTGTCATCGCCAGTACGCACATTGCCGTTGAGTAGCTTGCCCCGCCTCGCGATCCGGACAGCGCCCATGAACCGTCCTTCTTCTGGATCTTCAGGAGGTTCGTGTAGAGGCGCTGGCCCCACTGTTCCCAGTGTTTGCCCCCGACCTGGAACATCGCCTGCGAGCAGTAGTAAACCGCATACGCCGCGTGCGAGCCGCCGAAGGACCTCCTTCCGTGGTAATGTCTGAGGAGGTAGTCTCCGGCCCGTTTGGTCACTTCGCTACCGTGCTGCCGGCCGCAGAGTTCCAGGCAGAGCAAGCCAACGCCGACGCGGCTGGGTGAGGCCGAACCGCTGTGGGCCTGGTACGAGAAGCCCCAGTCCCGCGTTCGACATCGCATGACGTACTTGACCGCGTCATTGATGCTCTCGGTGGGCACGGCCGCTCCGTTGAGCCTCGCCGATCTGAGCGCCATCAGCGCCCAGCCCGTAAGCGACAGGTCGCTGTCGCTGCTGGTGGGCCTGTATCGCCAACCGCCGGCGTCCCTGCTCCGCTTGCGGACCCTCTGTGCGGCGAGTATCAGGGCCAGGGCCTTGGGCAGGGCGCGGTCGAGTCTCTTCTGGCGAGTGGGGCTTACCATGCCCGAGACTTCCGACAGCAGCAGTGTCGCGATGCAGTGCGCGTACATCGGTCCCGAGCCGTTCCGCCCTCGCCGGTCGGGGGAGATCAGCAGCCCGTTGGTCTGGCTGGTCGAGAGGATGAAATCGATACCGTTGTTTATCACCTGCCCGTAGGGTCCCGTTCCGGGCGTATGCCCTTTAGCCAGAAACGCCATCACGCAAAGCGACGATATTCCCGTATTGCCCATCATCCTCGACTCGAACGATCCGGCGAGTTCCGGTTTGCGGACCTTTGCGGCCTGGGCGGCTGTGATCTGTTTTTCCGCCAGGAACGCCAGCGCCCGGTCGACGGCCTTGTCGACGGGCTCCTTGAACTTTTCGAGAGTGGCTGAGGCCTTGTCCGCCAACACGTCCGTAGGCGTCACGGCGCAGATTACCACCGTCAGCAGGACCGTCAGTATCGCTACGGGTATTCTGTGAGGCGGGTTTTTTCTGGATTTTCGCGTCATTGGCTTTTCCCGTTGCTGCCTTCGGGCGCCATGCCCTGTTTGGCCAGTGCCTGGAAGTACTGCCTGACCAGTTGTCGATATTGCTCGGGTACTTTGGCTCCGGCGCCCTGGAGGATCTTGTCGTCCAACTTACTGTTGAATGTGGCCCAGTTGCTCAGTGTTTTGTCCCATCTGAGCTTCGCCTCGAGCTGCTGGCCGGACACTTGTCCGCCGGTGCTGGCGGTGCCCTGTCCGCTTCCCTGCCCCGGTTGTCCTTGTCCCGCGCCCTGTCCCTGTCCCTGCCCTTGCCCTTGCCCCTGACCTTGTCCTTGCCCCTGCCCCTGCCCTTGCCCTGCTTGGGGCGAGGCGTTGAGGCCCTGGGACTGGGCAGCGGACTGGGCGGCCGCTGAGATTGCGGCTGTACTTGCCGCGGCGATCTGGGCGTCACCTCCCGCCGCTGATATTGCCGCCGCCGCGGTATCGTTAAGTGCCTGCCCCATCATGCCCGGATCGACCATTCCCTGGCCATCGAGAGCATTGTCTGGAATCTGTCCGAGTGCCTGCCCGAGTTGGCTGAGGGTATCGGCGGCCTGGGCCATCGCGGTCGCTGCATTCTGCATGGCCTGCTGAGGACCCTGTCCCTGGCCTTGTCCCTGACCCTGACCTTGCCCCTGTCCTTGACCCTGTCCCTGGCCTTGTCCCTGACCCTGACCTTGGCCCTGACCCTGGCCCTGTCCTTGACCTTGTCCTTGACCCTGTCCTTGACCCTGACCCTGACCTTGACCCTGTCCTTCGCCCTGTCCCTGTCCTTCGCCCTGACCCTGTCCTTCGCCCTGTCCCTGTCCTTCGCCCTGAC
>CAZSLS010000032.1:0-14521 GCA_964607575.1 uncultured Planctomycetaceae bacterium | reverse complement strand
CCTGTCCTTCGCCCTGTCCCTGTCCTTCGCCCTGACCCTGTCCTTCGCCCTGACCCTGTCCTTCGCCCTGTCCCTGTCCTTCGCCCTGACCCTGTCCTTCGCCCTGACCCTGTCCTTCGCCCTGTCCCTGTCCTTCGCCCTGACCCTGTCCTTCGCCCTGACCTTGTCCTTCGCCCTGACCTTGTTCCCCGGCTTGCTGTCCTTGCTCTCCGGCCTGCTGTCCTTGCTCACCGGCCTGTTGCCCTTGCTCACCGGCCTGCTGCCCTTGCTGTCCGGCTTGCTGCCCTTGCTCACCGGCCTGCTGTCCCTGCTGCCCGGCTTGCTGCCCTTGTTCGCCGGCTTGCTGTCCTTGTTGCCCGGCCTGTTGCCCTTGCTGTCCGGCTTGCTGTCCTTGCTGTCCGGCTTGCTGCCCTTGTTGACCGGCTTGCTGCCCTTGCTCGCCGGCTTGCTGTCCTTGTTGCCCCTGCTGCTGTCCTTGCTGATCGTTATTCATCTGGCCGTTGGCGTTCTGTGCTTGATCTGCGGCCTGGTCGAGTTGCTGGGCGGCATTCTGTGCCTGCTGAGCGGCTTGTTCGTTGTTGTCCAGGTTCTGTCCTACGTTGGCGAGGTCCTGTCCTTGTTGTGCGAGGTCTTGAGCCTGCCTGGCCAGTTCCTGCTGCCGCTCGGCAAGTGCGCCCTCGAGGTTGCCCTCGTTGACGGCCGCGATCTGATCGGCAACGTTTCCCTGCTGCTGAGCCAACTCGCCAGCCTGCTGTGCCTGCGGATTCTGTTGCCCCTGCTGTCCCTGTTGGGGTTGCCCTTGCTGTCCTTGCTGGGGTTGCCCCTGCTGTCCCTGCTGAGGTTGACCTTGCTGTCCCTGCTGGGGTTGCCCCTGCTGTCCTTGCTGAGGTTGACCTTGCTGTCCTTGCTGGGGTTGTCCCTGCTGCCCCTGCTGGGGTTGCCCTTGTTGTCCCTGCTGGGGTTGCCCTTGCTGTCCCTGTTGGGGTTGACCTTGCTGTCCTTGCTGGGGTTGTCCCTGCTGTCCCTGTTGAGGTTGACCTTGCTGTCCTTGCTGGGGTTGCCCCTGCTGCCCCTGCTGGGGTTGACCCTGCTGTCCCTGCTGGGGTTGACCCTGCTGCCCTTGTTGGGGTTGACCTTGCTGTCCCTGCTGGGGTTGGGCTTGCTGGGCGGCTTGCTGTTGTGCTCCCTGCAGATTGTCTTGTGCCTGTCGTGCTGTCTGTTCTGCTTTGCCTAAGTCCTGCTGACCCAACTGATCGGCCGCCTTGGCGGTATTTGCCGCGGCCTGTTCGATCGGCTGCTGTTCGGCGTTGGCGTTCTGGGGTTGTTGATTGGCATCGCCGGCGTTCTGGATATCGTTCTTGAGCGCCTTGGTGTCGGCAGCGATTTTCTTCTGGTCCGCCATGATCTGTTGAATGATCTGTTTGGCGAGCTCTTTGCGGTTGGCCTTTGGATCGTCTAGTTTGTCGAGCAGAGCGGCGATTTTCTTCTGGTCATCGGCGAGTTGGCGGGCCTGGTCGGCCAGTGCCTTTGCCTTTTCCTGCTGGTCCTTTGCCATTGCCTTTGCAGCGTCCGGATCGCCCACGATCTCGTTGCGGACGTCGTCTGCGACTTTCTTCTGCTGGTCTTTCCAGTCCGCATCTTCCTGGGCGTTGGCCTTCTGGTCGGCGAGTTTGGCCTGTCTGTCGGCGATGTCCGCCAGCGCGCGTGCCTTGCGTGCGGCTTCGACCTGTTCGGGCACTTTGGCGATCATGTCTTTGACGGCCTGGATGGACTTATCGATCTTGCCTTCGGCGGCCTGGGCGAGTTTATCCCGCTCGGCGGCGGCGTCGGTGAGACGTACCTGCGAGGCTTCTTCGCGAGCCTTCTTGAGGTCATCGTCGGCGATTTTTCGGAGCTTTCCCGCCGTTCCCTCGAACGTGCCGTCATCAGTGAGTTCCTTGGCGAAGTTTCTGGCGGTCTCTTCTGCGGCGGTGAGTTTTTCGTCGAGACCGGTCACGTGGTCCTGGACGACCTTGGGCAGTTTGTCCGCGGTTTCCCTGGCCTTCTTGAGCTGTTTCGTCAGATCGGTGGCGCGGGCTTTGGCGTCGTTGAGTTTTTCGAGAACTTTTTTCAGTCCTTCTTCGAGCCGTTTTTTCTCGGCCTTGGCCGCGCGGTCGCGCGCGGAGTCTTTTTCACCCTTGTCGACGATGATGGTGAATGTTTTGCTGCGTCCGGGCTGGATGCGTTTCGGTTTGGCGTCCCATGCGGCTGCGTGGAAAACTATTTTCGATGCACCGGTCAGTTGGGGAGAGGAAAGATCAATCGTGTACTTACCGGTGGCATGTTCGTTCGACGGCGCCAGAGCCAGCGGCGCATCGGGCACGGATCTACCGTCAGCGGATATTATCATCGCCGCCCGCACCATCGCGACGTCATCGCTCATGTCGTATACGACCGGAAGGCGGTCGCCGGGTTTGAGGCGGATGATCGACTTCGCCGCCGCCGGCTTGGGGTCAGCCTTATCTATCTTGTCGCCGTATGGAATCCTCAGGGACACGCTTGGCGGGCGGTCGGCCAGCGCCTGGACAGTCCGGCCGAGGGATTTTCCTTCGAACCCGAATTTGTCCCTGGCGTTTACTTCCCACCGCACCACTCCGGGCTTTTCCAGGGGGATCGCGAACGTGTACGAGCTGCCTTCGGCGGGTTTTATCGGAGCGTCTTTCCCATCCACAATTGCCTTGACGACGCTGACGGTCCGGTTGAGTTCGGCGGTAATTGTCACTGTCGAGCCGACCAGCGCGCGTGGCGCCTGGTCGTCTTCGAGTACGCGGATCACCGGTTGGAGCCCGGTGTATGATGGCGGGACGACGCCAACGGTTATCTTCTGGATTTCGGGCAGGTCGACCACGTGTACGCTGTAGTAGCGGCTGACGGCGTCCCCGGCGGCGACGCGGAACACGAAATCCTTGTCCTCGGCGGCGAAGCCGATCTGGAATCTCCGCCACCCCTCGCGCGGATCGGGGATTTTTTCCATGCGATGTACTTCATCGTCATCTTCGGGCGAAGCGATCCGGAATTCTGCGCTGTATAGCGACTGGTTGTCGATTTCGGCTTCGACCACCAGTTCGTGCCCGCGGATCATCGCATAGTCGAACTCGCCGGTGGCCTTGCGAACGGTATCGCCGGTGATGACCTCCACCACCATCGAATCGGTGGAGACTCGCCGGATGTTGGCAGTCGGTATTAACGATCGTCGGAACTGGTTCCAGGTGGCCTCGGGCCATCCGGCAAACAGGATGATCAACACGCCCAGGACGACACCGGCGGCCAGGAGGAATCTCCTGGCGATTCGCATGGATATTTCCCGCCCGGGCCTGATCGATCGAGCGTCGGATATGGCGCTCAGCGAGGTGGCGGCGATCAGCGCCGCCGAACCGCGAAGCTCGGGCGCGTCGGAGGTGGTCATGAGTTCGACGGTGGAGCTGATCCGCTCCTCGAATTCCGGATGCTGTTGTTCTACCAGGCGTGCGATACCCGCATGCGTGAAGCTCCTTGCCAGAGGGCGAACGAGCAACCACAGCGCGACGCCCGCGGTCAGGGCCCCGGCTGAGAGAATCATGATCACCCGCGGCCAGACCGTGAAGGTGATTATCCACCGGTCGACGCCCATGATGATCAACAGCGATGCAACCGCCATAGCCAGCACCGCCGCCGATCCGCGAAGGGCGATCACCATCCTCGCCCGCCAGATCAGGTGGTTCAGCGCGCTGGTTATATCGCCTGGAACGGTTTCTGTGCGAATTGCCTGGGTCATATTCAACTCCTTTGCAGCAGCGTGCGAAGGTTCTCTATATTATATCGGTCTTAGTATCAGACGAACAACGTAATCATTGGTTCCCGGTATCCGATCAGGTCAGACCGGCGCGTTTTCTCGTAAACCATTCTCCACCTGCCAGCATCAGCAGTGCTATCAGCAACCACCATGAATCCCACAGCGGGAACTGGGCGGGCAACTCTTTTTCATCCGTTTTCGCCGCCAGCAGCCTGAGTATCTTTTTGACTTCGTTGGCTTCAAACACGCGTCCGCCGCTCTTGCTTGCCAGGCGTCGGGCCATTCCGCGGTCGGCGGTAAGTTCGACCTGTTCCGCCGATAGCGTCGAATCAACGGAGAACTCTGTGGATACGCTGTCGGCCTGACCTTCTTCCGCGAGTATTTTGGTCACGGTGTTTCCGCCGAGTACGACCCGGTAGGCCCCGCCGGGCAACTTGCCCAGATCCGCCGAGTATCGACCGGGCGAACCTTTCTCGCCCAGGAGTTCGCGTCGCAGCACGAGTTTCTCGTTGCAGTACACTGCTATCGTCGCGTCGGCATCTTTGACCGGTGCGAGGTCCTTGTTGATTATATTCGCTCGAATCCTGACCGGGCTTTGCGACCCGTAACGGCTGCGGTCGGCCCCGAGTTTCACCCGGTTGGTCCCGGACCTCAGGCGGTCGGAAGTTGCCCAGCGGAGTACTTGCCCCCAGAACTTGTGGTGATACGTGTCGCCGACGCGATATCGCATCCGCCAGGTCCTGTCGAATCCGACGAACATCACGCTTCCGGTTCCCACGGTGTGGGCCGAGACCAGTGCTCTGGATCGCTGGTACTTGATGATTTTGGCCATCTGCAGGGTGCGCTCGGCGGTGGAGACGGCGTCTTCCATGGTCGGCTCGCCGTCTGCTCTTGCGTAAGCCAGGACCGCCGCTCCCGGCTTCGAGTCGATAATCGGTCTTCGCCAGTAGATCTTGGGCAGCGAGTTCCATATTTTTGCGTTGGTTTCCGGATCGGTGTCCTGTCGCGTGATGATGTGGTTTTTTCCCTCGGGGGTCAGTGCGATCTTGAAAACATCTTCGGGCATTTTTTCCGCCACTCCCGGGATGAAACGCACGGGCAGCAGTTCGGCGAGTACTGTTCGCCCGTAGGCATGCGGCATGTAGCCCCGCCCGGCGATGCAGATCAGCGTTCCGCCGCGATCGTCCACAAGGGCCTTGAGGATCTCGAGCGTTTCCTCATCGAGTACGGAAGGGGGGAGGTCGCCGAGTATTACCACGTCGAACTTCAACCACTCTTCCTTGTTCTTGGGCAGAGCGGTTGCTTCGCTGGCGGCTTTGGGGCGGGTTGCCGACGCGTGAATCGTCGGGCGGTCCGGCTCGCCGGTGATGTGGTCCGGTTGGAGAAGAACGTGCTGTAATTTGACCGAGTCATCGCGCCCGAGGAACAGGTTCTTGACGTATCGGTACTCCCATCGCGGGCGGTTTTCGATTATCAACAGGTTCGTGTCGCCATCGGTGACGTTGACGGAGAACGAGAAATCGTTATTGCCCGCATCGATTTCGCCCGGGATCGGATCGATCCGCAATGTATACAGGTGCAGGCCCGGGGTCGTCGGCTTGTCGGACATTTGCACGCGTTTTCTGAGCTGTGCAAATTCCCCCACGGTAACGGTCTTCTCGTCCACTTCGCGGTCGCCGTCGGTCAGGACCATGTGTACGGTCTTGCCCTCCATACCGTCGAGCTTGCAACTGGCGTCGATCAGCAGTTCGTCACCGGGCGAAATTACTTCGGGCGAGTTGACGCTCGCGATGGCGGCGTCGGGGGGAGGTTTGTCCGATCCGATCACGATGGGGTAGATCGGTGCGCCGGCCTGACCGAGATTGCGAGCGTACGATTCGGGATGTCCCGAGGCGGTATGCCTCGCGTCGCTCAGGACGATCACGCCGGCGAGTCTGTTCTCGTCGGCGAGGCCCAGCATTTCAGCCAACGCCGCCGACATGTCGGTCAACTGCAATTCGTTGGGCAGCCTGGCGGGCATGGTTGTCGTCTGCCTCGCCGGTTGGGTCCGCGGCGCAAGGGTCGTTTCGGCGAATTTCCGAACGTCCAGTTCGTGTGGCTTGGAGGCAAAGTGGTAGAGCGATACGGCGAATTTCTCCCTGAGGCGATCGAGAATGTTGGTGTCTTTTCCCGAGGAGCCCTTGTGCAGCAGGACATCGTAAGCGAGTTGGAATCGCGTCCTGGCCGACAGGGTATCGAGTTCGTCTCGCGTTTTCTTGGGCAGGGTGGTGTAGAACGCTTCGTCTGCCTGTGTGGCCAGAGGGCCCAACATGGCGCTGGTGTCCACGACGCCCGCAGCGGTGTCCGTGATGGAGGCCTTGAGCTTATCGTATGACAGGGCGAGTTTGACCGGATCGCTGATGTCGGTCATGTCGGCGATGCTCTTGAGACCGGTGGATATCCGCTTGGTGAGTCCCGTCCGCACGCGCCCCAGTTCGCTGATAGCTTCGGTGGGCAGTTTGAGTTTGGCGATGTTAGGCGAGGCGGTTTCTTTGGCGTGCGCCGCGATCTTGTCTATCCAGTCGTTGGCGCCCTTGTGGATCGAATGGCGTTTTGCGGCAAGATCCGTGCCCCGTTCCTTCGGAGTCGCACTCCCCATTTCCGCCAGGGTCCTGCGCCACATCTCCAGGTCGTCTCCCAGCGTTCGAAGATCGGTTTCGAGAACGTCCAGGTGGACGGGCCGATCTGCCAGCGAGAACGTTTCGGCCAGACGGGCCTTGCGGGCGGGGGTCATCTGTATTTCCGGAAGGTGCATCGATGCCGAGTTGTCGATGAGCACCGCCACCCCGGGGCGGTACTCCTCATCGAGTTCCGCCGACCACGTCGGTTGGGCCAGCATTATTATCACTCCCAGCACGAGCGCCACGCGCATCGCGCATATCGCCCAACCCGCACGGCGAGAGACGGTGCGGCACTCGAGGGCGTAAAGCAGCATGATCACTTCGATACAAATCCCCCCGATGGCCACAATCACCCAGATCGGCCAGTCGGTGGCGAGGATTATCATCGTCTCCGCGGCGATCGCCACTAACCACAGCGCGCCGGTGCCGACGGCGATCCGCAGGGGCGACATTACCCAATTCACGTGATCCGGTTGGGGCCGGTCGCTCTGTTCGGGGGTATCGCTGCTGTGGGTGTGTCCGAACGGAAGCAGGTAGAGTACGGCCCATATCGCGCAGACCAGCGCAGCGAGAAGCATCATCACCAGCGGTGATGCGCCATCCGACACGGCCAGGCATATCTGCAGGTCTGTCATCTTATCTATACGTCGGTCGAAGTCAGGGCGTCTCTGGCCCGCTGTTTCATGGTCTGCCTGTCGCCGCCTTCCTGGACGAACGGTATTCCCTCGGTACTGCCCGCCTTCCGCTGCGAACTTATCCATCGGGTAAGTGCGATCTCGCCGAGGATCAACGCCAGAAGGCCCAGCGCGAGATATCTCCACAGCTCCTGGCCCGGGATCTGCCCCCTCACAGCGGACGCCAGTTCACCGAATGTCTTGGCGTGAAAGACGTTCATTCGAGTCTTCAGCAGGCCGAAGTCCTCGGCCTCGAGCTTCTCGATGAGTCCCTCGTCGGGGTTACCGAAAACCGCGAATGGTACGGCCTTTCCGTCCGTGGTTTCCGCTTTAAGCCGTTCGGCAAGCGAGGGGGGCAACTGGAAACTGTAAAGCCCGGGGCGGCGCGTATCGTCGAAGCGGATTCGCAGTATCCGCTTGTTGATTTCGATTTTCGCTTCGAGCGTGTTACCGCCCGGCGCATCCACCGTCACCACTTCATTTTCCGCCAGTTTGAGTTCGTCTTCATCCGGGGCTTCCAGTTCGGTTACGACGGTGGCGCCGGCTTGGGTTCCCGCATCGGGGCTTCCGCTTCCCGTGGCGAGGTAGTACGCCAGCTCGTGCATCAACAACACGTAGCACTCCATCCGGGGGAGGTTTGAATCTTCAGCCCCCAGCGACGTAGCCAGCATGATCACCCGCCCCTTTCCGCTCTGCCGCTCGACCAGCATCGGCTCGGACGTGTTTAAGTCGCCGCCGATACTCGCCCCGGCCCTGGGGGACATCTTCCACCATGCCGAAATCGCCGCCTTGTCCATGTCGGAATAGGCCATATCGCCCGCGATGGTCAAGGCCTGATGGCGGAAAGTATTCATCGCCATCCTCGCGGGCTTGTCGAGATTAACCTGCCTTTCCATCAGCTTGGCGGGCATGAAGTTGCGACGCCTCTCGTCGAGCCATTTATTGTAGAAATCATCGGCCAGCACGTGACTGCCCGGCGCCACGAGCAGCCCTCCGCCTTCGGTGACGAACTTCTCGATACTTTTGGCAACTGATTCCGGAAGGCGGGGCACGTCAACGAGTACGACCACACGATACCGTCCGAAATCGCCCTGTTGAACAACTTTTGCGACGGGGACGACGGTCGGTTCGACCAGGTACTTCTGGTCCGCCCCTTCCTGCGGTGTCAGGGCGAGTTTCAGCAATTTGGCGTCCAGCCCGTCCGGGTTTCCGTCGACGATCAATACGGGCAGCTTCCGGGTTACTTTAATGATGCGGTGGGAAACGTTGTCGCCGGGCATGTCGTCCTTGCGAAGTATTCGGGCCATCGCCACGTGCGGACCGGGCTTGTCGAACAGATGCGTGAAGTGGACGGTCTTTACCGCCCGTGCGGGAATTTCTTCGGCCGCCTGGCTTCCGGCGATGAGTCCGTCGATCTGCAATTCAATCGTGGCCGCGGGGATCTGCGCCTTGCCCGCATTTATTATTTTGACGTCGATACCGACCGCGCGATCGGTACCGATGACCCCGCGGCTGAACGTCATTTCGCCGAGCGATGCATTGTCGACGCTTGCCGGTACTGGCAGGTCGCGGCAGAGTATCAGGGGCGGCGACGGTAGGCGTTCGAAGCCCGCGGCGGCCAGATCCCACTGGTTGGCGCTGGCGACGTTCCATCCGATCTTCTGCCCGTCGGTGATAATGACGATGGCTTTGGTTGCTCCGTGCCCACGCTCGAGGCATGCGGTGGCCTCGGCGATGGCTTTGGCGAGGTTCATTGAGGAACCCATCGGCTCGGCGCTTCCCAGTGCGGCCTGCAGTTCGTTGGGGTCGGAGATGGGGCTGGGTACGATCGCATCGGGACCGGCGCCGCCGAGTATGATACTGAATGAATCTCCGCGCCTGCGGGCCTTGATCAGTTCGCCGGCTTCGTCCAGGGCCCGCTGGAAGTTTGTCTTTTCATCGGTTTGCAGGGTCATCGACGTCGAGGCGTCGATGATGATAGCGATATCTTTGCTGCTGGACCCGGACCATAACTGTGTCTGGGACCAGTATTCCATCGCACTTGCGCCTCCGGCGATCAGCAGCAGCACGCCTGTGGCCAGCAGCAGGAGCAGCCTCGCGCGTTTCTGGGACCACATTGCCGATCCGACTGCCGCACAGACCGAGGCCGCGAGTACCGCCGGAAGGACGATCATCCATGGAACACCGGAATAGCTGGGTAGAAACGGTCGCGCTATGGTCAGCACGAGCAGGGCCACCAGCATGCACCTCATCGACATCAGGAGTACTTCTTCGATGAGTATGCGTTTTTTTCTCGAGGTGATCGAGGCCATCAGGAAGCGCATCGCTCCCCAATCCATCGGCGTAGCCTGTCGCCGGTTGAACAGATGGATCAGTATCGGGACCGCAATACCCGAAAGCGCCAGCAGTATTGGCCAGTTGAGGAATGTCACCTGTATCTCCCCATGCGCATCGCCAGGTAGTCAGCCAGCGCCTCGTCAAACGGTTGGCTGGTCGAGATCGGTACGTAGTCGATATGCATTCTCCCGCATCCGAGTTTGAGATCTTCGGTGAACTGGCGAACTTCGTCCACGTATGCGGCGCGGATCGATTTCGGATCGAGTTGCACGTTGTGCCCGTGGATTTCCAGGTTGCGGAAGTCGCTGAAACGGTCGAAGGGGAAGTTGATTTCCTCGTCGGCCATCAGATGCATCATTATCACCTCGTGCCTGCGATACCTGAAATGGTGCATCGAGTTGAGGATTTCGTCGATATCGTCGAACATGTCCGAGATGATTATAACCAGTCCGCGGCGGTGAATTCGTTCGGCGATATCGTGAAAGATCGGCGCCAGGTCGGTTTCGTCTCCGGGTATTGTCTCATCGATTTCCTGCAGGATGACGCGCAGGTGTCCGGGTCGTCCTCGGGGCGGAATGTAGTGTCGCACCTGGGTATCGAAAGTGACCAGCCCGACGGCGTCCTGCTGGTGGATCATCAGGTGCGACAGGCAGGCGGCGAGGTACTGTCCGTACTCGAACTTGCTGAGAGGTTTTCCGTCGCGTTGGTCGGCGTTTCGCCCGCGGTATTTCATCGACCCCGAAGCGTCCAGCAATATCACCGAACGGAGGTCGGTCTCTTCGATGTACTGCTTGATGTAGTACTTGTCGCTCTTTCCGTAGACCTTCCAATCGAGGCTGCGGATATCGTCGCCGGGTGCATACTGGCGGTGTTCGGCGAACTCGACCGAGAAGCCCTTGTACGGACTCCTGTGACGCCCGCTGACCATGCCCTCGACCACGCCGTGGGCGACGAGCTCCAGGCGGCTGAGCTTGGCGAGGGTCTTCTGGTCGAGCAGACGCATGTATGTGGGGATGTTATTCAATGTCCGGTTTCCGGTCAGTCAGTCTCCGCGGTAACTCGTGGTGGAGTTATTCTATTCCCTTGACGTCGGGTTTGATCTCTTCAAGCAGCCGCCGCACCACGTCGTCGGAGGTCACCCCCGCCGCTTCGGCGTTGAAAGTGGTGAGTACGCGATGGCGCAGGACCGGAAGTGCGACTTGGCGGACGTCTTCGGTGGTAGTATGGGATCGCCCGTACAGGATCGCGCGAGCCTTCGCCGCCAGCACCATGTATATCCCCGCCCGTGGACCGGCGCCCCATCCGACCAGTTCGTTGATGAACCTTGGCGCCTCGATCGAATTGGGACGCGTGGCGCGAGCCAGGTCGCGAGCGTAGACAAATACATGCTCAGCGACCGGCACGCGGCGGACAATTCCCTGGAGGCGTATGATGTCGTCCCCGGTCAGGGTCGGCGTGAGGTCCGCCGAATACGTACCGGTAACCTGTTTCATGATCGCCAGTTCTTCCTTGCTCGTGGGATAGTCGACCATGATGTTGAACATGAACCGGTCGAGTTGGGCCTCGGGCAGGGGATACGTGCCTTCCTGTTCGATGGGGTTCTGGGTGGCCAGGACGAAGAAAGGATCGGGCAGGGGGTAGGTCTTCTCGCCGACGGTCACCTGGCGTTCCTGCATGGCCTCGAGGAGGGCGGCCTGGGTCTTGGGTGGGGTTCGGTTGATTTCGTCGGCGAGCACCATGTTGGTGAACAGCGGACCGTGGACGAACCGGAATATGCGCTTGCCCGTAGTGTGGTCTTCTTCCAGGACGTCCGTACCGGTGATGTCCGACGGCATGAGGTCCGGGGTGAACTGTATTCGCTTGAAACCGAGTTGGAGCACATCTGCCAGCGTGCTGACCAGCAGCGTTTTGGCGAGTCCCGGTACGCCTACCAGCAGCGAGTGTCCGCGGCAGAAGATGGCGATAAGGACCTGTTCGATTACCGCCGACTGTCCCACGACTACTCGGGACAACTCGTCGGTCATTCGGCCGTAGGCCTTTTTGAGAACTTCTATGGCCTTTACATCGTCATCGTCGCGGATAACGGCTGCAGCGTCTGTGTTGGCTTCAGGGTCAGTAGGCATAGATACGGTCTCCAATCTGTGTTTCTCGCTGGTTGGATATCAGGATGGTACGGTTGTCTAACATATATAATGCGAGGGATACGGTGTTATTGCTTGCGGCAACGGTATTGACGCTACTTGCCCTTGGGCAATTTCAGACCCAGCGCCGCCATCACCTGCTGAAGATCGCTCCAGACCTCTCCTCGAACCTTTGGAGTGTAGTATCGCAACAAGTAGGCGGGATGGAACGTCGGCATGACGGGTATCCCGCCCAGTGAGTCGGCGAATTCGGGCAACCCCTGCCAATTTCCCCGCAGGCGAGTGATGCCCGTCTTGGTCTGCAGGAGTTTCTGCGTGGCGGGATTGCCCATAGTCACGATCGCCTTGGGCGAGATTATCTGCAACTGCCGCATCAGGTAAGGCCAGCACGCCTCGACCTCGTCGCTCATGGGGTTGCGGTTCTGCGGGGGGCGGCACTTGACGACGTTGCAGATGAACACGTCATCCCGGCTGAGTCCCATTGCCCCGATCATACTGGTCAACAGATCGCCTGCTCGCCCGCAGAAAGGTCGTCCGGTTTCGTCTTCGTTCTGCCCGGGTCCCTCACCGACGAACACCAGCGCCGCGTTTGCGTCGCCCTCGCCGAAGACGGTTTGCGTTCGCGTTTTGCAGAGGCGGCACTTTGTGCAGACCTTCACTTCATTATCGTTCATGTCTTCGAGGGCGGAAGCCTTATCCGTCGGCGCTACGTTCGCCGGCGCGCGGGCGGTTCGCTCGGGAAGCCGAACTTCCGGTAGGGAGTTTTCCGCGGCGGGTATAAACTGACCGCCAAGCAGTTGTTCGATTTCCAGGAGTTGCCTTGCGGTTTTGGTCAGTGATTCGATGGGGTTGCTCATGGCGATCATTGTAGTACGGACGGGAGGCTGTGACAATAGAGCCCTCCGGACCAGACGCCGTCAATGTCCAATGCGACAACTTTGCCTGTCAGGCGGGCGTTTTTCGGAGGTTTGAATCGGACGGTAATGTAGCGATCGGTCATCGCCTGGCGGAGGCCCGGGGCGGGACGAGTGGATTCCACCAGCGCTTCCATTCGCTTCCCGATGAATTGCTCCCGGAACTCGGTCGCCATCTGCGATTCCAGTTCGCCCAGTTGTCCGATGCGCGCCTTGACCACGGGCGACCGCGGCGCCTCGTGGCGATATTCCCATGCGGTCGTCCCTTCGATCGCACTGAACGGGAAAGTGTGTATCTTCGCGAACCGGGCGTAGCGGGCCATGTCGAGCGTGTCGTCGAAATCTTCGTCGCTCTCTCCGGGGAATCCGACGATCACGTCGGTAGTTATCGCCGCGGTATCCAGGACCGACCGGATGCGATCGACCGTCCGTCGGAATTCGTCGGGAGTGTATTGCCTCCTCATCCGCTGGAGTACTCGCGGGGAACCGGATTGCAGCGGAAGGTGGAAGTGGGGGGCTACTTTCTCGTTACCGCGATAGACCTCCAGCAACTCATCGCTGACGTCGCCGGGTTCCAGGCTGGACAGTCGCACGCGCCACAGGCCTTCGATTCCCGCGATCTCTCTCAGCAGTCCGGGCAGTGACGAACGGCGGTCATCCCATCGCCGGCGAAGGGTAGTGGCGCGTGCGAACGCTCCGAGAAAAACTCCCGCCAGTACGATTTCCTTGTGCCCCGAATTGACCAGGTCCATGCATTCGGTGCGGACCTGCTCGATTGTCCTGGACCAGACAACCGGGCGGGTGTAGGGCACTATGCAGTACGAACAAAACGCGTCGCAACCGTCCTGGACCTTCACGAAAGCCCGCTGGCGGTCTGGGAATACCTTTATCCCCCCGATTTGACGGGTACCGCCTGCTTTGCGCTTGACGGCGATGTTGCGCTTGATTTTAATACTATCGCGTGTACTGCTTGGGCTGTGTGTTGATTCGGTTGGTTGTTCGACTTCCGGGCCGTTGTCCCGTAAGTCGGAAACTATCTTCCGGATCACGCTGGCCAGGTCGCTATGGTGTCCCGCTACGTGCAGCCGATGCTTCGGGATGCCCAGCGATGTGAGTATCCGATCGATTGCTTCGGTGTCGTAATCGCTGTAACATCCGGTTACCAGCACCATCGCATCGGTGTTGTCGCGCAGCTTTTTGCGGATGGCGCGGCGGCTTTTGCGCATGGCCGTCGCGGTTACGCAACAGGTGTTGATAACCACCAGGTCGGGATTGCTGTCGGTTTCGGCGGGCAGCAGACCGGCGTGGCGAAGGCTGGATGCCAAGGCGGCGCCGTCGTACTGGTTGACCTTGCACCCCAGCGTCGTGATGCTGAATCGGGCCATAAGATTTCAGTATTTAGTATTTAGTGTAACGCACCGGCAGAGATATTGTTGCTGTCGGGACAAAAAGTTCATACTATGCGGTTTGGATTCACCGGACCAGGACCGGAGATTTGCTCCGGTCGATTTGAAGAGCCAGGGAGTGGCAATGGCTAGAGCGAAAAGCGTCTGGGGGGTTGACATCGGTCAGTGTGCCCTGAAGGCCCTGAAGCTTAGTAACGAGGGCGGGCAGTTTCAGGTCGAAGCCTTCGAGGTAATCGAACATCCGGAGCACCTCCGCGGTCCCGAGGTGGATCGCTCAGAGGTGTTTACTCACGCTCTCGGTCAGTTCCTGGCCAAGAACGATGTTTCAAGCAGCGAGGTCGCCGTTGCGGTCCCGGGGCAGAGCAGCTTCATGCGTTTTGTCAAGCTTCCCCCGGTAGAACCGAAACGAATCCCCAGCATCGTCAGATTCGAGGCCGAGCAGCAGATACCGTTCCCCATCGGCGAGATCGTCTGGCGGTGGCAGACATTTCATGACCCCGACAGTCCCGACGTGGAAGTCGGTATCTTCGCGATGAAGCGAATAGAAGTCTCCGAGATGCTGGCGATGATGGCGTTTG
>CAZSLS010000031.1:0-45676 GCA_964607575.1 uncultured Planctomycetaceae bacterium | reverse complement strand
CGTGGAAGGGCAAGAGCGGCGCTAAAGATGATCCCGCCAACGTGGTTAACTGGGTTAATTGGAACGATGCGACGAGTTTTTGCGCCGCCCTTGAGAAGAAAGACGGTCGGTCTTACCGGCTCCTGTCGGAAGCCCAGTGGGAATACTCCTGCCGCGCGGGCAGTACGACGCGCTATTTCTATGGCGATGATCTCAAGTTGGAGAAGCTCGGTGATTACGGCTGGTGGGGCAAAAAGGGCTGGTGGGACCGCAAAGACAAATACGTGCGTCCGCCCGGTCTCAAGAAGCCTAACGCCTGGGGTCTCTACGATATGATCGGAAGTGTGTGGGAGATGTGTATGGATGTCATGCACAAGAACTACGAGGGGGCGCCTACCGACGGTAGCGCGTGGATGACTGGAGCCCCCAGCGACACCGAACCGGGTCACCCGTTGCGCGGCGGAGGATCTCACAGCGACCACAGGCGTGTGCGCTCCGCCAGCCGTCACAGCTATCGCCAGTCACACAAGAGCCATTACGTCGGTTTTCGCGTCTGCTGTCCGATCCCCGCGAAAGCAAAATAGCAGTCCTTCCTTCTTGAGGATACTTACGATGAAAATCGAATCGAACCCGCTGTCGCGATCCGTCCGGTTGACGTTGATGGTACTCGCCGTCTTGTCCGTCGCGTTTCCGCGGACCCAGGCCCGCGCCGGATCGCTGGTGATCCCCGCCTGGTCGTTTGCCCGCGGAAACGCGAAGATCCATGTCGACCCGAACGAATTCGCCGACGCCGGACCTGTCGTCGGCGGCGGAGAGAAGAAGCCCTGGGGATGGACCGTCGAATACGATATCGATATTCCTGTTACGGCCTCGTACACGATTCAGATCTGTTACGCCGCCGCCGAGGCCAGGCCGGTTGAACTCTTTTTCGACGGTAAGCGTCTGGGCAACTGGTGTACGTCGGTAACCTTCGCATCCCAGCCCGCCGGGCGGACCGACAAGCCCACGTGGAAAAGCAGCGGAGCCAGGTGGGAGGCGACCAACAGGACGGGCAAGTTCGTACCGGTTTCGCGGAGGGAGCCGGTATCCAAGGGCAAGCACACCCTGAGATTCGTCAGCCGCACCGGAGTGCCTCACCTCGTGGCGTTTCGCCTGGACACGCCTGCGGAATTCCCGCCCGACTGGAAACCGCCTCGTTACAAAGTGCGGGACATCGACAACATTCCGGCGAAGCATCGCAAGGTCTTCAGTTCTCCCGGCGGGGTCAACATCGCCGCGGCGCCCCTGACGGAATTACCGGCGGGCGGTAAATGGTCCGGGTCTATCGAGATTCCCGCCTGGACGTTCGATCGCGGAAACGCAAATATCTACGCGAGTCCCGACAAATACGCCGACACCGCGCCGCTGGCCGGCGGCGGACCGGCGGAGCCCGGCGAGGCGAGCGTCGAATACGATATAAACTTCCCCGTTACCGGCGAGTACACGCTTCAGATTCGTTACGCCTCGGACAAGGCCCGACCGGTGGACGTGTTCCTGAACGCTCGAAATCTGGGAAAAAGCTGCACCGGCGTTACCATCGGCACCTCGCCGATTGTCCAGCCGACCAGACTTACGTCGATCAGCAGATTCGCCAAATGGGAAGCGTTATATGACTACAGCAAGGGAACGCTTCTCAAGCTGTCGGTCAGCAAGGGCAAGCACACGCTTAAGTTATCCCGTCGCGGCGGGCTGCCCAACTTGTCGGCCGTCCGTTTTGACACCAGGGCGGCGTTTCCGAAGGGATGGGTTCTGCCCGAACGCAAGGTGCGGTTCATGGACCGCGTGCCGGCTCCGCAGCGAGCGGCATTCCTTCCCGCCAACGCGGTTAATATCGCGGCGCTGCGGTTGGCGATCGGGGATACGATCAAGACATTCGGGCCGCGATATCCCGGTGGTCCGGAGTATCTGAAACAACTTTCGGCGATAGAGACCAAACAGAGCGTGCTCGATGAGACCGGCTCGCCGGAAGATATGCAGCAGATGTCCGATGCATCTCTGGAACTTCGAAGCAGGGCGATGCTGGCTCATCCGATGCTGGACTTCGACAAACTCCTGTTTATCAGGCGACCGGTGACGGGGTACAATCACACCTATGCCGTTCAGCGCACCATGACCATGGGCAGCAGTCTATGCGTTCTGTCACCGGTTTCCCCTGACGGAAAGGTCACGTCGCTGGTTCCGGAGTTCGATGGCGGACTGTTCGACCGGTTCGACTTGTCGTTTGATGCCAAGAAGGTGATTTTCGGATACAGGACGGCGCCGAAGAAGCCATTTAGAATCCACGAGATCGATATCGATCCTGCAGCCGGGAAGATGGTCCCGGGGTCTCTGCGCCAACTGACCTTCGGCGGCGCCGAGGAGGCGGAGGTCATGAGTCGCCAGATCTGCGGTTCGAAACGCGGTTTTGACGATCTGCACCCGTGCTATCTGCCCAGCGGAAAGATCATGTTCGCCAGTTCCCGCGCCCAGAGGATCGTTTTCTGTTCGCCGGACACCGCCACTACGCTTTACATAATGGACGCCGACGGTAAGAATGTCCGCCGCCTTTCGGAGAGCCCGATCAGCGAGACTTTGCCTTCGGTGATGAACGACGGACGGGTGCTCTACACGCGATGGGAGTACGTGGACAAGGGCCTGGGCAACGCCGAGACCCTCTGGGCTATGCATCCCGACGGTACGGTTTCGGACCATGTGTACAAGCTCAACACGGTCTGGCCGGCCGGGATGAGCAGCGCACGCAGTATTCCCGGTAGCCGGCGGATCGTGGCGGTAGCGGGCAACCACTATTACCCGGGAACCGGGGCGGTGGTGCTGGTCGACACGCGCCGCACCCGACGGGGCGCCGAGGCGATGCACTGCATCACGCCTGAAATCGGATATCCGCCTACATATTCAATGCCCGCTAAGTTCGGCGTCTTCACGGATCCTTATCCGTTTTCGGAGAAGTTCTTCCTCGCTTCTCACGCACCGGGCCCGAAGTTGAAACAGTACGGGATCTACGTGCTGGACGCCTGGGGTAACCGGACCGAGGTCTATCGCGACCCGGCGATGTCCTGTTTTGAACCCATTCCGCTTCGCCGGCGACCCAAGCCCACCGAGGTCGCCGCCGTCGAGAAGCATCCCGCCAAGAAAATGGGACAGACCGGTACGCTGTTCATCCAGAACGTGTATTCGGGGATGACCGGCATTCAGCGGGGAAGGGTCAAGTACGTGCGGGTAATGGGTGCTCTGGAGTGGCCTTGGGATCAGCACGGTATCTCATGGAGCCTCGGAACTGATCCGCACCGCAAGAAGATCTACGGTCTGGCGAAAGTTCACCAAGACGGATCGGTCTTTTTTACGGCTCCGGCCGACCAGAATCTCCTCTTCCAGGCGCTGGATGAGAACTACATGGCGTTGCAGCAGATGTCGACTTTTATCAACCTCATGCCCGGTGAAAACAGATCCTGCGTCGGCTGCCACGAGCGACGCAAGAAGGCTCCGAGCCTGGCCGGAGCCCGACCGACGGCGTTGAAGCATCCGCCCCAGACCCTTACCTTCCAGCCCGGCGACACCGGCGTGCGAGTCGTCGATTTTGTCACCGACGTTCAACGGACAATCGACAAACACTGCCTTGGTTGTCACAGCGGTAAGAACGCCAAAGGCAATCTGGACCTTGACGGCACGCCGGTCGGGAAATTCAGCCGCTCATATGACAACCTTACCCGTAACGGTTTGATCAACTACAGGGCATGTCAGTCCGGTAGCGCCCACATCGAGGCCGTACCGCCGCTGACGCACGGTGCGATCGTGAGCAAATTGATCGAGCAGATTGGCAAGGACCCCTGCAAATCGAAAATCACCCGCACCGAGCTGATTAAGATCGCCACCTGGATCGACGCCAACGTCCCGTACTACGGCACGTACAGGGGCAAGAGGGACCTCCGGGACAAAGACCACCCCGACTTCCGCCTGCCGCCGCTGGTTGCGAAGTGACCGGGCGATAAACGAAATAAGAGCCTAAGGAATCCTTCGCGAAACGCCGAGATGAACCTATAATGTTCGACAACAATAAAAGGTAGTTTTCCGTTTACGGAGACTTGCGATGAAGATCAAATTGTATCTTAAGTTGGCGGTGTTGGTCGCGGTGCTGCTCGCGTCCCATGTTGACCGGGCCCGCGCCGGATCGCTGGTGATTCCCGCCTGGTCGTTTGCTCGCGGAAACGTGCAGATCCACGCCGATCCGGGCAAGTACGCCGACGCCGGACCGGTGGTCGTCCCGGGAGCCGAAAAGCCCTGGGGATGGACGGTCGAATACGACGTTGATTTCCCCGTAAAGGGAGAATACACGCTGGAGATCTTCTACGCGACCGCCGATGCCAGGCCGGTCGAAGTCTTCTTCGGTTCGCGGAACCTCGGTAAGTGCTGCGAAGGCGTCACCTTCGCTTCGAAGCCCGGTGCCGGCGGAGGCGAACTAACGTCCAACAGCAGCGGCGCGACGTGGGACGGACTCAAGAATCAATGGGGAAGGTTCGTCAATCTGAAGATCGACAAGAAAGGGATCCGCACCATCAAGATCACCCGCAGCAAGCCGCTTCCGCATTTTGTGGCGTTGCGTTTGAATACCGGCGAGACCTTCCCCGCCGACTGGAATCCGCCCAAGTTCAAGGCTCGCGACATCGAAAGCGTTCCCGCAGCTTTTCGCAAGACCCTAACGCCCAAGAGCGGTGCGGACGTCGAGGCGTTGCGGGCTCCTGTCAAACCGGAGTCCAAACCCAGACCGGCCGGACAGTTCGAGGTCAATGCATGGACGTTCGATCGGGGAAACGCCAAGATCTTTGCCAGTCCGGAACTGTACGCCAACTTCGGTCCGCTGATCGGCAGCGAGTCGCATCAGGCCGACACCGGTACCGTCGAATACGACATCGACTTCCCCGCTACGGCGGAATATGCGATTTACGTCAAGTACGCCGCGGCAGAGGCCCGACCGCTGGACGTTTACGTTGACGGTAAGCCTTTGGCCAAAGCGTGCCTGGGCGTGACGTTCGGATCGGCGCCTTACGAACACCCGATCATATTCTCGTGGGAATCCAGCAGCGCCGAAAAGATATGGGAGCCCATCACCGACAAGCGCGGCCGGGAGGTCCGGTTGTCGATTACCAAGGGCAAGCATGCGCTGAAGTTCGCTCGCAAAGGCCCGCTTCCGCACTTGGTGAAATTCCGAATCGAGTCGTCCAAACCGTTTGAAAAAGACTGGAAGCTCGCCGCCCGCAAGGTGAAGAACCTCGATGCGGTTCCCCCAAGGCAGCGCACGGCGTTCCTGCCCGCGGACGCGGTCAACACCGGGGCGTTGAGGCTGGCGATCGCCGATACGATCAAGACTTACGGACCCCGGTATCCTGACGGTCAGAAGCACCTCAAACAGCTTTCCGAACTGGAAGCTAAACAGAGCGCCGCCGGCGGATCTGACCAGCAGTCCTGGGAGGTCGAAGACGCTCTGGCGAAGCTGCGTCGCGAGGCGATGACCGCCCATCCGGAGCTGAAGTTCGACGGCAAGAAACTCTTGTTCCTGAAACGCACCTCCGGCGGATACGGGCACACCTACACCGATCAGCACGCCAGCGGCAGCGCCGGGAACATCTGCCTCCTGTCGCCGGTTGCCCCCGGCGGGAAGGTCACCCCCCTGATTCCCGAACTTGAAGGCGGGCTGTTCGACCGGTTCGACCTGTCGTGGGACGCTACGCGAGTGGTCTTCGGATACAAAAAGAAAGTCGCCAAAGACCAGAAAGACAAGCGGGGCCAGGTCTTCCGCATCTACGAAATCCAACTCGACCCGAAGACGGGCCTGATGAAGCCCGGGTCCCTGAAACAGCTTACTTTCAGCGACGCCGCCGAGGCCGAGGCCATCAAATGTCACGCCTGGCAGGGACGCGGTGTCGATCGCGGTGTTGACGACATGGACCCGTGTTATCTGCCCGACGGAAAGATCGTGTTCGCTTCGACGCGCAGCCAGCGGAACGTCTTCTGCGCCGGTTCCACCGTCACCACGCTGTACATTATGGACGCCGACGGGAAGAACGTTCGCTGCATATCCGCCAGTCCGATCAACGAAACGGCGCCTTCGATTCTCGACGACGGGCGGATCGCATACACGCGATGGGAGTACGTCGACAAGGGTCTTGGCAACGGACAGGGCCTCTGGTCGATACGCCCTGACGGTACGGGAAACGACCACGTGTTCAAGAACAACACGGTCCGACCGGCGGGCATGAGCAACGTCCGCAGTATTCCCGGAAGCCAAAAACTCATCACCACCGGCGGAACGCACCACAACACCGCGGTCGGTCCGATTATCCTGTTGGACACCCGCCTGGGCAGGCGAGGAACCAGAGCTATGGACTCCCTGACCCCCGAGATCGGATACCCCTGCATGGGACACCCGATACGTCAGTTCGGCTTCTTCATGGACCCCTACCCGTTCTCGGAGAAGTTCTTCCTGGTCGCCCACAAGACCGGTCCCAAACCGGTTCGTAAAACTGAAACCAGCGACAAACAAAAGAAGAAAAAACATAGTCGACCCCGCTACGGAATTTACGTGTTGGACGCCTGGGGCAATCGGGCCGAAATCATTTCCGATCCGGAGCTGTCATGCCTCGAGCCGATTCCGCTTCGCCCGCGACGCAAGCCGCTGCAACTTGCCCCGGTCGAGTTGGTCGATGCAAAAAAAGAGAAAACCGGCACCTTGTTCCTGCAGGATGTCTACAAGGGTATGACCGGTATCAAGCGCGGAAGAGTCAAGTACCTGCGAGTGATGGGCGTCCTGAAGTATCCCTGGGGCGCACATGGAATGAACGTGGTCGGTATGAATGTTGACGTTCACCGTAAGAAGGTCTACGGCGTGGTGAACGTCCACGAAGACGGATCGGCGCTGTTCAAAGTACCGGCCGAGCAAAACGTATTCTTCCACGCGCTGGACGAGAATTACATGGCGCTGCAGCAGATGCCCACGCTTATAAACCTCATGCCCGGCGAGAGCAGATCATGCATCGGGTGTCACGAGCTGCGCAAGAACGCCCCGCACCTCGGCGCCAGACCGACGGCGATTAAGCACCCGCCCCAGACCCTTACGCCCCAACCCGGCGACAAGGGCCCGCGCATGGTCCACTACGCATCGGACGTTCAACCGGTTCTGGACAAACATTGCGTCGGCTGCCATGGCGATAAGAATCCGAAAGGCAATCTCGCGCTGACCGGCGAACTGACGGGTATGTGGAGCCGATCCTACGAGAATATAATCGGCAATGGGCTTATCAGCTACGCCGACTGCCGCTACGGTCGCGCCGGTTTCCGACCCGCGGCTCCGCTGACACGCGGTTCGCATCGCAGCAGCCTTGTCGGGCAGATTCGCAAGAATCCATGCAAGGGAAAACTCACCCAGGCCGAGTTCATCAAGATCGTCACCTGGATCGACGCCAACGCCCCGTATTACGGAACCTACAGGGGCAAGAAGGAACTCAAGTACAAAGACGCCCCGGACTTCCGCCTCCCGCCGTTGGACTACAAGAAAGTGGCGATGGTTGGAAAAGGATCCAAGTAGGAAGCGAAAAGAGAATCTTGAGGCCCCCGGAAGCCTTCTTTCAAGGATACTTGCGATGAACACCGAATCTCGTCTGGCGCAGCGGTCTCGACGGTTGATGCTGACGGTACTCGTTGTGTGCCTTGTCGCGTTACCGGCCGCCGCGAGGAAACCGGAACGCATTGTGACCCCGAAGCCCATTAACGTCGCGAATATGCGGTTGGCCATCGAAGATACGATCAAGACGTTCGCCCGGCGGTATCCCGGGGGCGCCGAGTTCCTCAAGCGTTTGTCCGAGGTGGAAATCAAACAGAAGTCCGCGGAAGACGGCGGTCCGGAACAGTTGCAGGAGTTTCACGAAACCTCGACGATTCTGCAGCGCGACGCCATGGGGGCCCATCCGCTGCTGGACTTCGACAAACTCCTGTTCGTCAAACGTCTGACCTACGGATCGAGCCATATCTACAGCGACTTCGCCGACGGCAGCCGCAAGATGGGGGGCAACCTGTGCATCCTCAGCCCCGTGAGCCAGCGCGGAAAGATCACCGAGATCGCCCCGGAACTCACCGGCGGGCTGTTCGGACGCTTCGATCTCTCGTTCGACGCGAAGAGAATCGTGTTTGCGTACAAGAAGAACCTTCAGACGCCGTACCGCATTTACGAAATCGGTGTCGATGGGAAGCATCTGCGCCAGCTTACGTTCGGGGGAGGCGAAGAGGCCGACACGATCAATCGCTACAAGGGCAGTTGCCACGGGCTCGGATACGACGATGTCGAACCGTGTTATCTGCCCAACGGTAAGATCATATTCGCTTCGACGCGCTCGCAGCGGTCGGTCTTCTGTTTTCCCATATCGGCCACCTCGCTGTACGTCATGGATTCAGGCGGGGAGAATATTCGCAATCTTTCGGGCAACCCGCTGACCGAATTGAACCCCTGCGTGATGAACGACGGGCGGGTGATCTACATGCGATGGGAGTACGTGGACAAGGGTTTCGGTAACGTGCAGAGTCTCTGGTCGATGCATCCTGACGGGACCCACCCGTCCCACGTGTACAAGAACGATGTCGTCCTCCCCGCGGGCCTGGTCGACGCTCGCAGCATCCCGGGCAGCCAGTTGCTCGTAGCCGTCGGCGCGCCGCACTGTACGATGTCGGTCGGACCGGTGGTGCTGGTCGACAATCGCGCCGACCGCCGCACCGGAAAGGCGATGACCAACATCACGCCAGAAGTCGGATATCCATCCATGTTCTCCGCCAAACGGACGAAAAGTTTCTTCAAGGAACCCTACCCGCTGTCGGAAAAGCTCTTCCTCGTTTCGCACAATCCCACTGCCAAAATCTCCGCGCCGAAGGGATACGGAATCTACGTGCTGGACGCCTGGGGCAACCGTGCCGAGCTTTATCGCGACCCGGATATATCCTGTTTCCAGCCCATCCCGCTTCGACCGCGACGCAAGCCCACCGAAATCGCCTCGCTCGAGGGAATCGAGAAACAAGAGAAACCGGCCACGCTGTTCATGCAGGACGTGTACGAGGGGATGAAGGGCATCGAGCGAGGAAGGGTCAAGTATGTTCGCGTGATGGAGGCCATAGGCATATCGTGGGACGCCGGGTATCGCTCCGGAAAGCAGGGCGACGGCGCCGGTTTGCAGGCCTCGGCGGTGGGGCACAAGAGCGATGTCCATCTCAAAAAGATCCACGGAATCGCCACCGTCCGCGACGACGGATCAGCGTGTTTCACCGTACAGGCGGGCAAGAATCTCTTCTTCCAGGCGCTGGATGCCGACTACATGGAACTGCAGCGTATGCGGACGTCGGTGAACTTGATGCCCGGCGAGAAGAGGTCCTGCATCGGATGTCACGAGGTGCGCAGGAAGGCGCCTAACTTGAGCGTTCGTCCCGAGGCGATGGCCCATCGGCCAGAGAAACTCTATCCCCAACCGGGCGATACCGGTCCGCGCATGGTACACTACGCCGCAGACGTCCAGCCGATCCTCAACAGGCATTGCATCGGCTGCCACGGCGGAAAGGAGCCCAAGGGCGGTCTGGACCTTGGCGGCGAACTGACAAAACTGTGGAGCCGCTCCTACGAGAACCTCAGCAACAAGCGTTTGATCAGCCACCTCAACGGCGGATACGGCGCTTCCAATGTTCGCAACACTCCGCCGCTGGCGTTCGGATCGCACCGGAGCAAGCTGGTTCAGCAGATTCGCAAGGCCCCGTGCAAAGCGAAGCTCACCCGCAACGAGTTCATCAGGATCGTCACCTGGATCGACGCCAACGCCCCGTATTACGGTACGCACAGCGGTAAGAAGAACATCAAATGGAAAGACGATCCCGACTTCCGACCGCTGCCACTGGATTCCAGGAAGGTGGTTATGGTTGGAAAAGGAACCAGGTAGCAAGCGAAACTATCGTTTACGATGCGAGCTTGCGAATGACACCTCCCCTTATCGCGTGAATGCAATTCGGCCCGGGTGATTACACCAGGAGGATTCGCACATCGGCGCAGTGGTTGGGCGCCGCATATCGCGGTCGTAAGATTCGCTGTCGCTCTCTGGATTCGCGGATCTACGACAAGGAATTTCCAGTTCTCAAGTGAACGGCGGACGGCGGTGATCGGTGCTCATTTTGCGGGGATTCGCTACTCAAGTAGCCCCCATAATCCGCCGAAATTCATGTTGGTGACGGTCTTAGGACTGCGCCGGCGATTGGAGATAACTACTGAACACAACGGAGGCTTGGAATGGCTAAGGGTACTAAATCAAGGGCGGGTCTGGGCTGGTATCTTGAACAGATCAAGGCTACGCCGCTGCTGACGGCGGACGAGGAAAAGCAACTCGCCCGTCGAATCCGCGAACACTCGGACGTAATGGCCCGAGAACATATGGTCCAGGCGAATCTCAGGCTCGTGTTCAACGTAGCCAAAGCATACTCGAACCCCGGTATGACTCTCAGCGACCTGGTGGCGGAAGGGAATCTCGGTCTGCTGCGGGCCGTCGAGGAGTTCGACCCTGACGCCGGTGTGAGATTCAGCACGTACGCGGTCTGGTGGATAAAGCAGGCGATCAAGCGCGCGATGATCAACGCCGGGCAACCGATCCATATTCCCGCGTACTTGGTCAAGCTGATTGGTAAGTGGCGAAAGATGTCCGCGGAAATGACAGCGAAGATCGGAAGACCGCCGACTGTCAATGAGATGGCCGTAGCGATGGAGATTACGCTCAAGAAGGCCAAGATCATCCAGGAGGGTCTCAAGGCCGTCAACGCCCCGAGCCAGATGGGCTCCGATGAGTCCAAGGCTATCTCCGAAGTGGTTGCCGACACGACCGAATCGCAACCGGACCACGAGCTTGTGCATGAAGGTATCTCACCGATGGTTCACAAGCTGATCTCCCGGCTCCCCGAGCGCGAGCAGAGGATACTGGAGCTTCGTTTCGGTCTGGACGGTCACGAAGGCCCGCCTCGCACGTTCAAAGAAATCGGTGCGATTGTCGGTCTGACCAGGGAGCGTGTAAGGCAGTTGGAGAAGAAGGCGCTGGCTGACCTGAAGACGATGGGCGAAGACGAGATTTGAAGCTGATCTATCGAGGGGGGCGGAAGGGGGGCTGTTCGATGGTCGCGCTGGTTGTCTTTGCCCGTGCCGTTTCACCTGTTCAACTGCTCTACCGATCACCTGCTCTGTGAGTGAGATTATTTTCACTGGAAAATAATCTCACTCACAGGGGGGTGTTGAAAATTGCTCGGGGGAGTTACGACCGCTTATCGAGTCCCAACGTGCGGAGTTTCCTGATAAGCGTACTCCGATGAATGTTGAGGATTTTGGCTGCCGCCGTCCGATTGTATCCGGCGGCTTCGAGAGCCTGCTCTATCGCCTGGGCTTCCGCATCGGCGAGCGTTGTCGGGAAAGAACCTGTGATAGTTTTCTTGGGCGCGTCGGGTTTTCCGATACGGTTGGTATGCGAAACATACCCGTCCTGCCACGCGGCGGCTGAGGGGGGGACCGCCGGTTGGCCCGTGGCGTAGAGGCGTTCGAGATACCCGCACAACTCGCGGATGTTACCGGGCCAGGAGTGCTCTCGCAGGCAGCTTCTCAAACGCGACGAGAGGTTGCGCTGGGGGGCGTTGTACTCTTTGGCATAGTGCCGCAGATAGTAATCGACCAGGGGATCTATATCTTCGGGCCGCGTCCTGAGTGGTGGTATCTCGACCCGGACGATATTGAGGCGGTGATATAGATCGCTGCGGAAGAGTCCATCCTGCACGGCTTTCGCCAACGAGCGATTTGTCGACGCGATGAATCTCGTGTCAACGGGTATGGGGACTGATGCGCCAACTGGAGTGATTTCGCGTTCCTGGAGGAGCCTGAGTAGTTTTGGTTGCAGGTGCAGTGGTAGTTCGCCCACTTCGTCGAGCAGCAGTGTTCCACCTTCGGCGGCCCGGACGACCCCGAGAGTATTGGTCTCGGCGCCGGTAAAGGCGCCCTTAACGTGCCCGTAGAACTGGCTTTCAAAGAGCGTGTCGGTAGTGGCGGGGCAGTTGACGGGGATAAACGGTCCCGAAGCACGTCTGGATTTGGAATGGATACGCCTGGCGACAAGTTCCTTGCCCGTTCCCGACTCGCCTTCGAGCAGGACTGGGCAATCTTTGTCGGCCACTGCGTCGACAACGTCCAGAATCGCACGGAACAGCGAAGATACGCCTACAAGGACATAACGATTATTGCTGTTCTGCGACAGGCCGTCGCCATTAGACCGAAGAGTAATGTCTCCTCCATTGACCATAGCGTAACCAGGCTGAGCAAGCCCGCGTGAGCGAGTACACCATCTAACCGTTCTTGAGCACCTTCCTTGAACACCTTCCTTGGACGTGCTATCCGATGAATCCCTTATACCATATTTCCGGGAAAATGCAAGCTCAAAAGCTGTCGTTACGAGAAAAACTCTTTCCCCTCGATGCGGTATTGTCGATTAAGACACTGTAGTTAAAGACGTTAGTGTACTGTTGGTTATTGTAGGTAATGTCCTTTCTGACCGCTCGCCTGCCCGGGGCGTATCAGACGCCTGCCTTAAACACTTCGCCCAGTATCGAATATACGACGAAAGTCTTGCCTTTCAGCGGTTTGGGCGTGAATTCCCGCTTGGCGGCGCTGTAGCTGCGTCGACCGGAACTGGTTCGCGAGGACATGGCCCGCTTGATGATGCTCGAAACCTCATCCAGGGATATGAACTTATCTGGTCCGGCCCCGTCGAGTGCCACCGTTGTCTTTCCGGCGAGAAAGCCCACAAGGCTACCGTCGGCCGACAGAACCGGAGACGTTGATTCTCCGGGCAGCAGCTTGCATGAGACTGTCCCGGGTTTGTCCTTTCCGCCGGGCGTAAACGTGCCCGAGGTCTTGCGTACGTTCTGTTTCATCTGTCCGAAGATGCCCAGCGCGTGGGCGGTGCAGGGTCCGCCCTTGGCGGGCTTGTCTTTGGTAGGGACCGTAAGGGGAGTCAATTCGTACTCGGTCAGGTAGATGACGGCAACTTTGGGGCGCCCCTTGCTGCTGGAATACGACGATCTGCCGACCTTGCACGGTACGAAAACGCCGTCGATCCGGACGAATACCTCCATCGCGCCCTGGGCTACCTTGGCGTCGACTACCAGGGTGTGCTTACCAAGTGGAACGCCCACTGCCTGGCGGAACTCCATGCGGTCGTAGGGCGGAGTGGGCATGGTGGTCTCCGCGACCCGCCAGCTCTTGGACTTGCTGGCTTCGGGCATCAGCCATTCGACGTAACTGGCCCGGTACGAACTGGTGGTCTTCGTCCGCGGAGGAGTGGTGTAGGGCGCCACCACCTCGACGGCGCGGCGGTATAGCGCGGACTTGATACTCCGTCCGGGCACGAGCTTCATGGTCTCCCGGATCAGGTGCAGCGCTTCGGCCGAATCCGGTTTCAGGCGGATGGTCTCGAGGAAAGCTTCCAAGGCCGAGAGATACTTGTACTGCTTGGCGTAAGCCAATCCCAGGCCCTGGTGCAGCCCGGCAAGAAGCGGGCCTTGCTTGATGCCCAGTTTGAAGGCGGTTTCGGCCCGGTCGAATTTGCGGGCGTGCATTTGGGCAACGCCGACCAGGAAGTACTGCATCGGGGGGTCCGCCCAGGAGCGTGCGGCCTGGTAGAGATTCTCCACGGCCTCGTACCTGTAGCGCTTTTGCTTGGCGGTCAACGGCGGTGGAGGCTTGGAACTGGAGTACCTTCTGGTTCGCCCGCCGAGTTTTCTAAGCTTTTCGGACTCGGCCAGCAGTTCGACGAATTTCTTTCGGTGCCTGATGAAGTCCTTTGGACCGAGCCACTTCTTTCCGGCCTTGCGGAGGCGGTCGTGGGCGTGGGCTCGCCAGAGGTCGATCTGGCGTCGCGTGCGTGCGGACTCTTGCCCCGCCGGAACGGAGCCCAGCGCACGCATGTACATGTAGATGATCGGTTCGGGGCGCGTCGCATTGCCCAGGACCATCGCGCCGGATTTGAGCAGCATGCTGGGGAGAACGGCATCGGGTTGCGTGGTGGTGCCCGGTTGGGTCGTAATTGGCGCCAGCCTCGGATCGGGCTTGATCGGCTCGGTGAATTCGATGTGGATGACCGTCTTGGCCTTGAGGACGACGCGCCCGCCGCTGGTCTCGACAATGACCTTTCCGCCTTCCTTGGTGACCTTGCCCTTGTAGGTTTCACCTGAGGCGGTGTAGACCGTTGCCCCCTCGGCCTGCAAAGCCGACAGCATGCAAAGTGCGACAATCAGAATCACCCTGCGAAACATAGTATCTCCACCTTTACCTTACAGCATAACGCATTCAGAAGCTCGCTCTTGTGCGAAATATTACGATCAGTCCGGTTTTGTTTCCGCCTGCTGCTTGTCCTTCTCGATCTCGCCGGCGTAGATCCCGTCGATTTCCTCGAGCCGATCGCAGATGTTCAGGTGCTGGGTACACCGTTCCTCACACGCGCCGCATCGAGTGCAGACGCCCGCCTGGTCGCCGGAGACCTCCCACTGCCACCTCATCCGCGTCATCATCGGGCCGGTCTTACCGCCCGAGAGAAGCAACTGGTTGTAGGAGTCCATGAACTTCGGGACCGGCATTCCTTCGGGGCATGGAAGACAATATCCGCAGCCCGTACACATACCGTCGAAGGACTCGACAATCCGCTCCTGCACCGAAGCGATATGCTCCGGTCCGCAAGGTTCGAAACCCTCGACGGCCGCGCACGCCTCGTCGATGTGCTCGGTGGTCGTAAAGCCCACCAGCGCCGAGGTGACCGAAGGTTGTGAGACATTGAATCGCAGAGCGGCCGCGACAACCGACTCGTCGGCCTCGGTGCGAATGAAGTCGAATGTTTCGGCGTTGCCGGGGATGAGTCCGCCTCCCAGCGGGTTCATCGTGACCACTCCGAGGCCCATCTCGCCGGCGGCGTCTATCGCGGCTTGCCGATAGGGGAAGTTGATCGCGGAGTATCCCAGCGTCACGCCCTCCAGCGGGCCTTCGACGAGTATCTCGCGGATCTGGTCTCCCTGGAGATGCGAGGAGACCGCAAGATGCTTGATGAGTCCTTCGTCTTTGGCCTTCAGGGCCTCGTCCACCGCGCCGCCTGCCAGGCGCTTGGCCCAGGCTTCCGGCGTGACGATGCACCAGATGTGATAGAAGTCGATGTAGTCTACGTTCAACCGCTCCAGCGATCGCTCCAGTTCGCTGCGGAGTATCGAGCCGGTGGCCTTGTTGGACTTCGTCGATACGTAGAATTCGTCGCGCTTAAGTTGCTTCAGCGCGGCGCCCATGATCTCTTCGCTCTTGTCGGCGCAGTACAGCGGGGCCGTGTCGAAGTAGTTTATACCCTTGCTGTGGGCATACAGGGCGATCTCGGCGTTGGCGTCGATGTCTTCGGGATTGTCGAATCGCATCCCACCGAAACCTATCACCGATACGTCTTTGCCTGTTCGGCCATACGGCTTGTACAACATGCTGGTCAGTCCTTTCTCGTGCAGTAGTATTTACGGGCCGGATTGTACCAATCTCCGCCGCCGGGCGGTAGGGGGTATTCGGAGCAACTCATTTGCGAGGCGGCGTCTTTGACCCCGCGCCAATTGCTCGGGACGCCTCAGGTGTCACATTTGGTTCACACCTTCGTAGCCGCCGGGGCGCTGCCCGGCGGCCTGCCGCATCGCACAAGACGCCATCATAACATCGATAATTATACAGCCCGTCAGCCACTTACGATCATCCCGACATCTCTTGATCCGACATGCCGCCCCGTGCGGCCATATGTCACATGCCGGAGAACTGTGTACCTCGTCCCGACTCGACAAACCTTCATAATTGACCCCTGATACCATTGTAACATCTGTCATGGTAATTGGTTGCGACAATGCTAGATTATCCGATATAAGTCGCCGCGCCGCGGGCGTATGTCACAGGGTGTCACACCTGCGGCGGCCCGGTCGTAACATCTTGTTATTCACGCCTTTACAGGATTGCCAGTCGCCGGGCCTGTTGGGGTCGAAGCCGTCAATCGCAAATACGGCGGTGTGATTCCGGGTTGTCAAACGGGTAAGTCGCATCCGGCGGACTGTGCACCGGAAGCACCCCTCTTTCATTTTCCTGCCGTGGGCGGATCGTCACTTAGCGTGTCACAAGAAGTTTTTCTCCTGGTGTAATCAAGAGCGGATAATTACAGTGAGAGTCGATTTGTCTCCGGCCTGCTGTAGACCGGATTCGTGGCGGCGCGGGATTTGCTTTTTCCGTTCAATCAACTGTTGGCCATTGAGAGAACAAAGACACGTGAAACCGGAAATCACAATCAGGAGCGAGACGGGTGGCGATCTTGATGACATAACCGATGTGACGATTACAGCGTTCAAGACCTTGGAAATTAGCAATCACACGGAGCAATTCATCATCGAGGCCTTACGCGCCGCCAAAGCACTCACAATATCTCTCGTTGCAGAATTGGATTCCAGGGCGATAGGCCATATTGCTTTTTCTCCCGTGGCTATTTCCGATGGCACACCGGGCTGGTATGGACTTGGACCTGTTTCAGTGCTGCCGGAGCACCAGCGACAGGGGATCGGCAAGGCCCTGATACTGGAAGGTCTATCACGACTGAGAGATATGAATGCTCGCGGGTGTTGTCTCGTGGGGCATCCGGAATACTACAGACAATTCGGATTCACTAACACCCCGGAGCTTGTGCTTGAGAATGTTCCAGCAGAGGTGTTTTTCGCTCTGTCTTTCGACGGGTATACTCCGCAGGGCACCGTCACTTTCCACGATGGATTCAAAGCCGATGCCCAACAAGGCGCTCCAGCGGATTCACCAGAGGCGGACCGCTGAGCTTAGACGTTATGTTTCAGGGAAATGACATGCAGATAGAGCTTTCCGAAGCTGCGTTGAGCGAGAAGTCACTCATTCAGCATATGATGCAGCTTTACCAGTATGATTTCTCCGAACATGAGGGGACCGACTTGAATGACCATGGTCTGTTCCACTACAAGTATCTCGACCTTTACTGGATCGAGGAAGTCAGAACCCCTCTTATTGTTCGTGTTGCCGGAAGACTTGCAGGATTTGTCTTGGTAAACAAGCACTCCTATAGCAAACAGGATAGATTCTGTATCGCCGAGTTCTTTATTGTGCGAAAGTACAGGCGCAAGGGCATTGGGAAGGAGGTGGCTCACAGAGTGTTTGGCATGTTTGGCCCACTATGGGAAGTCGCGCAGACCAAAGAGAACATTGCGGCACAAGCATTCTGGCGGGATGTCGTCGAGGAGTATACGCGCGGAAACTTTGATTGTAAGCTGGATGGATGCGGCGATTGGAAAGGACCGATACTTACTTTCAAGAAAAGAACGAAAACATAACAAATGGATGCACTGGATTTTCAACTCGCTACGATCCTTGAAAACAAGTGATCCATATCGTTATGGCCACAGTGGACTAGCTTCGATTCGATTTCCAGGAACCAGAATGCGACTTCTTTGAAAAGGTACCGATGTCAACAGCGAAGGTTCTACTCTATATCTTTTTCGGAACGTATACGGCTTGGCTGATTTTGCTCTGCGGGCTGTTCTACTTGTCCTATGCGACCCCGGAACCGAAAGGCGAAAATTGGATAGTGAATCTTCCATTATCCATAGTACTGATAACTGCTGTCAAAACATACGCACCTGTTGCTCAAGGCCTGATCACTGCATTACACTCCTTTACAAACCGGCGCTATATCCTGGGCGGCATTTTTCTGGCGCTTGCGATCACGACCGTGGTGTACATGGAGACAAGTGAGTATGGATTGCTATTTGCAGCCGCCGTCTGGCCTCTTTCTACATTGGTAATGGCCGCAGAAATGTTGTTCCATAGAAAAAGAACCCATAACAAGCGGATACACCAGACGCCTAGCTGCACCGCTGACACGAGACGTTATGTGCACGATATGAAACACAACTACAAGAATTCGACAGACGAGAATGCCGGAGAACAGCTTCGGCAGCGGCTCGAGACTGAGACAGTTGCAGATCTTATGAGTTCTTATGGCGACGTAGAAGCGACTAAAGCTGCGATTTTCCTATTTGTCAATCGCGCCTTTGAGTCTCAAATGCCTGAGTCCCAGATCGCTGAGTTATTCGGTAGGTGTATCGTGCGTGCTGGATTCCGTGAAGAAGATGAAGAGCCTGCCTTCGCGTGGCTCGAAACATTTGCCCACGTTGCACGAGGTGTATACGGCAGCACATAACAAGGCGCTCCAGCGGACCCCGACGCTGGAGCGTAGCGGAAGTCCCGAAACGCATCGGGGTACATCGGGACCGATGACACGAAACGTTAGGCGGATAGCAAGATCCGCTGGGCGCCCCTTGTGTTTTTGAGTTTCGTCGTGATACAATCCATTGATGAGTTCAACGCTTCGGCAGATTTGTAAGCTTGTCAATAGCGGTGAGTTTCGCATATCCGACCACGGTTATGACGAACTTGCCTAAGACGGCATACTGGTCGGTGAAATCATCGCCGCCTTGGGCGAGGCGCAAATGGTTGAGGATTATCCCGACTATCCCAAGGGACCTTGCGTGTTGGTGCTCTTGACCGGTGGCGATGGGCGCCCAATACATGCCGTCTTGGGCCTGCCGCGTGGGCAGGATTCCCCCGCCGTTCTGGTAACCGCATACAAACCAGATCCCAAGAAGTGGACTGATGATTTCAAACGGAGACGATAATGACTCAGCGAAAGCATACAAAACTGATTCGCGAAAAGGATCTCGCGGCCGAGGTTACCGTGGAACTGCTCGATTCCCCTGAGGCATGGGGACCGCACCTCTCACCAGAAGACGCCGCCAAACTCGACAGTGTCAGGCTGGCATTAAGAAACGGGAACATCTCCGAAGCCCAAAAACTAAGCCGCGTATACCGCCTGACACCAATCTCAGCAGCCTGAACGCCAAGACCGCAGCGGTTGTCGCGAAAGAAGCCACGACTCTTCTCGATGACGAGGATCGTGACTTGGTTGATCGGTTTCAGGTGTTCGTAGCAGAATGGAGCCGCTAACCAGGCACTCAAGCGAAGCGGCGATAACGCCGACCGCTTAGCTTTGACGTTATGCGATAAAAATATTAGCAGCCTGCCTTTGACAAATCCCATTGCATATGCAATAATATATGCGTGTATAGTATTCGATACTCTCCCGGCGTAGAGGATGATCTTAAACGAATAAAGGTCTTCTTGCGCCGTCAGATTATCGATGCCATTGATAAGCAACTTTCACATGTTCCGACAAGGACAACTAAAAAGCGAAAAATACTTCATGGATTGATTCCGCCTTTTGACTCTGATCCTCCGGTATGGCAACTGAGCGTCGGTGAATATCGAGTATTCTATGATGTGGATGAAGTCGAGACAATAGTATATATCCGTGCTGTGAGGCATAAGCCTCCGCACAAAACTACTGAGGATGTATTATGAAAACAATTGGTGTTCGAGAACTGCAGAAGAGGATCAAGGAGTGTGTGGAAGCCTCTCAGACCGAGGGCGTTGTGATCACGAAAAACGGTAGTCCGGCTTCCCTGGTTATTGGAGTTGAAGGTGCTGAATGGGAAGATTTAGTACTGCAATCCGATCCTTCGTTCTGGAAGGTAATCCGTGAAAGACGTAAGGAGAAATCAATATCGCAAGAAGAGATGCGACGTCGAGCATTACGCGGCTCCAAGAAGAAAAATGCATAACCAGCGTGTGTCCGCCTGTGGCAGACCTGCCTTCGCCGAGGGCTGCGGACCGATGACACGAAACGTCATAAGGGTGAAAACCGATTGAGAAGATGATCGCGGTAGATGGGACAGATGGGAGAAATGACGTGATGATGCGAACCAGAGGTTTTACGCTGCGCGATCTGGTTGTAGTTCTGGCGATTGTATTCATTCTGGCGATGCTCGTTGCCCTTATGATTCCTGCTCGATCAATCGCCCCCCCCGAATTGATCAAGCAGGCGGAGTGCAGGGCTAATCTCAGCTATATCGGTAGGGCCTTCGCCATGTACAAGCATGAGGAAGATGGCGGGTTCCCACTTATATGGTCCACAGGGCAGCCCGAAGCGGATATCGCCACGAGCGACTCAGCCGGGACGATCGAAGAGTTGAGGATGGAACTGGCTGGTAGGGAAGCGGCTATGCAGAACGTTTGGCTTCTCATCGACAAGGGGTTCGTCGGCGAAGAGACTTTCCAATGCCCCTCGGACGAGGACTATCGTCCCCGCCGTTTTTCGGACCCAGCCTACAGAATTGCTAACAGAGTGGGTTGGTGGTCGTCGGCGAATTTCTCATACGGTCTGCACTTTCCGTACGAGAGTACAATGGTTGGAGGCAGGGCGATCGAGAATCCGGCGCATCTGAACGCTCAGTTGAGAGGTTCGTTCGTCATCATGGCCGACAAGAATCCATCACAGAACAACGAGCCGGCCACTGGTGTCGGATCCAACAGATCGCCCTCTAACCACGAAGATGGCGAGATGTACCTGACGTTCAGTGGTGCGGCAGGCTGGACGGAGAGCACCGAACATTCCGACGTCAACGGTGACAACATCTACACGATCGAGACGGATTTTCCGGAGGGTAAGAGCAATAAGAACAGCGAAACACCCGCAAACCTCGATGATCAGTACATCGTCCGCCATCCCGCCTTGCCGAAGGAGAAATAGAGACCCTACCGTATAAAATGGTTGTCGTAGCCGACCGCGGCGCGGGATACTGATGGCCTAGCCGGGTGGTCCGATTGAATAGCATAACCAGCCTGTGCAATGGACCCCGATGCTGGAGCGAAAGCGGAAGTCCCGAAGAACATCGGGGTGCATCGGGACCGCTGAGCTTAAACGTTAGGCGCAGGAGACAGAGTGAACGAGTCTATAAACCCCTCACCTCCGGGCAACCCAGGGTCCCCCGCGCGGAATCAAACTTCCTATCAGGGCATGAACCAGTGTCCTTCATGCTCCAGCAAGTTGATCAAGACCCGCACACCTACCGGTTTTGTGTATTTCTGCAATCAATGCAAAGGCTGCTTTGTGACGCTTCCCGTCCTCCGCAGGCTCGGCACGCCCAGGGACCTTCTCGGAAAGATCTGGCAGCGCGCCAAGGAGAAAGGCGCCAGCCATCTGAGGCCCTGCCCCCACTGCGCCAGACCGATGGCGCAGACCGGCGCGGATATTGAGGGCCACAGTCTGGCCCTTGATGCGTGCTGCGGCTGCATGGGCGTCTGGTTCGATGCGACCGAGCTTGAGTCCATCCCCCGCCAACCGCCGCCGCAGGCGCCCGAGCAGGAAGAAAAGTCCTTTAGCCCCAAAGTCCGCGAGAAACTCGCGCTGTGGAAACTTGAGCAGAGCAAAGCCGCTTACGAGGCGAGGGATACCGGTCCGCCCGACGAGGCCTGGAAGTGGCTGCCGGCCATCCTGGGCATACCCGTGGAGGTCAATGCCCCGGTTCTGTCCCGCAGGCCCTGGCTGACCTGGAGTACGGTTGTCCTGTGCGTCCTGGCCTCTCTACCGGTCTTACTCGCGTCATCCCCATCGGCGGGCGAGCATTTCGAGCGATGGGGATTCATACCGGCCCAGTGGAGCCGTTCTGGAGGGCTGACGCTGATCACTTCGTTCTTCCTTCACGGCGGGTGGTTTCATCTGGTGGTAAACATGTACTTCCTGGTGGTTTTCGGCGACAACGTGGAGGACCGCCTGGGGGCGAGCAGGTTCATACTGCTGCTTCTGGCGGGCCATGGTGTGGGCATGCTGGCGCACGGGGGTTTTGAGCCCCGCGCGGACATCCCGTGCGTCGGGGCCAGTGCGGGTATCAGCGCGGTTCTTGCCTTCTACGGCGTCGCGTTTTCAAGAGTGCGCCTGGGGTTCGTTTTACGCCGTTTCATGTACTTCTTCGGGTGGGTATCGATGCCGGCTATAGTCATGCTGGTGCTCTACTCGCTGTCGCAGATCCTGGGGGCATACCAACAGGTCTCCGGGCTCAGCGGCGTATCGTATCTGGGGCACTTGGGCGGGCTGGTGGTAGGCCTTGTTGCCGTCTTTCTTTACAAGGCCGGGCGAAAACGCCAGACCCCGACTTGACAAAGATCTGCTCATGCTGACAAACAATAGGTATTTTCTGTTTATTCGATATTGTCAGAGTTGCTGGAAATGATGGGGGTTTGCATGTAAATCTCAAAGTTCATGCTTGTTATGATGGCGGCAAGGTTCTATAAACAAAGGGACGTGATTATGAGGAACTGGGCGTTGGTGCGTTTGGCCAGGAGATTTGCTCGGAGATTTGCTCCAAAGGTATACTCGATCCTCTCCCAATGCCCGTGGGCTCGAATAAGTTGTTAGATGAAGCTGGATGTTATGAACGTAATCAAGAAGCATCGAAAGACGAAGATTGTTGTTGGATTGATCATCCTCATGGGTGTTGCCGGGGGAGGCTTGTGGATTTACGGTAACCTAGACGGCGATTCTCCTGAATGGGGACCGAAGTTGCGCGCAATGCTTGTTGATTGCGATAGGCTTCGAGTGAGGACTGGCGGACTTTGCCATCGGAGAATGAGCTCTGAAGTAACGCTATTTGAGATTACAGGCGCTAGCGATGTCGCAGGTGTCGTAGCAAATCTCAAGATCAACTCAAGCCACAGCGGTTTTCATTGCATGTGCTGCGGCAACCCAACGTTTGAGTTCTATCGGGATGAGAGTCTTGTCGCAGCCGTTGGGTTTCATCACGGCAAGAGTCTTCGATGGCAAGATTGGCGCGGAGATGGATTACTTCAGGCGGGCTCTGCAAGTTATCTTGAGAGTCTAATGAAGAAGCATGGATACCACATTGATGACGGTGCTGGTGATCTTTAATGGTAGGCGAGAGAAACTCGTAACAATGGCATACAAGTTCAAGACAAGAGATTCTAACAAACGGATGCACCAGACGCCTGACGGCGCAGGTGATCCTTAACGTTCCGCGAAGCCGAAGCGGCAGATGAACGGTCGGAGGTTTAACTCGTGATACCGTGTTTTTCTTTTACTTTCGCCAGCTTTTCAAAATCGCCGAGCGTGTTATCGTAAAGATCGATATAGACCTTGTAGAGATCCTGATACAAACGATGATTGGCCTCGTCGGGCTCGAATCGTTTTCTGACTTTGACCACTTTTTCGACGGCCTCGGCGAAGCTGCTGTACAGACCGACGCCCACGCCGGCAGTGATCGCGTCTCCGAAAGGCGAGGCGTCTGCTGATTCGACAGCGACAACTTCTCGATTACAGACGTCCGCGTATATTTGGCACCAGAGATCGCTCTTGGACGGACCGCCCACAAAAAGCATTTCATCGATTTCAATTCCCAGATTCAGAATTGTCTCAAGGCTCTGATAGCTGTCGAAACAACAGCCCTCAATTATGGCCCTGATCATTTGCGCGCGGGTGGTGTTCGGATTGATACCGAAGAACGCACCCTTCGGATACGGGCTCAGGACCGGACTGAATTTTCCAAACAGGAACGGAAAGAAAAGCAACCCTCCCGCGCCAGGTTCGGTCTTGAGGCCTTCGAAGGTCATCATCTCGAAAGGATCGCAGTCGAGCAGTTCCGCGGCCTGGCGTTCGCCTTGACAGCAGGCGTCTCTAAACCACTTGAGACAATATCCGATGGAGCCCTGCACCCCGTCCAGCATCTTGACGTTCTTGTCGCTGCTGGTCAGACAATTCAACAGATGGGGCGAGGTTGTCCGGAGTTGATCGGTCAGGACCGTTGTATTGGATCCGGTTCCGGAGTAGTAGAATCCCTGGCCCGCTTTGATGGCGCCGGCCCCGATCGCGCCGGAAGTGACGTCATTTCCGCCGCAGAATACAGGCGTGCCCGGGGCGAGTCCCGTTTCTTCGGCGGCTTTGCTTGTCAGCCCGCCGGCGGACTTTGAGTTCTGAAGCAGTCTGGGGAATTTCTCGAAATCGAGCCCCATCGCGTCGATCAATTCGCGGCTGTAGTCCATCGTGTTCAGGTCGATTCCGTATTCGACAAACACGGCTGACGACCAATCCAGGATGAACTCTCCGGTCAGTCGCTGAATGATAAACCCTGACGATTCGGTATATTTGTAGAGTTTCGCGTAGATGTCAGGTTTCTTGGCCTTGATCCACATGAGGTGGGGCATGGTGTTGAGGGTGCTTGGATAACCGCCGCTGGCCTCGTGAATTGCCTCCTTGCAGTTGTCGATCAGATAATCGACTTCCTCAGTGGCTCGCATATCGCACCAGGGAAGCGCCGGGAAGATGATATTGCCCTCTTCATCCATCGGTACACAGCAGCAGCCAAGACCGCTGACGCCGATTCCCGCAATTGCGGCGGAGTCAACATCGGCGTGACTCAGACAGGTTTTCAGTGTGCTTTTTACGGCGTTCCACCAATCCTCGGGATTGTATTCGACCCATCCGGGTTGAGGGAAATACATGGGGTATTCTTCACCGGCGGAAGCCAGGATATCGCCTTCGGCGTTGATGACCATGGTCTTCACGGCGCTCGAGCCTAAATCGATACCCACAAGAAATTGCTTGTCCATGTTTTTCATCTCTCAAATGGCGGGAAGATTTCTCTTGGCACTTTGGCTTGCCGAACTAATTGAACAAGACAATTCGATGCCCCAGACGCGAATTACGTACCCTATCCAGCGCTTCACTTGCTTTTGACATTGGAAGCGCTTCGGTTTTCGGTACGATCCCGTGCCTGGCGGAGAACTCGAACATCTTCTTGAAATGAGAACGGCTGCCGATCAAACTACCGACCACGGATTTTTCCCCGAATATCAATGGCGCACCGGGAATAGTAATCGAATCAGGCACCCCCAAAACGCAAATGACGCCTTTGGGTTTTAGCATACCCAGATACGCTCCCCATTCCAGGTTTACGTTAACGGTCGAAACGATCAAGTCCAAAGACCCCGCCGCTTCTTCCAGTTGCTCCGCTTCATTGATATTGATGAAAGAATGAGCGCCCAGGCTTTTTGCTTCATCTTCTTTGTCCGCCGAAGACGACAGGGCGGTAACCTCGCATCCCATGGCGCTGGCGTATTGAATCGCCATATGGCCCAGACCGCCGATTCCCAGTATGCCTACTTTCGAATTCAGCTTCGCGTATTTCTGGAGAGCAACGAAGGTTGTTATACCAGCACAGAGAAGAGGGGCTGCATGCTCCGACGAAATGGACTCGGGTATCACGTGTACGAAACGACTATCCACCACGATCTGGTCGCCAAAACCGCCATACGACGTCAACCCCGTGTAGTTGGGGTTGACGCAGAACTGATCGTCACCACTGACGCACCATTGACATTGATGACAGGCGCCGGCCTGGCCTCCGACACCAACCCTCTGACCCTCCTCGAGAAGAGTCACCAGTGAGCCGGTTTCGGCGACGGTTCCGACAATTTCATGGCCTGGTACCAGCGGATATGCAGACACGCCCCAATGATTGTCGACAAAGGAAACGTCAGAATGGCATACGCCACAATGGGTAACAGACAGCTTTACATCCCAGGGCCCCAACTGTCCTGACTCGTATTGGAAGTCCTTAAGATCTTCTTTTTCCGCCATGGCCGCGTAGCACTTAATACACATAGTAGTATCCTCTATCCACTCTAAGGGCATCGACTTCAACTGATAGGAATCCGCTTTTCTGTTTCCCGATCGCACGGGCATCATAACGTTGCAAATCATTCTCCTGGAAAGAAAACTACCGGGCGATCCGAAAGAAATCAATATCAAAACCGGTTAGACGCGGTAGGGGGGCTACTTGGGGCGTTTTTCGGTGGGGCGGGTGGTTGTTATTGTTTTGTAGTTCTTGGTGCGGGCGTTTACGGCCGGCAGGGGGGCCTTCTGGCGGGGGTCCTTATAGAGATGGACGTTGTCCCAGAGGTATTCGCCCGGCGGCCAGTAGGAATAGACCTGTATCTGGATCCATCGAACGTGTCCGGGCAGACCTCCGCGCGGCGGGACGGGTGCGGCGTGGTGCTTCCAATCGCCGCTGCCCCCGCAGTTGAGATACCATCTGTAACATTCGCGTCGGTATCGCTCGGGATGGGCCTTGGCGTCGGCCTTGATCAGCGCCTGCTGCTTCTTGCGTGGCAGGTCGGCGAATTTCTCGGGCGTCAGTCCGAGTCTGGCCAGCGAGCTTTCCGGCAGGCCCGAGGCCTGTCCGCTCCAGTCGAGGAAACCCTTGATGAATATTTTGGCGCCGGGTCCTTTTTTGTCGGCCGTCAACCAGTAACGCTGCTGGGCCTTGGCGTCGATCCAGTCGCTGCGATAGTGTACGCCCTCAAGCCCGGCGACGCTGCCGTAGCTGGTGTCCCTTTTCAGTTTGGGCGGATTCTTCGGGCTCGCCAGACCCATGCGGAGTTTGCGACGGTACTCGTACCACTTGTCTCGCTCCAGATCAGTTCGTACTCGCAAAATTTTCCCGCGCCCGCGCGGCCCGTCTTCGAGGAACGTACCCGCATTGTCCGGAGCGTCCCACCCGGCGTGCCCCTTATCGAAGCTCCCGTTCACGTTCACCGGTTTGCCGAATTTCTTCGGTTCGTCCTCGTCGCCATATTGCGGGGGTACCCATTCGGCCTGCCCGGTGATCTTCTCGACGACCCCTCTGGCGATCAGTCCGCGTGCTCGCTGGGAGCTGTCGGTAAACGTTTTGGTCCAGTCGGCGTGGCCGGCCGGATTGGTGAAGTTGATGCACGCGGCCTTCGCGGTGACCTTGCGTCCGCTTACTGAGACGGTTCCGTAGATACCGATAGTGACCAGGAGTTTGTCCTTCATCAGCGATATTATGGGTTTGCGGTCTGCCTCGGCGCCGGTCGGTTTGGCGTGATCGCGGGTGGTTAGCGAATCGACAACAGAAAATATCTTGTGCCTGGCAAGCCGCAGGCGGATCGAATCGCTGAGTTTTTTCCCGTAGTCACCGTCCTTGCAGGCAAAGTCGAAGACCACCACGTGTATTTCACTGACGGGTTTTGCGGACTTTTTCGCCGCTTGGGCGGTGTGTCCCGCAACGAGGATCACCGCCGCGGTCAGCAGTGTCAGTACGGTTGTTCTCATGTTTTTTGGTCGCTATTTTTCGGCTTTTTCGAGTTCGGCGGATCTGTCGCCGGCGAGTCTGGCTTTGAGGAAGTCGCCGGTTTCGGGCAGGACCAGGTGAAACTCGGGTATCTCGTCGATCTGCATTACGACGTGTCCGGTGCGGCATTTCAGGACGTGCCCGCCGCGGGAGCGGTCTTCGGTGATGAAGTGGAAGTGGTATCCGGGCATGTTGACGTTCGCGAAGTGGGGCGGTATGAGGAATCCCACCAGTGTTCCGCGCACGTCTTTGAGTTCGAATACGGATTGGTCTTCGGTTACCTTGGCCAGGCGCCGGTAGGGGCGTTTCTGTTTGGGTACGCTGCGGACTTTCACGTACTTGAAGTGCCCGTCGATGCGGATCGCCTGAATGAGATTGGACTCGGGGACCTTGAATTCGAGCAGTTGTTCCAGCGTCGGACTACCGTCGTGTTCGATGTTGAATATCATATTCGGTTCGAAGGCAGTCACAACCGCAAACGGCGTGGTCTCGTTGCCGCCCATGGAATAGGCCTTACCGTCGGACCGTATCTTGTAGATCGTTCTGTCGATCACGATCATCTCGCCGTCGAGTGCGTTGAAGGTTCCCAGCCCGAAATCCCCGTGTTGCAGGAGCCTGGCGCAAGTCATGTCGCCGTCGTAGACCCCTTCCAGCAGCGCGTTGATCGTGGAGTACTGATAGACTACCCCGCTCGGCGGTGCGCATCCAGAGGCGAACACAACGCCCAGCAGTGCAATCAGTGTGATTCTGCGAATTATTGAAGCCATAAGTGTATAGTAGCGTAGATTTGCGGGGGATACAAAGATCAAAAGGTGACGGCTGGCAATTGCCAACTGCCATGCTTGACCTTTCCGGGCAAAAAAAGGCATTGACAGATTTGGGGCCTTGGTTTATTGTTGCTTTAGTCGCGATTGGTCCCGTTCGGGGCTCATACCGTTGCGAACCATAAAGATTTCCGCTTCAGGCGGCAACCGCAGGAAGGGCCTGCGGCAAGGCTGGCTTGTTCCTGGAGCTTGGCTAATAGTTGGAGATATGCTCATGATCAAGTCACGCCTTTTCACCCCTGGTCCCACTGACGTTCCTCCGGACGTGCTCAACGAGATGGCCAAACCGATTTTTCACCATCGGACCGCCCGTTTCCGCGAGATGTTCGCCGCCGTTAACGCCGGACTGAAGAAGATCCTCAGGACCGAAAACGATTGTATAACGATCGCCGGTTCCGGTACGGCTGGTATGGAAGCCGCAATCGCCTGCCTCGTACCCCGCGACAAGAAAGTCCTCGTAGCCAACGGCGGAAAGTTCGGCGAGCGATGGGTCAAGGTCGCCAAGGTATACGGACTGGATGTCGACGAAGTCGAACTGGAATGGGGCACGGCGCTACAGCCCGAAACGGTCAAAGAAAAACTCGCCGCCGGGGAATATGGCGCAGTTATCACCGTCTACAACGAGACATGCACGGCTACCGCGTGCGATCTCGAGGCGATCGGCGCGATAGTAGCGAAGACCGACGCGATTCTGCTTGCCGACTGCATAACCGCCGCCGGCGCCCTGCCTCTGGAAACCGATGCGTGGGGCATTGACGTGGTGGCGGCGGGAAGCCAGAAAGCGTTCATGCTTCCGCCCGGTCTGGCGACGGTGGCTGTCAGCGAGAAGGCCTGGGCGCTGGGCGAGAACATTACCTCGCCATGCTTCTTCCTGGACCTGAAGGCGTATCGCAAGTCCGTGGCGAGCGACGACACGCCGTATACGCCCGCGGTGAGCCTCATTCGCGGGCTGCAGGTCGCTGTCGATACGATCAACGATATCGGTATCGAGACGGTCTGGGCGAGGACCGCCATACTTGCCAGGGCGACGCGCGCCGCGGCGGAGGCGATTGGCATGGGCATCTACAGTCAGCAGCCCGGCGATTCGGTAACCGCCTTGAGCCTTCCCGAAGGCATCGACGATGCGATTCGCGCCAAGCTCCGCGACAAGTACGGAATCTCGGTCGCCGGCGGTCAGGCACAGCTCAAGAACAAGATCATTCGGATTTCGCACATGGGTTACGTTGACCCGCTGGAGACGATCGGAATGATCGCGGCGTTGGAGTACACGCTGGCCGACATGGGCGCCGACGTCGAGATTGGTAAGGGTGTGGCTGCGGCCGTCGCGGTCCTCAAGGATTGGCAATAGGAGGTGCATGATGAAGATACTGATAGCAGACAAACTCAGCCAGGTCGGGATCGACTGGCTTGAAGAACAGGAAGACGTTGAGGTAAGCGTGCATGTGGGTCTCACGCCGGCGGAACTGGCGGAGATCGCCGGAGATTACGACGGGATGATCGTGCGTTCGGCGGCGAAGGTAACCGCCGACGTGCTGGAGAATCCGGGCAATCTCAGAGGCGTCGCCCGCGCCGGGGTCGGTGTGGACAACATCGATATCCCGGTAGCCACCAGCAAGGGCGTGATCGTGATGAACACGCCCGGCGGTAATACGCTGAGTACCGCCGAGCTGGCGCTGACGCTGATGATGTCGCTTTCCCGCAAGATTGCACCGGCCAATGCGTCGCTTCGCGGTGGCGAGTGGAATCGCAAGGCGTATTCCGGTACGCAGTTGGCGGGCAAGACGCTCGGTATCGTGGGCACCGGACGTATCGGACGCGCCCTTGCCAGGCGGGCGTCCGGCCTGGAGATGCGAGTTCTGGGCTACGACCCGTTCTTCGCGGGCAAGTGCCCCGACGGTATGGACGAGATGGTCAAGGACCTGACCGAGTTGTGCAAGCGGTCGGACTATATAAGCCTGCACGTTCCGAAATCCGACGACACTACGGGCATGATTGGCGCCGATGAGTTTGCGGCGATGAAGCCCACCGTTCGACTGGTAAACGCCGCGCGCGGCGGGATCATCGACGTCAATGAACTGCTCAAGGCCCTGGAGGAAGGGCGTATCGCCGGGGCGGCTATCGACGTCTGGTCGTCAGAACCGCCCGAGTCGGGAGCTGAGCAGAAGCTGATTCAGCATCCAGACGTTCTCGCCGTACCGCATCTGGGCGCTTCGACGGCGGAAGCCCAGGAGCAGGTCGCCATCGACGCTGCACGGCAGCTTGTCGAGGCCCTTCGCGGCGGCGAGGTCCGCAACGCGATAAACGCCCCCGGTTTCGACAAGGCCCTTCCGGACGATCTTCGCCCGTATACCGAGCTGGCCGCCAGAATGGGCACGATCCTCACGGGCGTCACACCAGGCGCCCTGACCAAGGTGGAAGTGGTCTATCGCGGAACGATCGCCGATATGAACCTCTCTCCGGTCACCACGTATTTGCTGATGGGCCTGATCGCCCCGCACATGGACGCTCCGGTGAACGTTATCAACGCCCCGGTCCTCGCCGAGCAGCGGGGTGTGGAAGTCGAGCAGGTTACATCGTCGAAGATCCGCGAGTTCGCCAATCTCATGGAAGTTACGATCCACACCGACGAGATGAAGCGGACTGCAGTCGGTACGATTTTCGGCCACAAGTTCCCCCGCATCATCGCCATCGACGGATACCGCATGGAGATGAAGCCCGAAGGGCACGTCGCGATGATCTTCAACGACGACAAGCCCGGCGTGCTGGGGCACTACGGGACGATCTTCGGTAAGAACGACATCAATATCGCCGACCTGACGTTCTCGCGAAAGAAGCGTTCGGGAACGGCCGTTGTGGGCCTGAACCTCGACGAGCAACCGTGCGAAAAGGTAATGCAGCAGATACGCGAACTGGAGTTCGTGCAGGCAGCGTACTACATGAAGCTGCCCGAACTGCTCCTCGACGACGAAGAGGAGTAACGACAAGGCGCTGCCTGGAGTTTTTTGTAATGTAATGAGTCCAGGCGGATTAAGAACAACGCGGGTCGGTAGCCCATCAAAAAGGTTCCGACCCGCGTTGTCATTTGGAGTTTTAACGACTAACGGTGCGCGAAACCGCAAGCGGTTTTCATACGCGCCCACCCGTACAATAGCGAATCAAAACCGCTTGCGGTTTCGCGCGCCGTTTGGATAAACACCTTCACGCATTCGACAAACCTCAGACTCCTACGGTTTTCCGATCCACTCGAGTACTGCTCCGGTGTCTGCGCTGGTTGCGTGGGCTGCGTAGCGCCCCAGGGCGCCGTGGCGGATTGGCGCCGGACGCGCCTTCCAATTCTTGCGGCGGCGGGCGAATTCGGCTTTGGAGACTTTGGCGTTTATCTTCCCGCCGGGTATGTCGATCTCGATTATGTCGCCGTTCTTCAGCAGACCGATTTCTCCGCCTGCGGCGGCTTCGGGGCTTATGTGTCCGATGCAAGCGCCCGCGGTTCCGCCGCTGAATCGCCCGTCGGTTATCAGGGCGCATTTGTCGCCCATGCCCATTCCGGTTATGTAGCTGGTCGGGGCGAGCATTTCCTGCATGCCCGGTCCGCCGCGCGGGCCTTCGTTGCGGATGACCACCACGTCGCCGTCGCTGACTTTGCCGCTCAGGATGCCCGCGCAGGCGTCTTCCTGGCATTCGAAGATGATCGCTGGGCCGCTATGGACGTACATTTTGGGATTCACGCCTGCCAGCTTCACCACCGAGCCCTTCGACGCGATATTACCGTAGAGCACGACCAGTCCGCCCTTGGCGGTGAACGCGTTGTCGACGGGGCGGATTGCGTCTTTGGCGTTCAGGCGTCCGGGATTCATGGTCGCCAGCTTCTCGGGCCTGGCGCCGCGGAGCATGGCTTTTACCTGTGCGATATTCCGCCCGGTAGTTTTCGAGCCATCGCGGTATAGCTTTCTTGCCGCGGGGAGCACTTTCTTGCTCCGCAGCGAGTAGTCCTGCAGGTTCTTCCCGATTGTCTTTCCGGTTACGGTCATGCAGTCGGCGTTGATGTTCGCAGGCTTGTCCGAGGCGATCTGTCCCATGATGGTGTGGATTCCGCCGGCCCGGTGGATGTCCTGCATGTGGTAGATCTTGCCTTCGGGCGTGGACGACGGGGCGACGCGACATATATTCGGCGTGCGTTTGGAGATGCGGTCCATGTCGTCGAGGGTGAACTTCACGCCGCCTTCGTTGGCGATCGCCAGCAGGTGCAGCACGGTGTTGGTCGATCCGCCCATAGCCATGTCCAGCGTCATCGCGTTTACGAACGCTTTGCGATTCATTATTCTTTTCGGGAGGAGCGGGAACGATTTTTTACATCCGCCCGCGGCCCACTGTTTTGCCATCTTGACGATCCGTTGTGCGGCGGTTTTGTAGAGTTCCATTCTCGCCGGCGTGGTCGCCAGGCACGTACCGTTTCCGGGCAGGGCGATACCGATCGCCTCGCACAGGCAGTTCATGCTGTTTGCGGTGAACAGCCCGCTGCACGACCCGCAGGTGGGGCAGGTGCTGTCTTCGTACAGCTTGACCTTGCGTGCGGACATCTTTCCGATCTTCTGTTGGGCGACCGCGTAGAACTGGTCGATCAGGTCGACGTCTTTGCCCGCGACCTGTCCGGCCTCCATCGGTCCGCCGGATACGAATACCGTCGGGATGTTCAGCCGCATCGCCGCCATCATCATCCCCGGGATGATCTTGTCGCAGTTGGGAATGCAGACCAGCGCGTCGAACTGGTGGGCCTCGCACATCGCCTCGACGCAGTCGGCGATCAGTTCGCGGCTGGCGAGAGAGTACTTCATACCATAGTGTCCCATGGCGATTCCGTCGCAGATTCCGATCGTGTTGAAGATGATCGGCGTCCCACCGGCGTCGCGGACCTGCTGTTTGACGTAATCGCCTACCGCGTCGAGGTGTACGTGTCCGGGAATCACGTCGGTATAGCTGCACGCGATCCCGACAAACGGTTTCCTCAAATCCGCGTCGGTCAGTCCGGTGGCTTTGAGCAGGCTGCGGTGGGGGCCCCGTTCGATACCTTTTTTGACATTGTCGCTTCTCATTATTGTCCCGGTCCTTGTTGTCTCAAGATTATCTCAAAATGAATGAAATGCCTACTACCGGCTACCGTTTTCCGCTCTGGCCTCCAGCAGCGCCACAGCGTCATTAAGCGTTTCGAAGCTCTCGATAGCCGTCAGCACGTAATTCCGCGTCGAATCGTCCCTCAGCGATCTGATCGCCAGGAAGTCCGGATCGTGCGATAGTGCGCGCAGCTCGCTCAGGGACGGATATGCGATAAGCCCGCAGAACTCCTGGGTGCAGTCCCCCATGTAAATCATCCGCGTCATACCATACAAAAGCACCTTGGCGCCGTAGCGGTCCAGGATCGGTTGGACGCGGCGCAAGTACTCGGCGTATCCGGCTTCTCGCCCTTTGACGATATCAAACAGGTTCAGGACAACAATCACGATTCGATCTCCACGCTGTCGGTCCGACCACCGGACCGCCAAACCTAACACATTACGCGCCGCGGGAGCGTTTGACAATAGCCAAGCGGCATGTAGAATAGAGCGGTTGGGCTCGAGACGCCCTCGCCGGCGATCTGGTTAAGGAGATATCCAATGCGAAAGACAATCATATGCCTGACCCTCCTGGCCGCGGGGTGCATGCTTTCGGGGTGCGCTTGGTTCGGTGGGGCGTCCAATCCCGGAGTCGAACTTATCGCTGTAGCCAAGCCTCCGGTGGCGGATCTACCGGTCCCCATGGGCTTCACGCTCGACGAGGGCAACTCCCGAAGCAATGATTCCGGAGTGGCGAGATTCGTCGATCACCTGTACACCGGCTCGGCCTCGAAATTCGCCGTGTCGAGATTCTACAAGAAGGCCATGGTCGCCAGGAAATGGCGATTTGTCAGCGAGACCTTCTCGCTGGGCGACCAGAATCTGCGATTCGAGAGGCCCGGCGAGAAGTGTTCGGTGTTCATCAGTTCAGGAAGTTGGTTGCATCCTACGAAACTTAAGTTACAGTTGTGGACCAGCGAATTGAGAAACCGTCCCTAAACGATCCCATAAGAACAGGTCAATAAGACAATGAAGGCAAAAAGACGTCACGACTTAAAACATAACGCGCTTGACGCCGAACTGGTCAAGATTCTCGAGTACATCAAGAAGCACGTTGCGGGTATTGTTTTTGTGATACTGGTGATAGTGGCGGCGATATGGATCGGCCTGAACCTTTACGAAAGAAGCGAAACCGCTGTCAGCATTCCGCGCAGGGATTACGATCACCTCAAGAGTCTGAATATCTCCACCGCCGACGGGCGTTCGACCGCACTTGCCGGCTTCGAAGAGCTTACCAACCAAACCGGCGAACCCCGCATCGCGGCGATGGCGTGCGTCGAGGCCGGCGACATTTGTATGAGACAGCAGGTTGCCGGCGACTTTGTATCCGGTGCGATCGACAAGGCCCAAAAACACTATCAGCGCGTACTCGACGAGTTTTCAGACAATAAATCCGCCACGGGGAGGGCGCACTTTGGTCTGGCGAGACTGGCCGAAGGAAAAGGGAATTTTGAGGTCGCCAGAGATCATTACCAGCAGGTCGTCACCATCGGCGAGAAGACCAGCCTGTTGGCGCTGAATTCGGCGAAGGCCGCACTGAAAGTCCTGGGCGAACTCGAGAAGCCAATTCGCCTGGCGACTACGCGCCCGGCGCCGCCGGCTACGCCGCCCGCGATTCCGACTACTCAACCGACTACTCAACCGGCGACCGCCCCGTAAGGTCTCCTCGTCGGTAACCGGTGAGAATTTGCAAGGGACCCTCACTTTTTTTCGTGAGTTCCATTTACAAAGAGCGACTTTGAGAGTAACTTTTTACCGGTGCAGCCTCAGGGGCTGCAATGACGAGAGCTTTTTTGGGTATTTCGTATAACTAGCTACGTTTGGAGGTAGCTTGCAATGGCAGACTTACAGGCATTGGTTGACGTCCTTACCAGGAGCGAACGCGACGTTGTCGATCAGGTTATGAGCCTGACCCAGACAGCGATGGACCAGGAAGTTAATGCACAGGAAATCCTCCAGGATGGACTGATCGCAGGCATGAACGCCCTGGGCGTGCGTTTCAAGGCAGGCGAAGCGTTCATTCCGGAAGTTTTCATGGGCGCACGCGCCATGAACGCCGGTGTGGAACTTCTGCAGCCCAAGCTGATCGAAGCCGGTGTCGAACCCAAGGCCACCGTCGTACTGGGAACGGTCAAGGGCGACATGCACGACATAGGCAAGAACCTCGTGGGCATGATGCTCAAGGGCGCCGGGCTGAAGGTTGTGGATATCGGTACTGACGCCGCGCCAGAGAAGTTCGTTGAAGCATGCCAGGCCGAGGGCGCCGCAGTCTGTGCGATGAGCGCACTGCTGACGACCACCATGCCCCGCATGGGCGAAGTTATCAACGCATGCAAAGAAGCCGGACTAGACGTCAAAACACTCATCGGCGGCGCACCGATTACGCAGGCATATGCCGACGAGATCGGCGCCGACGGTTTCGCCCCGGACGCCGCCAGCGCGGCCGACAAGGCAAAAGAGCTCAGTGGCGTCTGATCGCAACCCCGCGCCGCCAGACCGCAATACAAGCCCGCAGCCGCGCGATGCGTCATGCTGCGGGCTTGTCGCATTGAGAGATCACCGTGGACCCCGACCCGCAGGATAATCCCGCCGCCGACGCCATGGACGTGGTCGAAACGCAGCTTTCCGCTGAGGACGACGGTCTGGAGCATCTCCGTATCGAGGTTCGCCGCACCCGAACCAACCGCCGCCTGGACAAGTACCTCGCCGGGCGGCTCGGAAAAGATACTTCGCGATCCGCACTGCAGCGATACATCCGCGAGGGCAACGTCACGGTCGGCGGGAAGACCGTCAAGCCAAGCTACACCATTCGCGTTGGCGATCTTATCGACATGATGCTCCCGCAGGTCAAGAAGCAGGAAATCCCCGCCGAACACATTCCGCTCGACGTGATCTTCGAAGACGACGACCTGATCGCCATCAACAAGCAGTCCAACCTGATAGTCCACCCCGCCCGCGGGAACTGGACCGGTACGCTCGTCAACGCACTGGCGTGGTACTTCAAAATGAACTGGCGCGGGCCGAAAATCTCCGAGATACCGACAAGCGGCGAAGCGTTCCGTCCGGGGATCGTACATCGCCTCGACCGCGACACCACCGGAGTAATGCTGGTAGCCAAGAGCGAGCTGGCGCTGTGGCGCCTCGGATGGCAGTTCGAGCACCGCAAGATACAGAAGACCTACACCGCGATCTGCCACGGACTGTTCAAACTCGACGAAGACATCATCGATCATCCGATCGGAAAGCACCCCAGGATCCGCGAGAAGTACGCCGTTCACCGCAAGACGGGCAAGCCCTACCCCTCGACCACCAAGCAAGCCGTAACGCGATACAAGGTCCTGCAGCGGATCAGGAATGTGGGGCAGTCGAAGGCTTCGTTCACCCTCGTCGAACTCTACCCGAAAACCGGGCGGACGCACCAACTGAGAGTACACACCAGCGCGATGGGACACCCGATAGCCGGCGACAAAATGTATGGCGGCGGGCCCGTATACCGCAGCCAACTGCTCGGACAGAACGATCGCGCCGAGGGACCGCTGATCGTCAGGCAGGCCCTCCACGCGCACACGATCGAGTTTGCCCACCCACGAACCAACAAACCGATGAAGATCGAAGCGCCCTGGCCGGATGATTTCACCGAAACCCTCGAGGTCTTGCAAACGTTGGCCCAGCAGTTATAATGCTCGCTCTCGACTTGCCCCGACAAGGCAATCGGGCCGTTAGCTCAGTTGGCTAGAGCGCTCGCCTCACACGCGAGAGGTCACTGGTTCAAGTCCAGTACGGCCCATGGATAGACGCTCCCCACACTCGTTGGGAGCGTCTTTTACGTGGTTTTTGTCCCCTTGCGTATCTGACCGCAGCTCAATACACCCTTTTGCAGCATCGTACTGCACCGGAAAATGCACCGCTTTTGAGAAGTGCTCGTCAGTCACCTGCAGATAGGGCTTGGCAGCTACCGCCGGACTGTTGCCGATCCATGCACAGACAACCTGCACGGGGTACTGCTCTGCCAGTTCAGTCTCGCGGGGGCTGCGGAGATTCTGAAACAACTTCGGCCAGATAGTGAGGCCCGCCTTCTCGACCATCGCCTTCACGTTCTTGCGGTACAACTGGTTTGCATTCGTGTACTGCGGGCAGCAATACACTGTCCCTGGCTCAGCTTCCTCGATTCAAGTGATTTCAATAATCTGCGCACATTGCCCCGGTCAGCTTCGTTAAGCAGGTGCAAAGTGGTTTTCGCACGACCTTAGAAGAACAAGAAAAGGATCATCATGAAAGTAACCAGGCTTAGAACTCTGCTCCTGTCTGCAGTAGCGGCATTTTCCTTCGTGTCAAGCGTCATCGCCGCCGAACCGGAAATGACCGACACGCATATCTTCCTGCACTCGACGGCGAAGAACAAGGAGGGAAAAGACATTAAGACCTTTTATCGTATTCCCTCGATTGTAACAGCCAAGGACGGCGCGATCCTGGCGTTTTGCAACGGTCGGGTCGGCAGTCCTCGCGACGGTTGTCCTTATCAGACAATCGTCCTGCGCCGCTCTAAAGACAACGGCAAGACGTGGGAGCCGATGCAGACGCTCGTGGACCGGCCGGGCTGGATCTGCTACATGGGCGCCGCGGTCGTGGACGACGCGACCGGCCACATCTTCATGGACTTCAACCCCTTTCCCGTTACGAAGAAAGCAAAGGATGCGTATCTAGCCACTCGTCCCGCCGAGGAGCAAGCCCGGTACAAAGAGGGCAAGTGGAAGATACTCCCCACCGAGTCGCGCGGAATGCTGGTCAGTAAGGACAACGGCGCCGCCTGGGAGTCCTGGAAGATCGGCAAGGACTATCAGGTCAAGCCGAACGTGAGCGGTCACTTAGCCTCGGGCTGCGGCTCGGACGCCGGTTTCACGCTCCGGTACGGCCCCAAGAAGGGTCGTATCCTCTACATCGGCCGCGGGGCCGGCCCGGCACTGACGGCCGACGGCAAGCCGATGAAGGACAAGGACGGCAAGCCGAAGCTCGTCGGCCGCAACCAAGTGGTCTACAGCGACGACCACGGTAAGACATGGCTGTCGGGCGGATACGTCAATCCGGGCACCGGCGAAGGCAGCATCGTCGAACTGCCCGACGGCTCGCTCTACGCCAACTCGCGCACCAACGGCCCGCGCGCCGAGGCCCGGAGTTTTGACGGCGGCCAGACGTTCGACTTCAAGTCGTTCAAGATATCCGACACGCTGCGCGACATGCTCGGCGGCACGGCCGCGGCGCTGCTCGGGATCCCGAAGGAAGCCTGGGGGCGCCATGTAGTGCTCTTCAGCAACCAGAGCTTCTACAAGAAGGGCAATACCCGCTGGAACCTCTGGCACCGCAAGGAGATGAAGATCAGCCTCTCGGTCGACGGCTGCAAGACCTGGCCTGTGCAGAAGCTCATCTACAAGGGCCCGGCCGGTTACTCGTCGTCCACGCTCGCCAAGAACGGCAACGTAGTCATACTCTACGAGAAGGGCCAAGGACACTATCGCGACAAGGGCCTTTCGGTCGCCGTTTTTAATAAAGAGTGGCTCTTGGACGGCAAGGACATCAAGGGCATCAAATAGGTCTCTGATATTCTCCGGGATCAGAACGCGGGATTCGCGCAATCTGCGCCAGAATATGGCGCGTTGCGCGGATATCATTGTTTTATCGCGGGGATCGCTGTTACGGCCGGCTGCTGCCAAGGCGCCACTTGGTGGATATCAGATTAGAGGAATTGGCGCCAGACATGATACAGAAAGTCCGCTTCGACTAACGGTGGGTCTGGCCCAGAACGCTATCGTGGGCCTTTCTGGCTGCCCTGCGTACTTTGCGGAGTTCCTTGGCACCGCGGCGGCTGCCATCGCCTTCATAAATCCGGCAGGACCCCCGTAATCGTCCGTCGGCATAGCGTCCGTCTGTTTCTGCTACCAATGCACCGCCTCTGTTGGGCGATTCTGTAACCCCTTGTCAGATTCATTGGTTACGCCACTTGGTTCAAGTCCAGTACGGCCCATCGATTTACCACCAAGGAGTTAGGCAAAAACCTAAGTCCTTAACTTTGCGCCCAAATCCCAAAGGTGGACACTTTTGTCTGTTATGGCCACCTTTTCCCGTAATAGCCAGGACCAAATCGGTAGACACATTGTTCGACAGTTTTGGCCAAAGGGTGGACACTTTTCTAACCGCCAAAGCCACAGTCGTTTTGGCCAAACGTATTAAGCCAGATCTAATGGATAATCTGATAAAGCGGATTGAATCCGAATTGAAGAATAGTGAAAAAGGACAAGTCAATGGAACGGAGGTTGGGCTTGCCTAGGCGTGCATAGACGTAACGATCATCGGGCAACGTCAGCGTGAGGGTGTTGCGTCCAGTCCGTACAGCTTATGGACCAGTTCGTTGATCCGATTCGTTTCCGTGAGGATGGTCTTGGAGCTGCAGGCTTTCTGCATGGACGAAACTGATCGGGCAATCGATGAGACCAGCAACAGCTGCTTCCTGTTTTCGGGGAGAAGAACCGGAAGCGTCTTGGCCAGGTGCAACCGTAACACGCGACGACCCTTTCCCATCGAGACGGCTCGAAGGGAGATATACCGCCAGAATATCTTGCTGTTGAATAAGCCAAGAAGATAGTGAATATCTAGTTCATCGCCACGCGGTGTAATCGTAAGAATGCCTTGATGACAGAGGACGCCCTTGGAATCCAGGAGAAAGCCCTGAGGCGAGCAAACGACCGGGGTAATGAACTTGGGTTTGGCGAGATGGCTGGCCACATCGACCTTTCGGAGTGAGTACCACCGCTGCTGCGAGCACAACCTGCGACGACGGAGTCGTGACTTGTGCGAGCACAGATACTCGTATGTGCGTGGAAAGTCACGTCGCAGCACACGTTCGGTAAGAACATCGCCCTTCTCATCGTACGGAAAGACACAGACATAATCAGAACTCTGCAAAGCACTGGTCTTGACATATCGGCCGCGCAGGATTGTCCTCACAAGAGCCGCCTCCAAATCTATTCCTTCACCATTCCTACACATCAGCCGAACCATACGTCCCCGAAGCGAACCAATCGCCTTGAGCAGGAACACGTCGTCGGCTCCAGTACACATGCCGAGCCTCAAGTCGACAGGCAACTGCCCCAGCGGCGTCCCTACCGCCTCCACCTGTGCAAGAAAAGCCCTGTCACGGTCATGGTTCAGATTCCAGTCGTTGGACGGGGCATTCCTCAAGGCTACTCTCACGACCTTTGAGCCATCGACAGATCGACACCCAGGGCGAAGCAACGTGGTGAGTTGCTTTCGAATCGGCCTCCCCTCCGGGATAAAAACATATCTGGTGCGACTGTTGCGTTCGCTGCCGGAGCCCTTGCGAGCCATGATGAGCGCGATCTGCACGGAAGCATCCGGGTAGACATTGCCATCCTCGAATTCGACGACCTCTACTACTTGACAGTCCTTACCAAGAACACGTCGCAATTCAGAGCCGCTGTTGCTCCGAAGAAAACTGGCGGAAACACTGAACGCCAACCGGCCTCCAGAGGCGAGCAAGCCAATCGATTTCTCAACGAAAGGCATATACAGATCGAATTGACCGGTCCGAGCAGTCTGATAGAGGCATCGGTATTGCGCTACGGCGCGAGGATTGGCCTTGTGAAGCTGTTCAACACGAATGAATGGCGGACCGCCGACGATCAAATCAAATCTCTTGCACGCCCAGGTCTTGCCTTCAAGATAGTCTCGCGTGGCCAATTGGCGTCTCAGAACGGATGTAAGCCCCTGGAGCCCGCCAACTGCGGCGAATTCGTCACAGAGAGACAAGATAAGCGACACGCGCGTCAAAGCAACAGCACGACTGTCAATGTCGCTGCCGTAGAGGCGCCCGATAAGCCGCGACTGACCAGCCTTACCAGTCACAGTTGACAAGTGTCGTAGGACGGCTATGAGGAAGGCGCCGCATCCGCAGGACGGATCAAGTACTCGGAGGTTCTCCAGCGAAGATTGTTCCATCGCCATGTCCTGAAACGCCCTGGCGACCATGTAGTCTACAAGGGCCGGTGGCGTGTAGTGTGCGCCCTTCGCTCGACGTTCGTCGATTATGGGCTGCACTGAATCCAGCGGACTCGACAGGCACAACTGATGGAAGTCCCCCAGAATCGTGATGGGCAATGCACCGCGATGTTGCTCCAAGGCCTCGGGCAATGCCTCGCAAAACAGGAGTTGGCGTATGTCTCTTGGTATTGTCAGTTTGCCGACGAAGATGCCCTCAGAGAGCGCCCATCGTAGAACGTGGCCGGCGCAGGCCCTCTGTCCTACGCCTGCCATGTCGCTGATGCTGGGCTGTGTCGTAAGATCCTCCAGGCAGATCGATGGGCTCGTGACGCCAGACCGTGTCCTCCGCAAATACTCCACAATCAGCCCCATCGCCATGGCGTTGTCCAACGTACATTGAGCGGCCCGATGGAGTCTTGAGGACCGGTGACGTGCGGCCCATGTGTCGAAAACGTGCGATCTGCAATCACGTAATCTCCTTGCCAGATCGGCGCCGTCATTGCGGGTCAAGCGATCGTCGAGCAAGTTCGGAAGTATGTGGTTGTCGGTCATAATGTCCCCTTGTGCTTATAGAACGCAGTTGCACTTGCCGATATTATCGATTAGGCCAAGTTCGGCGAAGAGTGTGCGGGTCTCCAGGCAGAGGCTTACCTGCAGGTTGCCTCCGTGTGAACGGATGGCGTTGAGTACGTGATGCTAACACTCCTGTCGAAGTTCCGGAGCGAACCGATATCGACCGTCGGCGCATTTTCCGCCGGAGCCCAGGGGGCCGGTGACAACATTGACCTTGCCGAGTTTCGCGTCGGTCAAGCGCAGAGCGTTTGGGAAACTGCACAGGCTGCCGAGCGTGATGCGCTCCAGCCTCGGGATGTCCATGAGTTTGTCGGCGAGTTGGGCGTACTGATTCTTCCACCGGCCTACTGGAAGAATCGGCATGATGACGGCTCGCGTACGGTAGCCGGCCTGGGCACAACGTCTCATCGCCGCTAGTCGCTCAGTCGGTGAGGGCGTATCTGGCTCAAAGCGCCTCCACATGGTCTTGCTGCTCAAGCTCCAGGAGATGATGACATTATCTCTCGGATCGAGATCGAGCAGATTCTCGACATCGGAGGACTTCGTCAGGATGACGAGACGGGCGCTGCGATGGGCGGCAAAAAAAGGCACGATACGCCGCGAGAAGCCCGTCAGCGGGTCCAGGGCCAATCCATCCTGGAGCTTGCCCAGGTAGAATACCGTCGGGCGCTGAGCCTGACGTGCGATCCGATCTATCTTCGACAGTATCTCGCCGAGATTGAGAAACACCTTCACCGTCGGCGAGAACCACACGCCACGTGTTCCGGCAAGATAGCAGTAAGCACAATGATATGGACAGAATCCGTACGGCGAGAAGTGCCAGTAATTTGGACAGCAGTTGTCCTGCTCCTCACTAAACCGCACCGCGCTCTTGTGTTCGCCGAGAACCAGCGTCTTCTTGCCCGCCTGGTGGCGCAACAGCGGATCGCTTAGGCCCAAGTCCACCTGGGCGTGCGACACCGTGGTCCGGTCAATGACCTCGGCGGCTGGGTATGCGCGGCAGATCGCCTCAACGAATCGTGTCCGGCCAGCATCCGAGTCACACCCTTTGCACATGAAAACACGATCGGGCATGAAGTGTTGAACCGCTCGGGGCATGTAGGCCCCGTGGGCGTCTGTGAAGGGCAGTCCACCGCTTATCGGAGTCGGTAATCCTCGTTTCTTCAGCATCCTAACAAATACCATACACGCAATCGCTCTCAGGGTCAACAGAGAATATTGTCCGTGGACGTAAGACACTTAGGTGAAAGAAGCTACCGCCGAATAAAAACTGCCTGGCTGAACATTATTATCCTGCTCGACACGCGAGAGGTCACTTGGTTCAAGTCCAGTACGGCTCAGTGATAGACGCTCCCCGCACTCGCCGGGAGTGTCTTTTGCGTGGTTTCTGTCCCCTGTATTGGCGGCCATTTACGATATGTCGGAAAAATTGTCTGAGATGTGGGGGTCTGTGGTATACTGGTAGATCGAGAGGCCCTTACGGACGGGAACGGAGCGAGTCTTGCCATGTTCCCGTCTTTGCGCGGGCGCTTTCTTTTCGCGGAGAGGCGGTAGGGATATATGGGTATCGAGACTGGCAAGTACGAGGAGATGCTTATCTTCGAAGCCCTCGAACCGCGCCTGCTGCTGGACGGTAGCGTCATGATATCGGAGTTCATGGCCGACAACGATGGCACGCTGCTCGACGAAGACAACGATTACCCCGACTGGCTGGAGATTCATAACTACGGAACCGCGGAGGTGGATCTGGAAGGCTGGCAGTTGGAGGACGAAGAGGCGATCTGGACGTTTCCACCCATGTCGCTGGGGGCAGGCGAGTATCGTGTGATCTTCGCTTCGGACAAGGATCGGCGTAACCCGGCAGGGGAGCTGCACGCGAATTTCAAGCTCAAAGGCGACGGCGAGTACCTCGCCCTGCTGGACGATGTCGGTACGGTAGTTCACCGATACGATCCAAAATACCCCGAGCAGTTGGAAGATATTTCCTACGGTATGCTGTACGACGAAGAGGGCAAGGTTGTCCTGGTCAACAATGGCGACGCCGCGACATACACGATTCCGACAGCGACTCCGGACCCGTCGTGGATGACCCCGACGTTCGACGACAGCACTTGGAGTACCGGCGACACGGGGCTGGGGTTTGGTCTGAATGTCCCCGACGGGAGCCTTACCCTGATCGGCAAGGGGTCGAGCTGGAAGTATCTTGACGACGGGTCCGATCAGGGCACGGCATGGCGCGGGAGAAGCTTCGACGACAGCGCGTGGGCTTTCGGGCCGGCCCAACTCGGATACGGCGACGGCGACGAGAATACCGTCGTCAGTTACGGGGGCGATTCCGGTAACAAGTATATCACCACTTATTTCCGCCACGAGTTCGACGTGGACAACGCGTGGGCCTTCACCGACCTGACGATAAACGTGCAGCGTGACGACGGAGCGGTGGTCTACCTCAACGGGCAGGAGATCGCCCGCAGCAGCATGCCGTCAGGCGGCATTGATTACCTCACCAAGGCCAGCGCCGCCAGCAGCGAAACGGAATTCTTCGAGTACCACAAGGACCCGACCGGTATACTCGTTGAAGGCAACAACGTTCTTACCGTCGAAATCCATCAGATCGCTCTCACCAGTTCCGATATCAGCTTTGACCTGGAACTGATCGGCGATACCAGCACCTCCGGTCTGATCAAAACCGATCTGACCGGTCAGATGTTCGGTGTCAGCGCCTCGGCACTGGTCCGAGTACCGTTTACCGTGGTCGAGGAGGCCGAGTACTCGAACCTGTCGCTGGAGGTTGCATATGAGGACGGGTACGTGGCGTATCTCAACGGTACGCGCGTCGCCGTCCGTAACGCTCCGGATACGCCGGATGAGAATTCAACGGCGCTGTCGGACAGGGCAATCCAGGACGCCGTGCAGTTTGAAACCGTCGACCTGACGGGCTACCTCGACCTGCTGGTGGACGGAGAGAATGTGCTGGCGGTCCACGCGCTCAACGACGGCGTTTCAGATCCGATCTTCCTGATCTCGCCGAGGTTGACGGCGCTGGAGGGCCTGGTGATCACCGAGCAGTATTTCACCACCCCCACGCCGGGCGCCGAGAACATCCCAGGCGTACTTGGCATGGTGTCCGACACCCGCTTCAGCGCCGATCGCGGTTTCTATACGGGCCCTGTCGACGTCGAGATCAGCACCAACACCTCCGGCGCCGAGATTCGCTACACCCTCGACGGTAGCGAACCGACCGCGACTACCGGGGTGCCCTATACCGCTCCGATCCACATCGATGGAACCTCCTTGCTGCGCGCCGCGGCATACAAGCCAGGATATTTCCCCACCGACGTGGACACGCAGACCTATATCTTCCTCGACGACGTGATTACCCAGAGCACCATGTCCACAGCGATCACGCAGGACCCTTTCTGGGGTCCACAGATGCAGGAATCGCTGCTGGATATTCCCACCATTTCCCTCGTAACCCCGCACACGATCAGCCAGACGGAAAGAGAGACGTCAATCGAGATGATCTTCCCGGACGGGACCGTAGGTTTCCAGGTCGACGCGGGCGTTGAGCATTACGGGGGCGCCGGGCTCGGTTTTCCCAAGAAGTCGATGCGAATCAGTTTCAAAGGAATGTACGGCCCGCGCAGATTGCAGTATGAACTTTTCGGAAACGACGCCGCCGATAACTTCGACCAGTTTATCCTGAGGACCGGGTCGCACGATGCAATGTTCTACAACAACGTGACCAGGGGGATATACATCCGCAACCGCTAGATTTCGGACGCCCAGTTGGCAATGGGGCAGCCCGCCCCCCACGGGCGGTTTGTACACGTCTACATTAGTCGGCCCTGAAAAAGTCGGTCTTGCAGCGGCGACGCCCCGTCAAGCGGC
>CAZSLS010000030.1:0-46094 GCA_964607575.1 uncultured Planctomycetaceae bacterium | reverse complement strand
CTGTTCTCCTGCTCTGTGTGTGAAAAGATTTCCGCCAGGAAATCTAGTCACACACAGCGGTACACGTACCGGGGATATGTTGCTAAATCCACCTGTCGAGTACGCCGATTAATATTCCGGGAGAACTCCGCACTCTACCCGGTAACAGGCGACGCCTCGTGAGGTGACCCATGCGACATAATGCAGCGTCCGGAAAGCGATCGGCGTTCACGCTTGTCGAGATCCTTATTGTAATCATCATTCTCGGAGTACTGGCCGCGATAGTCGAACCCCAAATGGCCTACTGACCGCCAGCGGCGAGCGGATGAATATCCAGCAGGCAACAAGAAACCTCCAATTCTCAAGTGAACGGCGGACGGTATCGCTCCGCGACAAGGCCCCTTCGACGGGGCTCAGGGTAAAAAAGCGGTGTCGAGTCACTCCAAATTACAGCAACACCTTCGCGCCGTGGTCGTTGCTTACAGGCGAGTTCGCGGACCTGGGAGAGGGTGGCCTGGTCGACAACTTCGGCGGGATGGACCTGTTCATCACCTACACCGCCGGTAACGGAAACGACATCGCCCTGTACAGCGTCCCCGCGCCGGCGACGATGGTGCTATTGACCGTGGGCGGGTTGGCGGTATTGAGACGGCGGAAACGGCGTGAAACCGTAGAAACGGCGTGAAAGGTGAGCAGGGGAGCAGGTGACCGCGGGACAACGGCTGTCCCGCTCTATGAAAAAAGCCGCCTTTCGGCGGCTCTTTTCATGGAGCTGAAGGGAATCGAACCCATGACCTATTGATTGCGAACCAATCGCTCTCCCAACTGAGCTACAGCCCCAAAGGTCTAAACCATTGTATATCAAACGGGCGAATATGTAAAGCAGGTTTCTCCGCTCGGGATCATTGCTCCAACTGCACCGGCGATATTTCCTCGTCGGTCAGGTAGCATGCGGGGTCGTCGCCCCAGATGTCGTCACCGCCCTTGTCGGCGCGTGCCCGGAAATTACCGTTGCACACGTTCAACCAGCAGCAGGTGGGGCAGCGGCCTTGGAGGTGGGTTTTGCGGTCGCGGAGTTTCGACAGGAACGGATGGTCCGGATCGCTCCATATTTCGCTGAAGGGTCTGTCGCGCACATTGCCAAGCACCTGGTGGCGCCAGAACTGGTCGGGCAGGACCGTTCCGTCCCAACTGATGCATCCGATGCCCTGACCGCTGGAGTTCCCGCCATTCATCTGCATCAGTTCGAAGCAATCTTTCTGACGCTCGGGATTGGTGTGCTTCAGTCGCATATAGAGGTAGGGCCCGTCGGCGTGATTGTCGACCGTGAGCACTTCCAGCGTCCTTCCGGCGGCGTGCGCCTGGGCGGTGCGGTCCATGATCAGATCCAGCGTGTCGCGGGTGTCCTGGAAGCTCAGCACGGCGTCGGACATGTCCTTGCCCCGCCCGGTGTCCACGAGGTGATAGAAGCAGACGCGGGGGATGCCCTCTTCTTCTATCAGGTCGAATATGCCCGCCACGTCCTTTATGTTGTGCTGGTTCAGGGTGAATCGCAGGCCGACCTTAACCTCGGCGGCCAGACAGTTGCGGATGCCCGTCAGCGCACGGTCGAACGCTCCGTCGATACCGCGGAACTTGTCGTTTATCTCCCTGAGCCCGTCGAGGCTGACACCGACGTAGCTCAGGCCCGCCTCGGCGAGCTTGGCTGCGGTGGGCTCGTCGATCAGGTTGCCGTTGGTCGAAACCACCGCCCGCAGGCCTGCCGCTCGCGCGTATGAGATCAGGTCTGTCACGCCGGGTCGCATCAGCGGTTCGCCGCCGGAGAACAGCAGTACGGGGCAGCCGAAAGCGGCAAGGTCGTCGATCATGGCCTTGGCTTCGTCGTCTGTCAGTTCGTTGGGGTCGGGTTGGTTGGTGCTTGCCGAGTAGCAGTGCTTGCACTTGAGATTGCACCGCTTGGTGCAGTTCCAGACCAGTACGGGCTTCTTGTCTTCGGAGAATTGCAGCAGGTTGCTTGGCAGGCGTGCGCTGTCGCGTCCGTAGCGCAGCGGATCCGATGCCTCGACCGTACCACAGTATAATTTTGATATTCCAATCATGTTAACCTCATGCTTTTGTCGCCTCCCATAATAGTATAGCGCTTCATTTTGCTTTTTTGTCGGGAGGCTTGTCGGGTAGTTATCGGCAGTTTGCGGGTGAAGCTGTAGGAGGTTTCGAGCGGATCGAAGCGTCTTACAGTTCGGGGCTCGTGTCTTTGGGTGTGTACTTCGTTACAAGGTCGATAAGGTCCTGTTGTTCAGGTTCGATCTCCAGTGATTGTCGCCACGCGGCCAGGCCCAGGTCGCGCAGCTCGCGATTGTCCTTCGCCAGAACATACTGGGTTATGTGTACGGTTCCCAGGCCCCGCAGGGCGGAGGCATCTCTGGGGTTGAGCGATATCGCCTGCTGGTAGGCCTTGATGGCTTTGTCGTATTGTTTGAGGCGGTAGTAGCACTGCCCGATCTGGCGGAAAGGGGCGGGGTCTTCGGGGGCCTGGCGTGCGGCAAGACGGAACGGAGACAACGCCGCCTTGCACAGTCCCTGGCGCATGTACGTCGAACCGAGATTCAGTAGGATCTTCGGTTGGTTCGTGTCGAGTTCCAGTGAGTCCTTGTATGCCCTGATGGCCTTGTACAGGTGGTTCTGGCTGTCGTATATGATCCCCAGATTGCTGCGGGCCTGCGGCGACTTGGGGTTTATGTTTATTGCGGCGGTGCAGTATTCCTCCGCCAGATCGTACTGGCCTAACTGGAAGTAGCATGCCGACAGGTTCAGGTTCACGTCGAAGTCGTCTTCGCGGATGACAACCGCGCGGAGGTAAACGTTTACCGCGTCTTTGAGGTAGTTCGTGTAGTCTTCGACGGCTTGGGCGGCATGGGCAAGTGCCTGGTACGTGATCCCGAGATTGTAGTGAGGGCGAAAAGCGTACGGGTTGGTCCGGCAGGCATTTTGGTATGCTCCCACCGCCAGGCGGTGGCTTCCTCGTTTACGATGAATATCGCCGATGGCCGAATGAGCGGCGGACAGCTCCGGATCGCACCTGATGGCCTCGAGGAGTTCGGCAAGGGCGGCATCCATGTCGCCCGATTCAGCGAGAATCTGCCCCTGGGCGTAGTGGTCGAATGACAAAGTAGTGCGCAGTTGTTGCGGGAGTTCGCATCCCGCCGCAAACGCGACTGAAACACTCAGGATTACAAAGAGTTTTCTTACCGGCATAGGCTTTCCAGGAACGTCCAAACACAACTTCAGGCGGTGGCTATTGGAGTCTTTCAAGTATTTTTACAGTTTCCTGCCGCCCGGGTCAAGGTGTTGCTGCGGTTGGGACTGCCCCGCACCTGCAATAGCTTGATGTGCATCGGCGTTAACTTGTTGGTATAATGAACCTGCGCGACAGAGTCGCGCGGTAAAGAACAACAAAGAGCGTTACTGGATAGAAAGGATCGAAACATGTTGAACAGGATTATCATACCCCTGGCAGTGGTGGCCATCTGTTTCTCCGCCGTACAGTCCGCTCCTGCCGCGGGCGTTAGCGGAAAGTATGTCCATGTAGTTATCCCCGGCGGCGGAAAGACGCTGTCGCTGGCGGAAGTTCAGGTCTTCAGCGGCGGTAAGAATGTCGCATTGAAGAAGAAGACCGTGCAGTCCAGCACGGCTTCGCGGGGCAGTTCCGCCCGTGCGGTGGACGGTAATACCAGCGGAGACTGGTCGAAGGGATCCATCACTCACACGGTGGAAAATGTGGCTGACCCGGCGTGGGAAGTGGACCTGGGTAAATCCGTTTCCATCGAGAAGGTGTCGATATGGAACCGCGACGGATACGAAGCGCGACTCCACGGAAGCCGCGTCATGATCCTGGACGCCAAGCGCAAAGTTGTCTGGTCGGCAGATCTCGCCAAACCGGGCAAAGGCGCCACGACCCTGACCGTTACGAGTTCTCGCAGGAGTAAGCTCGCGGGCAAGACAATCGCAAAAATCAAACCCAAAAAGAACCCCGTTCGCAGTCGCGCTCGCAAACGCGGTCGAAACCGTCGTCCCGCCGCGCCAGGCAAATCGGCGTACGGAACCGCCGAATCGCTGCGAATGGCGATTAAGGACCTGACCGCAACGTACGGCGCGAAGTACCCCAAGGGCAAGGCGTTTCTCGCCAAACTCGACGCGCTGGCGCCCAAGCTTAAAGCCGGAGAGTCCAAAGAGGAATTCGAGGCGCTTCGTCGCGAGGCGCTGCTGGCCAATCCGCTGCTGGACTTCGACAAGATCCTGCTGGTCCGGCGCAAGGGTACTGCGCTGCCGGCAAACTGGCAGGGCAACAGCAGCATGAAGAAAACCGGCTACGAGAACGATATCGCCGTGCTTTCACCCCTGAATGACGGCGAGATCAAGACGCTCTACAAGCCTGACGGAGGGAAGTACGTCGGCGAGACCGACCTTAATTTCGACGCCGACAAAATCCTCTTCTCATCGGTCGGAGCCAACGGCGCCTGGGCGGTCTGCGAGATCAAGGCCGACGGTACGGGCCTGCGGCAGGTATCGCCCGATATGGGCAAAGACATCGACAACTACGATCCGGTCTATTTGCCCAGCGGAAAAATTATCTTCGATTCGACCACCGGATATTCCGGCGTTCCCTGCGTTGGTGGAAAAGACTACGTAGCCAACCTGCACTTGATGGACGCCAACGGAAAGGGCATCCGCCGCCTCTGCTTCGAGCAGGACAACGACTGGTACCCGGTAATGCTCAACAACGGACGCGTGATGTTCCTCAGGTGGGAGTATACCGACTCGGCACACTATTTCAGCCGCGTGCTGATGCACATGAACCCCGATGGTACGGACCAGAAGGCGTACTACGGTAGTAACTCGTACTGGCCCAATTCGCTGTTCTACGCACGCCCGGTTCCGAATTCCTCCACGAAGTTTGTGGGCATCGTCAGCGGTCACCACGGTACGAGGCGATCGGGCCCGCTGGTCCTGTTCGATACTTCCCTCGGGCGGTTCGAAGCCGACGGGGCGGTGCAGTTGATCGGTCAGCGGGGCAAGAAGGTCGAGGCCCTGGTGGTGGACGGACTGGCCGGGCGGTACAAACCCCACTTCCTCCATCCTTACCCCTTGAGCGACAAGTACTTCCTCACGTCGGCGAACCTGGGCGGATGGAATCTGTTCCTGGTTGATGTCTTCGACAACATGCTGCTGCTGAAGAAGGACGCCGGCGGGATGAGTCTCTTTGAGCCCGTACCGTTCCGCAAGACCAGGCGTCCGGCGGTTCTTCCGGACCGCACGGTCCCCGGCGCGAAAGAGGCGACGGTGATCATCAGCGACATCTACGTGGGCCCGGGGCTCAAGGGCGTCCCGCGCGGGGCGGTCAAGAACATCCGCGTTTTCAAGTACGAGTACGGTCCGCGAAGGAAGGGCGGACACTACGCGATGGGCATGGAAGCCGGTTGGGACGCCCACATCATCCTGGGCACCGTTCCGGTGGAAACCGACGGCTCGACCACCTTCCAGATTCCAGCGAACACGCCGATTGCACTCCAACCGCTCGATGAAGAAGGCAAGGCGCTGCAACTGATGCGAAGCTGGCTGGTGGGAATGCCCGGTGAGAGACTTTCCTGCATCGGATGCCACGAGAGTCAGGACACCGCGCCGGCGACGAAGATGACACTCTCGTCCCGCAAGCAGCCCAAGAAGATCACACCATGGTACGGACCTGCCCGCGGATTCAGCTTCAAGCGAGAAGTCCAGCCCGTGCTCGACAAGTTCTGCGTCGGCTGCCACAGCGGCAAGCCGCGAAAAGATGGAAAGAAGATTCACGACCTCCACGAGCCCAAATTGGCGCACAGGGTTCTGCATCCGTACGTGCGGCGCAACGGGCCCGAGGGTGACTACCACCTGCTGACGCCGCTGGAGTTCCACGCCGATACCAGCGAGCTTGTGCAGATGTTCCAGAAGGGCCACAACAACGTCAAGCTCGACAAAGAGGCATGGGACCGCCTGATTACATGGATCGACCTGAACGCTCCATGGCACGGTACGTGGACAGAAGCCGGCGCCAGCAAGACTATCCTCCAGCGACGCCTGGAACTTCGCAAGATATACGCCAGCGTCGACTCGAATCCGGAGTTTATCTACAAACCGTATAAGCTGACCGAAAAGTTCATCAAGCCCGCGCCGATGAAACGCATCACCACGAAAGTAAGCGTAACCGGTTGGCCTTTCGACCAGGCGGCGGCGAAGGCGAAGCAGGGCCCGAGCGCCGCGATGGAACTGGACCTCGGCGGTGACGTCAAGATGGGCCTGGTGAAGATACCCGCCGGTGCGTTCGCGATGGGAAGCAACACCGAGACGCCGCAGGAAATGCCCGTGACCAAGGTCACGATCGCCAAGGCGTTCTACATGGGCGCCACCGAGGTGACGCTTGGGCAGTACAAGAAGTTCGACCCGAAGTACAAGAACGGCGTCTACGACAAGCACTACAAGGACCAGGTTAACCGCGGGTACTACATGGACACGTCGGCGAAGTTCCCCGTGATCCGCGTTTCGTGGCGCAAGGCGATGGAGTACTGCGCGTGGTTGTCGAAGAAGACGGGCAAGAAGGTGTCCCTTCCGACCGAAGCCCAGTGGGAATGGGCCTGCCGCGCCGGTACGTCGACCCCGCTTTCGTTCGGCGACAAGGATACTGACTTCTCGAAATTCGCCAATCTCGCCGACGTCAAGGTCAAGGAAATGGCCGTCAAGGGCGTCAATCCCAAGCCCATTCGGAACCCCAAACCCGACGTGGACTACGAGCTGAAGGATGTGCGGTTCAACGACGGCGTGCTGCACCTGGCGGATGTGGGCAAGTACGCCCCCAACGCCTGGGGCCTGCACGACATGCACGGAAACGTAGCCGAGTGGACCAGGTCGCAGTACAAGTCCTATCCGTACAGCAACACCGACGGACGCAATAGTACCACCGGAAGCGGTAAGAGAGTCATTCGCGGTGGTTCGTGGCACGACAGGCAGCATCGCTCGTCATCGTCGTACCGCCTGGGCTATCCGGATTGGCAGAAGGTGTATCACGTGGGTTTCCGGGTCGTTGTGGAGTAATATCGCGGGACGATATGCGTCATCGTGCAGGCAAAGAGCTGCGACTCAAGAACGGCCGGGAAATATCGCGGATCTTCCATGAAGGTCTGCGTGCCCGCGACGCACACCTTACGCTCCTTGCCGATCGGCGGGGCGAAGGCGAACTCCTGCCGTCTCGCGTTGCGGCAGCGGTTTCCAGCAGGCACGGTAACGCGGTCGCTCGAAACCGCGTCAAGCGGATGTGCAGGGAGGCGTTCCGCACAAGCCGCCGGCGCCTGCCTGCAGGTTGGGACTTCATAATGCTACCGCGACCCGGCTCCGATCCTACAGTCGAGCGGTTGCAGGATTCGCTGACCGCACTTGCCGCGAAGATCGTCACCACCGCTGAACGAACCAAGGACACTCCCGATGACAGTTGACCGGGCGCCGCGAAACCTGTTAACCGTTCCCCGCAAGGCGGTGATCTGTCTGGTGCGATGCTACCAGGCGACGCTGTCGGGGCTCATCGGGCGACAATGCCGCTTCACGCCAACCTGCAGCCAGTATTTCATAGAAGCAGTCGAGGCCTACGGAGTTTTTCGCGGCGGGCTGAAGGGCATCTGGCGGATCGCACGATGCAATCCATGGGGCAAGAGCGGATACGATCCCGCGGGCAAGCCTCCCGGCGGGGCGCCCGAGTGATTGACAACGCTCCAACACTGATGGATATCCACCGGCACGGCGATTCCGATGCGGCGGTCCGGGCGTGCAGATAGCCCCCGACAAGCTTGCTTAGCGCATAGCGGCCAATTGCGTGCGCAATCTCGGGCGAAGCCCGCGGGTCACCCAGTTCATGAACACAGCCCCCGGGCAAACGGTTGTAGCATTCGGTCCCTCGCGATGACCGATGACGTTGTCCGGATCGATGCGGTATTTGCTCGCGAGGTGCTGCACCAGACGCTCCAGAGAAGCGATCTGAGCCCGTGAGGGCATTTTGGTGCTGAAGTCGCCCACCAGGCAGATACCGATACCGTGGTTGTTGTATTCGTTGTTGGGCGTACCGCCGGTGTGGGCGCCCCATTTCTGCTTCGTCCATCGGCTGCCGACTTCTATTCGCCCGTCGGGCCCGCCGTCACCGTTATCGATGACGAAGTGATAGCCCAGTTCGTCCCATCCCCGCCGGCGGTGCGATTGATCGAAACTTGCCGCATTACCGCGGGCCGTGGCGCTGTGGTGGACGACGATATATTTCCAAAGTCGATATCCCCTGGTCTGCCACAGATCCGGAGACGAGGAGATCGAAGGCGCCGCGGCGGGTTTCGCGGTACGAACTATGGGTCTGGGCGCTGTCGCGAGATCCAGGCGATGCTGCGGTACAAGCCCGAGTTGATTTGTCGGTCCGTTCGCGCATCCGCAGAGTGCCTGCAGTGCGATCAGTGCTATTACTGACATCCATACCTTGTTGGCTGACATCCAATACTCCTTACGAGTAGCTGTAACCGGATACTCCACTTACCACTTACGGTATCGACAGATGCGCGGGGTACTCTTTAGCAAGGTGTTCGGCGAGTTCTTCGGGGGTTGCGTGCAATCTGATGAGTTCCGGGAGGTTCGCCGGCGGGTTCTTGGCTCCGACCAGGTGCGTATAGTGCTTCTGCCCGGCGGTCGAGATTGCGAGATCAACGTCGCTGGTGATTACGTACGGTTTGCGTTTGTCGCCTTTGTAAGTTTTCTCCCGGCTCCTGAGCCGCCCCGTGATCGAGGCGATGATGCCCCGCAGATCGCTTTGGCCTTTGCGAAGGGAAAACACGCGTGGCATGTCGCTGTATTGGTCGAGTTCGTCCGACAGGTCCTGCGCTGATTCCCGTTGTCCGGGGAATACGAGTACGGGCTGACCGAGGCGGGAGAACTCTTTGGCTATCCGGATGGCGTTCTGTTTCTTATCTCGTTTGTCATCCCGCATGACGTCGGCGAGGAATCGCGCGTCCAGCAAATAGACGGTCATTGGACCGGGAACGATTCGCAAAGTGGCCTGGTGCTGTTCGAAAGCCATCAGCCCGTACGGTAGTCCCCTGAGGATTACCCGATGTGTTCCTGCCGGCGGGGCGGGAAGCCCCATAACCATTTCGTTGCGCTCGGGATGGATCCATGGGAATCGCAGGTCTCTGAAGTGGTCCTGATAGAACATTAGCGGCGTAAGGGAGTTACGCGCCGGACGGCCATCGAGAAAGCCATACAATGAAGGCGTTGGAGTCCCTTGTCGCCACACTGCATCGGGCAGAATCATGGTCGTTTCCAAGTTGGAAGAGACCGTCATGGTTCCCGACAGACCGGCCCACGTGGCGGCCAGTATGACCGTCGCCGCCAACGCCAGCAGGGCCCAGCGGCAGAGAAACCCAAGTTTTTCGAGGTCCCTGTATTCCTGTGTGGCGTGAGTTTTCATACGCTTAGCTGGCGCAACCTTTCGACGCGGTCATTGATGGGCGGGTGCGTGCAGAAAATGCTGGACGCCCTTTTTTCGAATTTCTTGATCGGATGGACAAAGTACAGGCCCGCGGTGGCGCGATTTGCCACTTCGAGTACTTCGACGTCGCCGCCGAGTTTGTTCAACGCCCCGATAAGACCATCGGGATTGCGCGTCAACTCCACGCTACCGGCGTCTGCAAGGTACTCTCGCTGGCGGGAAAGCGACATCTGGATGATCCGTGCAAGTATCGGGGCGATGATCGCCAGGATCAACGCCACGATCATCAGGACAATCTGCAGACCGCCGCCCTTGCTGTTGCGGTTGGATCCCCTGCGCCGTCCCGCTCCGCCCCAGAAAACGCTTCGGAGGAAAATATCGCACAGCATCACGAGAACGCCGACCATTACCGCCATCAGCATCGCGTAGAGAATGTCGTAGTTGCGGATGTGGCTCAGTTCGTGCGCCATGACGCCCTGGAGTTCGTCGCGGGTAAGTTTGGCCCGCAGCCCGACCGTAATCGCGACGCTCGCGTTTTGCGGGTTCCTGCCTGTGGCGAACGCATTCATGGCGGTATCGTTTATCAGGTATATTCGCGGGACGGGCATTCCGCCGGCGATGCATATCTCCTCGACCACGTTGAATAGTTGCGGGTCGTCGGCGTGAACGATCTCCCTGGCATGGCTCATCCCCAGCAGCGCTGACGATCCGCCGAAGTAGCTGGCCAGCGTCAGGCCAAAGGCGATTAGCCCCGCGACGGTGGCGACGCCTATGCTGAACGCGGCGTCTCCGCCTCCCCAGACCATACCGATAAGCAACCCCATGGCGACGAAGAACAGCATGAATCCGCCGATCAGGATGAAACTGTTACGCCTGTTCCTGGCGATCAGTGTGTGGAAGGTCTCGCCGGCCATTACTGTTATTGCTCTGCTCGCTGGTCGTCAGTTCGTCTGAATCCGTCCGTGGCGACGGCGTGTCAGAAAGAAACCTTGGGAGCCTCTTTCTGCGAGGCGTCTTCCAGTTCGAAGTATTCCTGTTCGGTGAACCCGAACATGTTGGCGACGATGTTGTTTGGAAACTTCATTCTCGCGGTGTTGTAGACCGCCGCCGAGTCATTGTAGTGCTGGCGTGCGAAGGCGATTTTGTTCTCGGTGGTCGTCAGTTCTTCCTGGAGTTGCGAGAAGTTTTCGTTGGCCTTCAGATCCGGGTAGCTCTCGGACAATGCGAACAGCTTGCCCAGAGCGCCGGTGAGCATGTTTTCGGCGCCGGCCTGCTCGGCGATACCATTGGCCCCCATAGCCGCGCCGCGGGCCTGGATCACCGCTTCGAGCGTATCCTTTTCGTGCCCGGCGTAGCCTTTCACCGTTTCGACAAGGTTTGGGATGAGGTCGTAGCGGCGTTTGAGCTGGACATCGATCTGGCTCCAGGCGCTTTGACACCTTACTCGCTTCTGAACGAGACCGTTGTATACGGCGATCAAGAGCCCCGCGACCATCAGCACGACGGCAATCAGAATCCATAAGCCGACCATGATAAATCCTTTCATTCAAGAGCGCTTGCGGATCAGTAGTTCACTGTGTATGAAGTTACCGTCGGGTGGTAGTGCAGGTCAAGGCGCAATTGGGACAACTCCGGACTGGCGAAATTTGACCAGACCGCCGATTTATAGTACACTGGGACGTATACCGTCGGGGCTGGTTGGACAAAATGGACTTTGTGCAGTGAATCATACCGGATTGAGAACTATTGTCGTCGCGGTTGTTGTGCTTTTTGGGGCATGTATCTCGCTGACCCAGACCAAGACCGCCAAACGCCTGACAGACGTCGAGCAGAAGGAATTCAACACTCTCACCGGGCAGTTGTCAGATCCGTCGCGATCCCCCAAGACCAAACTGGAAGCCGCCGAACTCCTTCTGGCCAAGCAGTATCCCCAGGCGGTTGAGGCCCTGAAGGATTTTCTTGCCGGCGACAATCTCGCCGCGAGGATCGCGGTAGCCCAGGCTGTCTCCCGCAGCAACGGGTCCGCACCGAAAAGCGACTTCATCGATCCGCTGCTGGCGATGCTGACCGGTAGCGATGCTGAAGTGCGTCCGGCGGCCGCCAAGGCGCTGGCGGTTTACAAGGACGAGTCTGTCATCGACAAGTTGGTTGCCATAGTGTCCGACCGCAAGCGCGAGCGGGCGGTGCGGATCGATACCATGGCGGCGTTGCAGTCGACGTTGGACAAGCGAACGGTCGACGCGCTCGTTCGCCTGCTGGACGATCGCGACGCTCCGATACGTGACGCCGCCGCCGATGCGCTGGCGAACCTAACGAACATCAAGGCGTTCCGCACTAATCGCCGCCTTGCCAAACAGTGGTGGAACCGCAACCGGAACAAACCGCCTTCCAAATGGCTGGCGGAGTTGGCGGACTCTCTGGCACGCGGAAAAGCCGAACTGGAGGTAGACAATAAACGTCTGCGAGAGCGGTTGGCACTGGCGCTGCGGGACCTTTACGATGCTGTTCCAGAGACGAAGCAGGAAAGTTTGCTGCTTGGTTTTCTGTCCGATCCGGTGGCAGATGCGCGTTTGGCGGGTACGGTGCTGGCAGGGGCGAAAATCGCCGGTGGTCAGGAGGTTTCGGCGAAACTCCAGACCAGGATTCGGGCGATGGTGAAGGACCCCGATCCCGCAGTCAGGCAGGCTTCAGTGTTGTTGGTGGCCCACCAGGGAGACGCCGAAGCACTCGGGGCGCTGCTTGCGGGATTGAAAACGGAAGAAACCCAGGGCGTTCGCCAGGCAATAATGACTGCCCTGGGGCACCTCAAGAGCCCCGAAGCCTTGCCTGCGGTTGTGGTTGAAATTGCCAGCAACTACGATTCGGTGGCAGGGGCCGCTGCGCTTGCTCTCAGCCGCATCGCTTCGGCAAAACCGCTGACCGGGGATGTTCTGGCGCAGGCTGGTTCGGCATTGGTCAGGCGGTATAAACGTAAAGGGCAGGAAGACCAGGCCGCCGCGGTGGCAATGCGGGAAGCAGTTCTGACGGCTATGGGGGTTATCAGACACAAGAGTTTTCTGAGCGTTCTCAGGTCGGGTTTGAAAGACACAGAGGCTGCCGTCCGTCTGGCAGCGGTCAATTCCCTTGCCCAAGCCGGGCAGGCCGCCGACGCCGATGCCATCGCCGCACTCGTCGGCGATTCCGATCGCGGCGTGCGGGTGGCGTCTATTGCTACGCTAGGTAAACTAGGTGGACGAAAGCATTTAGCGACTATACTCAAACGCACCGATCCCAAGGCAGAAACCGACCAGGCCGTCCGCAAGCAGGCCTGGGAGGTGGCGATGGGACTTTTGGCCCACGCCGATGCAGAGACGTTGGAGGCAGAGGCCCAGCGCCTTGCAGGCAGGGACGACGCAATAAACCAGCGGATCGAAATTCTCGAGATGCTCGTTGCGGCCCTGAAGGACAGCGCCAAGTTGCCTCAGGCACTTCGTACGCTCGGTCAGGCTTTGCTGGCAGGGGCGAGGCCCGCCGAGGCTGCAGGGCACTTCCGGAAGGCCTATGACGCGATGCTCGTTGCCAAGGACGCCAAGGCATCGGAGGCATGGGTCGAATGGATCGAAGCGTTACTTGCCGCCGACGATCCGGCGGCGGTCAAAGCGATGGTGGCGCAGAATGAAAGTGCGGTGTTTTCGACCGCCCGCAAAGCACTCACCGACAGGCTGGCTGCGCTGATCAAGGAGGAGCGTTATGCCCCGGCGATTCTGCTGGCCGATCGAGCGGTGGAGAATCTCTCACAACGTCTGACGGTCGAGGAGCGAAAGAGTTTTCAAACCGCTCTGACTGACGCCCGAGAGGCCCAGCGCGTCGCCGACAAGAAGAAAGTTTCGCAACTGGTGGGGCAGTTGACTGCGGCAGATGAAGCGGCTCGAAGCAAGGCCGCCGGAGAACTCCAGGTTATGGCTTCGCGGGCCGTCGTCCCGCTGCTGGAGATACTCAAGGGCAGCGTCGAGGACAAGCAGTCCGATCCGAGTGTGGCCCGAGCCATTATCGTCGTCCTCAAGCAAGTTGCGCCGAAGTTGACAGGGTATGATCCCGAAGCATCGAAGGATCAGCGGATCAAAGTTATCGAGGGCTGGTTGGAGAAGGCCCAGGCATAGACTAGAGGCTCGCTCATGGCAGAGACGTGTATTGGAATAGATCTGGGTGGAACGTTCATCAAGTTCGTCGCTACTGACACTCAGGGCGGCGCGTCGGAGATATTCGAATTGCCCACGCCCACCGACGGCGGCGTCGAGGGGCTCGTCGAGCAGATGGTCTGTGGTGCGCGGAAATTAGTTGAAAGCAGCGCTGACTCGGGCGATCGGGTTATTGGCGTTGGTGTCGGTTCGCCCGGCGCGCTGGACCTCAAGGCCGGTGTTGTCCTTGGCAGCCCCAATATAGCCGAAATGGTCAACGTGCCCCTCAGGGACATGGTCGCCGCGCCGCTTGGGCTGCCGGTAGTGCTGGAAAACGACGCCAACGCCGCCGCATACGGTGAATACATATCAGGGGCGGGCAAGGACGTCGACGACCTGGTCATGCTGACGTTGGGCACGGGGGTGGGCGGCGGAGTGGTGATAGGCGGCCAGTTGCTGCACGGCGCCCACGAGATTGGCTCGGAGTTGGGGCACATGATTATCGTTCCCGATGGCGCGCCGTGCGGCTGCGGGCAACACGGATGTCTCGAACAATATTGTTCTGCAAGGTTTATGGCCGAGCGTACGATGGCCCGCATCGCCTCTGAGAAGCCTCAGACCGCCCTGAATGCGGTATTGGAGGCCAGGGGGTCCATTGACGCCAAAGACATTAACGAAGCCCGCGCAGACGGCGACGCGCTGGCCTCGGAGGTCTGGGACCAGACTATGCGCTATCTGGCCCTTGGGTGCGTCAGTCTGTCGAGAATATTCGATCCGGACAAGATTGTGCTTGCCGGCGGGATGACCAAGGCGGGCTCCGACCTGATCGATCCCGTGCGGGCTCATTTCGCCGACCTGCATTGGAAGATGACGGAGATAAAGACCGAGGTAGCAATTGCGACTTTGGGATCGGACGCGGGCGCCATTGGGGCGGCGGGGGTGGCGTGGCACGAATTCGGATCGTGATCGCGACGCGCGTGTCGACCGCCTGACTTACAGGAAACTCCAATCGATGAAACACTACTATCCGAATTTCGATGAATTCAGGGGGCTCACTGAACGGGGCAATACGATACCGGTGTATCGTCAACTGATGGCCGACGCCCTGACGCCGGTGACGGCGTATCGGCGACTGGCCGAACCATCGGGCCTGGGGCGGGTCTCTAATTCGTTTCTGTTTGAAAGCGTCGTCGGCGGCGAGCGGATCGCCAGGTACTCGTTTGTCGGGGTGGACCCGGAAGTGCTTTTTACCGCCTATCGCGACGAGATCACTATCGAACGCACCGGGCAGGGCGCCGAGAGCATCACCAGCGGCGATCCCCTCAGCGAGTTACAAAAAATCATCGGCGACTACAAGGCCGTTCGCATGCCGGGGCTTCCGCGTTTCACCGGCGGTCTGGTCGGATACGCCGGGTACGACATGGTGCGGTACTACGAGAACATCGGCGAAGGCCCAACCGACGATCGCGGGCTTCCGGATCTGTCGTTCGGCCTGTACCGCACGATGGTGATATTCGATCACGTCTCTAAGACGATCAAAGTAGTTTGTAACGCGCACGTCACCGATGATCCGAGCGGGGCGTACGAAGGGGCGTGCGAGGCGATAGAGCGAACCATCGCCAGACTGTGCCAAGACAGCGGGCACCCGGTCGACGAGGTCAACCTCACCGCTCTTCCGCAGAAATCCTTCCAGTCCAGCTTCTCACGCGATGAGTTTTGCGGGATGGTCGATGCCTGCAAGGAATACATCCGTGCGGGCGATATCTTCCAGGTTGTCGGGTCGCAGCGCCTGACCGTCGAAACCACCGCCGCGAGCTTCGACATCTATCGCGCCCTGAGGGTAGTGAACCCCTCGCCGTTCATGTTCATGTTCGATTCCCCGGAGGTCACGCTCGTGGGCGCAAGTCCGGAAATACTCTGCCGCGTCGAAGACGGCGTGGTAACCAACAAACCCCTCGCCGGTACGCGCCGCAGAGGCCTGAGCGAAGAAGAAGACGCCGCACTCGAAGCCGAGTTGCTGGCGGATCCCAAGGAACTCGCCGAACATATCATGCTGGTTGACCTGGCGAGAAACGACGTGGGCATGGTTGCCGAACCGGGCAGCATAGCCCTTACCGAATCAGAGCTTATGGTCGTTGAACGCTACAGCCACGTGATGCACATCAGCTCGGATGTAAAGGGCATGCTCGCCGAGGGCAAGACGGCGTTTGACGCGTTGCGGGCGACCCTGCCGGTCGGTACGGTCTCCGGTGCGCCGAAGATACGAGCCATGGAGATCATCGACGAATTCGAACCGACCCGCCGCGGACCGTACGCCGGGGCCGTCGGATACGTCGACTTCTCGGGAAACATGGACACCTGCATCGCGTTGAGGACGATGGTTATTTCAGGGGGCAAGGTCTACCTGCAGGCGGGCGCCGGATTCGTCGCGGACTCAGTTCCCCAGACCGAATACGAAGAGACCATCAACAAGGCTCGCGCGCTGCTGAAGGCTATCGAAGTGGCCGAATCGGGACTGGGGCAGTAGACAAGTCATCTGACGCGGGGGGAGGTTCGCCTGACCGATCATTGCGGTATGGTGTAGTTGTGTCCGATCGGTTCGGGTGACGCTTCAGGGAGCAGCGCCGTATGGGTGTTGGGGTGGAGTCGGCGCGACCGGGGGGAGGGATTCGGCGGGCGGTTCATCGACGATCGGAGTGATTTCGGCCGGTGCGACTACTTCGGGCGCTTCGGTTGTTTCGATTTCTTCGACGGATTCGGTCTGATGTTCTTCGACGGACGGTGGCGAGAAGAACGCCAGAAATTCTTCGGCCAGTGCTTCGTAGTCCATGGCGCCGTGGCTGTGGGGATCGTAATCGAAGATTGTCTTACCGTGCGAGGGGCATTCGGCGAGTTTAATATTTCTCCGAATTGCCGCCGAGAAAACATTCGCGTCGGCCCATGGTACGTCGGTACCTCGTGCCGCCTGCAGAAATTCTTTGAGATCGGCGACTACTTCTCCGGCAAGGCGCGTCTGCTTGTCGAACAAGCAGAGTATCACTCCGCCCACTTTCAGCGCCGGGTTGATCCGTTGCTGCACCAGCGCGACGGTTTCCAGCAGCATGCCCAGACCCTGCAGCGCCAGGAAGTGTGCCTGGAGCGGGATGAAAACGTAGTCGCACGCAGCCAGCGCGTTGAGGGTAAGCAGACCGAGGGACGGAGGGCAGTCGATTATGACGTACTCATAGTCCTTCTCGCAGTCCGACAACCGGTCTCGCAGGATCTGTTCTCTCCCGACAACCGTGACCAGTTCGGTTTCCGCGGCGGCCAGATCGATCACGGACGGAACCGCGCTGAGGTTTTCGGTGAGTTCGACGGCGGCGTCGTCCAGTCGCCCGTTACCGGTGAGCACCTGGTATGTCCCCGGTTGATTGGCGCCCGGTTCGAGCCCCAGGTGGAGCGTCAGATGTGCCTGTGGGTCCAGGTCGATCAGGCAGAGACGATGTCCCCTGGCGGCGATCGCCGCGCCTAGATTGGCTACTGTCGTGGTTTTTCCCACGCCGCCTTTCTGATTGATTATTGCCAGTGTTTGCACAGCACGCATTATACGCTCGGGTCCGGCGCAGGCAAGAGGGCTTTGTCAACGACTGCACTGCCACGCCGTTACAAAAGCAAAGCGGCAGGAGCTGACGTGTTAGTGCTCCTGCCGCTGTGCTTTGCTGTGACCTTCGTCGCGAGCCTCGAAGATTACAGTTTGAGGTTTCAGATGGGTCTACTTCTTCTTGCCTTTTTTCTTGGCTTTCTTCTTCGGTGCGGCTTTCTTCTTCGCAGGCTTCTTCTTCGCTACTTTCTTCTTTGCGGGTTTCTTCTTTACGACTTTTTTCTTCGCGGGCTTCTTCTTCGCTACTTTCTTCTTCGCGGGCTTCTTCTTCGCTACTTTCTTCTTCGCGGGTTTCTTCTTTGCGACTTTTTTCTTCGCGGGCTTCTTCTTCGCTACTTTCTTCTTCGCGGGTTTCTTCTTTGCGACTTTTTTCTTGGCGGGTTTCTTCTTCGCTACTTTCTTCTTCGGGGCAGCTTTTTTCTTGGCTACCTTCTTCTTCGCTTTCTTCTTTGCAGCCTTCTTCTTCGCCATTGGTGTTCTCCTAAATGGTGTTTCACTCTGTGCTGTTGCTCGCGCTGCACGATGATTCACAACTGTCTTTTACAAGGAAGCTTTGAGTCGTGCAAGAGGTTGTAAATATTTCGTCGACATTTTTTTGCCGTTGAATTGAACAATTCTCACACGATTTACATGGGAGTTTTAGAAGTTCGCGCGATTCAAGGCGCAGATGGCCTGGGTTGGGTCCAGTGACGACGGAAGAAATCCATGGCGATGTTGGGGCGCCGCTGGTGCCCTACACCGCTGAGTACGCGCGTTTCGATATTAAATCCCTGCTCGCGCAGATACTCGATTGCGAATTGCGACTGTAGTGCAATCGTGAACGGATCGTTGGAACCGTAGTAGACCATCACGTTGGAGTTCTTTGCTTCGGGCGGATACCAACCATGAAGATTGTCGCGGCTGAAATTGCAGTTCTGCGCGACGACCGTGGAGAATACTTCCGGATGTCTGAGACCCACCCAGTACGTTGGGAACCCGCCGCCGGAGAAACCGGTGATCATGATGTTCGCCCGGTCGATGTTAAAGCGATAACCGAGGTGGCTGAGTATGCTCAGGATGAATCGTTCATCGGTGAGCATGGCGCCGACCGGACCGGTGCCCAGCAGCCCGTCAGTACCGACCAATTCGGGGGCGACGATGATGCAGCGGTTGACCTCGCCGAGTTTCTTCCACATTTTGATGTGATGGTTGGCTACGTCGAACGGAGGGGTACCGTGGCAGCTTACGATCACCGGTATTGGTTTGGCGTGGTTGTAAGTGTCGGGCACGAACACGTAATATCCCCGCCCTGTAACGGGGTCGATTTCCCTCCGCTCCCATGCTCTGGTGTCCTGGGCCTGGGGAATGGCGCACCCGCCGATTAACGCCATACCCGCCAGCAGTATTATCAGTTTGTTCGTCATAGATGCAGTATTGTAGCCGGTTTATCGGCTTGGAGCAAGAAACGCCCCCGCACGTGTCGGCAGGAAGCCGTAGATACGTGCGGGGGCGGAACTTATAGCAGTTCTCTGACCTACGCCGCCTGGCAGAGCGGATTCGGGGCGTTACACCATCAGGAACATGAAGAAGCATGCGAACAGGCCTACCGTTTCAGCAATACCCATCGCGATGATGGTGAACGTGAACGGTTTACCGTCGGCTTCGGACATTGCACGAACGCCCGAGGCGCCGATAACGCCCTGCATCCACGCGCTGAACAACTCGCCCAGACCGCACGCCAGACCAATGCTGAAGATCGCGCCGCCGTTCTGGCTCATGAATGCCGCGTCATACACCTTCCCGTGCAGTAGTGCGAGCATAAGCACGAAACCGTAGATCGTTTGCGACAGGGGCATGCCCGTCAGCGCGATGTACAGGAAGTTCATCTGCTTGCCTTCGCGGGCTTCCTTCGCCCACGCGCCGGCCGCTGCTCTGCCTGCTGCGCCAATGCCCAACGCGCTGCCTATGGCGCCCAGGCCAAGAGGCAGTGCAAATCCGATCTGACCAAGCCATGTCATGTCCATCTTAATACTCTCCTGCGTCTACTGTTCTTGTTCTTGCAAACGGGGCGTAGGGATAACCGGCCCACTGGACGCCCGCGTTGCTCGAGAATTCCAACATATTTAATCGCACACCATGTGCGAATACAGCGATAAGACCAAGAATGATATTCAGCGCGTGTGCCAATATCAGGATAAGACCGGCGGGTATCCACATCACGATTCCGCCCGAGGCGACATCCATCGCCAGATTGTTGAAGGCCAGGGCGATGTAGTAACTCGCCAGCCCGACGGCCATCAGGCGTATGTAGCTCATCGTGTCAGAGAAAGCGCTGATCATCGGCATGATGCTTGACGCCAGGCCCAGAGCGACGGTCTTTGCGGGATTCCGGCTGGGGAAAGTGAAACAGATCACCAGCAGCGCTCCGATGCCCAGCATCGCTCCGGTAACGTTCATTGGCATCCAGAGGTTGTCGGGGAAGAACAGGAACCACACGATACCGAGCATTCCAATCAGGAACACAGACCACCCGATCTCCGCCAGCGTTCGGATATCTTTGCCCAAAGCCAACGCCGCCCGAAGATGGGCCAGCACCAGATGGATCGTTCCGAATATGAAACTGATCTGGATAATCAGATCGCGTGAAGCTTTGGCGTCGCTCCGCCAGAGGAACCCGACGGTGGCCATCGCATTGCCTATGGCGCCGGGCACTTTGTCCGGTGTGACCCCGAAGTAATTACCGCTTATCATGCCCCACGCGAGCATCACCAGACCGAAGACCAGCAGCAACTGCGCCGCGGGTTTACCGGCCTTGGCGGAGAGTTTCTTGTAGCTGAGGATACCTATGATCGTGAAGAGCAGCCCGTATCCACCGTCGCCGATGAGCATTGCGGCGAAAATCGGCAGGGCGATCATGAAGAACGGCGAGAGGTCCATTTCCCTGTAGCCCGGCGTCGTACCGAGGATGTCGAACAGGGCGTTGATCGGTTTGGCCCATCGCGGGTAGCGAACAAGTGTCGGAGGGGCTTCATCTTCTTGTGGGGCAAGGGTTTGTACGGCTGATTCGAGCCCGGCGGCAGCGAGATCATCTGCAAGCGTGTCGGCCTGCTCGGAGGGTATCCATCCCTGTATGGCGAAGAGATTGTCGTCGGAAATACCGCCGCGTTCGGCGACGGTCATGTTGGCCTGGGCTTGCAGTTCGGCGCGAGCCTTTCGCATCTCGGGCATGAGGTATGCCAACTGGCCCAGTCGCTGCGCATCGTCGGCGAGGGCCTGGTCTATCTCCGCCGCTTCCGCCTGCAATGAAGGCCTGTCGCGGGTGGGCAGTTCGATCGGCTCGGTCGATTCGGGAAGTTCGGCTTCGATGTCACGATTCACGACAGAAACCATCGCCCGCCCCTCGGACAGTTCGCCAACTACCTGGAGATATTCACCGGCGATGTTGTCGGTGTCATCGTCCGGTACATCGAAGAACTCCAACGCCACTCCTGCCTGTCGCAGGTCGGTGAACTGCTGAACCGTCACGTCGCCCCATATTTCAAGTTGCTCGTACTGGCGATGCAGCGTGGTAAGGCGGGAATTGCGTTCGGCTGACAGGCGCTGGATTTCCAATACTTCATCCGCGCCGTCGACGGGCAGGAGTTCGGGCTTGTCGCCGTCGGGTTTGATCTCGTCGAGGACCTGCATGGCCCGGTCCATACCGTCCAGCATGGTGACGGTTTTCTCGGCTGCGACGGCCGCCGCGGGATCTACCGGCGACAGGTGGACAGCGCCCAGGTCAGCGAGCTTATCAAGCATTGCCTGCTTGTCGGCCGCACAACTGACGACATAGACTTTTGACATCTTGACAATCATTGTGTGCTGCTTTCGGCTGTTTCGGTTTCGGCGGGTTCGTAGACGACCGTTCCGTCTTCGCTGTCGCCTTGCTCGGAGAGTTTACCCTTCGCGATCTTGGCCCGCCCGACGGCGGCGGTCATTTCGTCGCCCAGGGCGATGCGTATAACGCGAATAGCTTCCTTTGAGTTTGGGATCATGACCTTCTCGAACAGGTTCACTCGCTGGACGATCTTGGTCAGTTCCTTCTGGAGTATCCGATACTGCTCGTCGAAGACGTCCACTTGAACCTGGCGGCGGTTTACTTCCCGCAGGTCCGCCAGCGCCCGGTCCACCCACGCCGGTGTCGCAAAGAGGCTGTAGGCCGGTTGCGGGAATTCGGCGCCGGCGAAGACCGGTATCCTGACACCGGCTACGTTCGCCCATGTGGTCTCGACGTCGAGGGGTGTCGCGAGCGCCTGCAGGTCCACCCCGGCGGTATCGGCGAGAATTTCGCCGTATGCTTCGAACTTTTCGCGCGCGGTTTCCACCGCCTCGCGGGCTTCCCGCCGCTGCTTGTTGACGTCTCTAATGGTTACCTGCAACTGCTGCTGCTTGAGCTTCAGCATTGGCAGATAGCGCTGGAAACGATGCAGGGCATCGCGATGCCTTTTCAGTTCCGGTCGAGTTAATTTAACTTTTTTTGCCAAGGTTCAATCCGCGGAGATCCGCAATCGGGCTTATGCTTCGGCGAGTTCTTTGGGCCAGTGTGCTTCGATGATGGAATGTCGAATACCGATTTCGTTGGGTTCAAAGCATTCTGCCAGGATCTTCCAGCATCGATCCAGCGCGTCGAACAGGGGTATGTTGACGCCCAGGTCCATAATGCTGCTTTCGAACATCACGCCGTACCGCAGGAGCTTTTCGTCCCAGTTTGACATTTCGAAGCCCATGTCGCGTTTTTCGCGAGTTTCGCGGCAGGTGGCGTAGAGCTGGATGCAGGCGTTCATGATCGCCCGGTGGTCGTCGCGCGTATCGCCGTTGACCTGCTGTTTGAGGCGCGACAGCGATCCGAACGGTTCGATTCGCCCGTTGCGCAGGTAGAACTGCCCTTCGGTGATGTATCCGGTGTTGTCGGGTACCGGATGAGTAACATCGTCTCCGGGCATCGTTACGCACGCCAGTAGAGTCAGCGAACCGGCGCCGTCGAAGTCCACGGCCTTTTCGTATCGCCTGGCGAGCTGCGAGTACAAGTCGCCGGGATACCCGCGGTTCGAGGGGATCTGCTCCATGATGATCGCGATTTCTTTCAGCGCGTCGGAGAACGCGGTCATGTCGCTCAGGAGGACGAGTACCTGCTTGCCCTGCAGCGCGAACTGTTCGGCCACCGCCAGGCACATGTCGGGGACGAGCAGGCATTCGACGACCGGGTCGGCGGCGGTATGGACGAACATGATAGTCCTTCCCAGCACTCCGCCTTCCTCGAATGTGTTTCGGAACTTCAGGTAGTCGTCGTGGCGCAGGCCCATCCCGCCGAGGATGATGATGTCGGCCGATGCCTGCAGACCGACGCGGGCCAGGAGTTCGTTGTAAGGCTCACCGGCAACGGAGAAGATGGGCAGCTTCTGGCTTTCGACGAGCGAGTTGAAGATATCGATCATCGGGATACCGGTATCGATCATCTGGTCGGGCATGCGCCGCTTGGCGGGGTTCACCGGCGGTCCGCCGATATCGACCGGGTCTGCTTCAACTGCAGGCCTTCCGTCTCGGGGCTCTCCCGATCCGTTGAATATCCGACCCATCAGATCTTCGGCGAAGGGGACCTGCATGGGCTTGCCCAGGAATCGGATCTTGTCTCCCGTGGAGACGCCCTGGGTTCCTCCAAATACCTGCAGCGATACCTGGTTACCGCTCAGGCGGATGACCTGGGCCAGCGATGTGCCCGCACTGCCTGAAACCACAGCCAACTCGTCGTATCCAACGCCGGTGGCGCTTACGGTAACCACATTACCGGCGATTCGTGTAATCCGGTCGAAGTATTTCCTCATGACTGGCGGCCTTTCGTTGCGATGAACTCATCGATCTGATTGAGGAGTTTCTTGTATTCGTCACTGTCGGAGGCGGCGAAGTTCCAGTTACGGAACAGGTCGGCGACCTCGAGAATGCTCTTGCGGGCCTCATCCTTGTCTTCGTATTCGATCTCGAGTTTCAGGACCTCGAGGAACTTGTCGAAGACGAACTGCTGACGCTCGGCGGACGTGGCCGCATCAACTGCGTCAAACGCGTTCTGCTGAAGGTAGCAGTTGTCGAAGAACTCGGCTTTGAGGGCGACGGCGAAATCTTCGGTACTCGTTCCTTCCTCGCCTACAACGGTCATCATCTGTTGAATTTCGTTGCCCCGCACCAGCAGGCCTCGGATGAACTCGACTTTCTCGGTTTCGATGATACCGGTGTACTTGCTCCAGGAATCCAGCGGATCGATAGCGGGATATCGCCTCGCGTCGGATCTCGCCCTGCTGAGACCGTGGAATGCTCCGACGACCTTCAGCGTGCCCTGCGTCACGGGCTCTTCGAAGTTACCGCCGGCGGGACTCACCGTTCCGCCTAGAGTCAGCGTTCCGATACGACCGTCATTCAGCTCGATTGCTCCGGCGCGTTCGTAGAATCCGGCGATGCGGCTTTCGAGATACGCCGGGAACGCTTCCTCGCCGGGGATTTCCTCGAGGCGCCCCGATACTTCTCGCATGGCCTGGGCCCATCTGGATGTCGAGTCGGCGAGCATCAGTACGTTGAGGCCCATTTGCCTGTAGTATTCCGCCAGTGTGGCGCCGGTGTATACGGACGCTTCTCTGGCGGCGACGGGCATCGCCGATGTGTTGCAGATGATGATCGTCCGCTCCATCAGGCTCTTGCCCGTTCTCGGGTCGGTAAGTTCGGGGAATTCCCGCAGCGTTTCGACGACCTCGCCGGCGCGTTCGCCACATGCGGCGATGACGACGATGTCGATTTCCGCGTGCCTGGCGGTGATCTGCTGCAGTACGGTCTTTCCCGCACCGAACGGTCCGGGAATGCAGAACGTACCGCCCTTGACCACCGGGAACATCGTATCGATGATGCGCACCTTCGTGACCATGGGCTCGGCGGGCATGAGTCGCTTGCGGCAGACGCTGAGGGGAACCTTAACGGGCCAGTCCTGCTGCATCGCGACGGGGAGTTCCTGCCCGTCGGGACCGGTCAGTACGGCGATTTCCGCCGCGACGTTGTATGCTCCGGCGGGTGCGGTGGATTTTACGGTCCACTGTCCTTCCAGACCGAAGGGCGCCATTATCTGGTGAGTGAAGATACCTTCGGGGACCGTTCCCAGCGTGTCGCCCGCTTCGACGGTCGAGCCGACTTCGGCGACGGGGGTGTAATCCCACTTCGGCGTGGTGTTCAGCCCGTCGAGGTACATTCCCGGTTGGAGGAAGAAACCGCATTCCTCGGCCAGTTCCATCAGCGGGTTCTGCAGACCATCGTAGATGTGCCCCAGCAGCCCGGGCCCGAGCGTTACCGAGAGCATCTGCTCGTGGAATTCCACGTTGTCGCCGATCTGCAATCCGCGCGTGGCTTCGAATACCTGCAGGTCGGCCATCCGACCGCGGATTCGAATCACTTCGCTCAGCAGCTTGGCGCCGTCGTTGCGGCAGCAATATCCAACCGAGTTCTGGACGATGGTTCCATCCGTCTCAGCGATAACCATGTTTCCGAAAACCGACACGATTTTTCCAATCACAGCTCTATCCTTTAATGGGGCGTCAGTCCTGGCGTTTTTCGGCGGCTTGGGCCAGTCCGTGCCATCTGTGCAACAGCATCAGTTTAGCCGCGTACGCGGCGATCTCATCGTCTTCGAAAGAGTACGACCGGTCATTTCTCGCAATCCAGTCCCATCGGGCCCGGTCGAGCACTTTCAAACCGGTCAGCGGATCTGTCGCCGCCGACCACTCGCCGAGTGTCGATGCGAAGTTAATAGACGCCCCGAGGTCCGGTTCGACGAGATATTCATTGGGGTCGAGTTCCAGCGCTTTTGCCCGGGCATCGGCCAGGGCGTTGCGCATCGCCACCTCGAAACCGATCCAGTCTTCCAGGAATCCGCACTTGCGGTCGCGGGCCACTGCTATCGCGTGGCGGAAATACGCTGCCCACAGACCGTCGCCGGCGATGCGGCGGGGGACGCTTTCGACGGGGGCGGTGAGATACTCGGGCAGGGGCTCTTCATCGCTGACCTGTTCGGCGGTCAGTATGGTCGGATTGGTATGTTCGATTTCGCCCGCCAGCAGCGCCTGGCGCTGCATCAGATCGTCCGCCAGCAGCAGTGTTCGGACCAGTTCTTCTGCGCCTCGGCGATCGGAGATCTGCTCCAGGAACGCGGAGTTCGACATCGGAGGGGTACTCGTGAGAGACTCCAGGGATGCCAAAGAAGTTATCAGGTAGTAGTTGTTGCCTGCGGCCATTAGCTGCTATTCCGATTCGGGGGTGTCCGCCACGGCGGATTCAAGGACTTTGCGGAGTTCGGGACCCACCAGACCGCCGAGCGTTTCGACAACCGAATCGAGCGTTACCTCAATGGTTGCACCCGCCACGGAGTATTCAAAGCCCGCCGAGGCAAGCGTACCGTGGAGGTCCATGTGTATACCGATGTTGGCGAGCCTGTCCTGACCGATTTCTTTCACCGCCCAGTCCGCGAGTTTCTGTCGCAGCTCGGGCGCGACGTTGATCGAGATACCGCTCTTGACCGCCAGTTCGTCTTGCGCGTAGAGCAGGATCAGTTCGTGGAGAACCGTCCCGAGGAAGTCGACGTCCTGGAGGGTTTCGCCGGCCTGGTATCGAAGGATCGTCTGCAGGGACTTGCTGAGAGTCTCCTGGAGGCGGAGTACCGCGTCGCGTGCGGCCAGAGACAACTCGATCTGCCCGCGAGACAGTAGGTTCTCGGCGTCGGCCTTGGCTTGGGCGATTATCTTGTCGGCCTGGCTTTGGGCGTCGGCGATTGTCTTTTCAGCTTCGGTCTTGGCGCCGGAGACGATAGACTCTGCCTCCTGCCGCCCGGCCTCGACTCCTTCGTTTTGTAGTTTGGCAACGAAAGTCTCAATTGATTCTGCCATGAGTTAGCTCCGCAGGCTGGTTCTCTATATATTCTCGGTGGATTGAGAGTGCGTACTGGTAATGGTGTTTCGACCGGCGACCCTTGGTTCTATATCGACACAGTCGACCAAGGATATTCACCGGAAAACAGAAACCCAAGGCGACAGATTTAACCGGAAATGCTACCAAATTACTAGAATATCTGCGGATTTTTCCCAAATTTTTATGTACGTCTCAGTCGATGCGCCTCGTTTGGGTGCGTTTTCCCGGGCTCGGCGGGGCGGATTCCGGTGGTCTTGAAGTAACTTTCGATGGCGGAAAGTGCTGTATTTAAGACGTTCGGACGAATATTGAGTTCGGTTTACTGGAAAGGTTATCCCGCCGGTCGGGTGGTGGGCATCCCTTCGCTCCATTTTTTGATGCGAGCGGCCTTTGCTTTCTCCCATTGCACCTTCTGTTCGTCGCTGAGTACCGGGTCGAGGCTTTCGGAGAGTTTGTCGAGCAGTTGGATTCTCCGGTCAAGCGAACTGATCAAGTGTTCGGTGATGATCTTGCGAATACGGCTCTTCAATTCGTCCGAGAGATCCAGTTCCGCGGCGTAGCGGTTGGTTAATCTGTCTCGCAATTCCATTATGCTTTTGGTTTTTCGCGGTTTGGGCGGAAGTCCCAGGGTTTCGGTCACCTTGTCGTCGAGGTCGAAGATTATCGTCAACCCGAGTCCCGCGATCAGGCCCGAAAGCAGCACAATCGCCAGCATCAGGCACGAAGCGCAGTTGCGTTTTGGGGGCTTCAGTTGAGTTCCGCTTGATTCAGATGTCTGGTTGCTGGTCATTGTGTCACCGAGAACAGCGAGTCAATAAGTTCCGCTCCCACGTCCTGGCGGGCGATCATTATGCGCACGGCGATTGCGATGATTGCGGCGGCGGCGGCGGAAGTAGCCGCGGCGAATATCCAGGGCACGAGCTGTCTGGGCTTCCTGCCTATACTAATGTCCCGCAAGACGCTTTTGGTAACGTCCACGAGCGGGGGCGAATCATCTCGCGCTGTCTTTACGAGTTTTCGGAATGTTTCTTGTCGATCCATGTTGATTTCTCCAACAGGCTCACGGTTGTAATTCTCGGTCCATTCCAAGGTTCACCATAAGTACTTTGAGCCGTTTTCTGGCACGATGTACCTGAACCTTTACCATTGTCTTGCTCCACCCTGTCTGCTCGGCGATTTCGTTGATCGACAGTTCCTCGAGGTACATCAGCGTCAGGACGAGTCTGTCTCTCGGTCTCAACTGCGCCAGCAGTGAGTGCAGCATTTCCGCGGCCTCGCGAGGTTCCCATGAGTCCTGGCGATCGTCCTGGAGGAGTTGATCCCAGTCCTGCAGGGGTGTCTCGCGCTCGCTGCGGCGTTTCTGTTTCTTCCACAAACGGTATCCCACCCTCGTGGCGATGCGATTCAACCAGTGTGAAAACGGCGCCCTGGCCTTGAAACTCTTCAGTGAGATATAGGCCTCGACAAACACATCGTGGACCAGTTCTTCAAGCTCCCGCCTGTCGCGGGAGAATCGCCACATTCGTGCGGATATTTCGTTTTGATACCTGTAGATCAGGCGGGAATACGCTTCGCCGTCGCCGGCCAGCGTTGCACGTATGTCCCTGAGATCCGTCTGGTCGGCCTGATCCATGCGTGTAATATGCGCCCAATTCACCGGGCTGTCCATTGTAAAGATGTCAGTCATTATCGGCGTTTTACCGATCATCTCGACCGGACCATACTGTAAAGCCAGTGACTGCATCGTAATTCATCCCATCATTGGGTAAGTATCGCTGCTACAGCAAAGGTTACAGGGATTTTTTATATTTTTGTCCGCTCGCAGTGTAACCTTATACAACGACGCGCCCACATTGCTGCTGAACGGGCCAATGGAGCCTGAGTCGAGAGTCTTACATGAAGTCAGAAAGGTTGGTGTGCCATGAAGAGGCAACGAATAGCATGTCTTGGCGTCTCCCTGGCGGTTGTGTTTGCGGCGGTGCTGGTTTTCGCGGAACCCGCGTCTGGGGGCGTAAGTTTTCGCCTTTCGGTGGGTGGTAGAAGCGGTTCGCATCGAGGTCATTCGTCTTATCGCTCCTATCGCGGATCCAGCTATCGCGGATCGAGCTACCACGGATCCCGCCACCGCGGATCACCCTACCGCGGTTATCGTTCCGTCGGATACTATCGACCGTATCGAAGTCGGTCGTATTCCACAACTTACTATACGACATCGCCTTACAGTAGCAGTTCCTACCACTCATCGAGTTGTGGATCGTGCGCGTCGTCGGGCTGTCGTTGCAGCTCGGGATCGTCGAGCTACTACAGCGCCCCGGTCAGGACGTATTACCGGTCATATTCGAGCGGCGGGTGCGGTTCGGGGACGGTAGTGCGGTACATTATTGTCAGGTAGACGAGCAGCGAAGTGAAATCGGGCGCGAGTCCGGATGATGCGGAACAAGTGGGTTGTGCGTGCGGCGACCACGGATGGTTGTCGCACGCATGACGTTAATCCGTCCGAACGACGCGCGAAACCGCAAGCGGTTCTGTGTCGCGTTCGCCACTGGGTGTGGGTTTGGGGTAAGGGAGGCACGTGCGATTGCTTATGCACGATGTAACCGCTTGCGGTTTCGCGCGGTTTTCAGCGTTTGGGGATGCAACCCTTGAGCTTCAGAGCGTAGAGAATCTGCTGTGCGATCTGCGCCAGGGAGAATTCCGAACAGTCGTACATCAGGTTGAACGCCGGGGTCCTGCGGAATTTCGCCTGGTAGAGTTTTCTGAGGTACTCGCGTTCGCGTTCTTTTGCGCGGATCCTCAAGCGTGACTGAGTTTCGGTCAGCCCGTCGCGGAATGCGACCTGCTTGACGCGCCAGTCTTCAGGGGCCTCGAGTCTCACCGACAGACCGTTGGGCAGATCCATCGTTGCTCCGGAGCCTCCCTGTCCGATGATGATGGCGCGGCCTTCAATGGCCAGACCGCGCAGGATCGTCGTGATCTGGTTGCGGACCTGCATCCCGCTTGGGACGCGTCCTTTGCCCAGCGATTTGAAGAAGCCTGCGATCAGGCGAGGCTTGGCGCGGCGCTGGCGGTCGAGGATCGCTTCGGCCATATTGGTCTCAGTGGCCAGACGCGTGAGAATCTCCCTGTGATAGATATGCCAGCTTTCGTCCGGATCGGCGCCGTCGTTGAGCAGATCGAGGAGCAGCAGGCCCATCGAGAAGCCATGGCATCCGAATTGCCTGGAGATCGTTACGAACGGACCGGCATCGCCGATATCCTCTTCCACGCCGGTGAGGTTTTCTTTCATATGTTTCGAAAGTGATGCCTTGGCCATCAAAAATATCCCTTACCGCAGTTTGGGGCTGAACCGGGGTCGCAGATTGCCAGTAAGTTTAATGTTAATGGTCCGGTGCGCCAACGCTATTTTTTGGGGTCGGGCGTGCGGGTGTTCTGCGATTCGCGTCGTGGGGCGAAGGTTTTGTCCGGATCTACCGTACCGAAAATCATCCTTCCCGCGGAAGTCTGCATGACGCTGGTGACCGAAATAGCGATGTCCCTACCCATGTGATCGCGTCCCTGCTCGACGACAATCATGGTACCGTCGTCGAGGTATCCCACGCCTTGTCCGGCCTGTTCGCCGGCTTTCAGTATCTTGACCCACATCGTCTCTCCCGGAAGTGCGACGGGCTTCATCGCATTAGCGAGATCGTTGACGTTGATAACGTCCACTCCCCGGAGTTGGGCGACCTTGTTGAGGTTGAAGTCGTTGGTGACCACTCTCCCGTTGAGGTGATCGGCCATCGCCACGAGTTTGGCGTCGACGTCGCTTGACGCCTCCACTTCCGGGATGCGCGCCTCGTCAATACGAATTCGAATGGCGGGGCAGTCCTGCAGGCCCTTGAGTACGTCCAGTCCCCGCCGCCCTCGATTGCGTTTGAGCTTGTCATCGCTGTCGGCGATCGTCTGAAGTTCCGCCAGGACGAATCGCGGTACTATGATCTCGGACTCCAGGATCCCGGTTTCGGCGATGCCCGAGACACGTCCGTCGATAATGACCGAGGTGTCCAGCAATAGCGGGCGGGCGCCTCGGGAATCCCGGGAGAACTCGACATACGGGATAATGAACCGGAAATCGTCCCTCGTCTGCAGGACGAAACTGACGCAGACATACACCGAGGCGGCGCCCAGAAGCAGCTTGATCAACTGGACAATGCGGATGTGCGTCGCATATGCGTTATAGGCTTTCTCTACTGCGGTGTGTTCCTGGATGACCGCCACGCTGGCCTGGGGGGGCAACTGACCAGGATGCTCGACCTCCTGAGGTACCGGGAACAAAGCCAGCACCAGGTCCACGAGCAGTGTGAGCATGAAGGCTATGACCATCCCCGCCAGAACCCCGAAAAACAGACCGCTCAACTCCTGCAGTCGCTTCTTTCGCCAGAACATGTCGACAATTACCGCCGTCAACGCCAGGACCGTCGGGGTGAGGATATACAGCGTGATGAACCTGGCCCCCGCCGCGTATATGGCTTCCTGAAAAGCAAACGATACAGTAATAGCCAACACCAACAGCACGAAAACCAGTCGTACCACGTGCAATACCATAATCACCGCCGCCGTTTGTAGATCTAGAGATTCAGTATGATTTAGTATAATAACGTTACGGTTTTATAACCGTATTATACGTATTCGGTTGCAGGAAGGCAATTTCGCCAGCCGGTATATCCGGAAAATGCGGCGGCTGCAAGAAGACTCTGGAGACCAGATTATGAACAGACGTGATTTTTTTAAGACTGTAGGCCTGGGGGCGGCTGCGACGATGTTGACGCGTAACTTATCGGGCGCCCCGACCGCCTCGAAACGCAAACCTAACTTCGTGCTGATTCTGGTCGACGATCTCGGATGGACCGACGTAGGGTGCTTCGGCAGCAAATATTACCAGACGCCGAACATAGATCGCCTTGCAGCGCAGGGGATGAAGTTTACCAACGGTTACGCTGCCTGTGCGGTGTGCTCGCCAACACGTGCTGCCGTCATGACCGGGCGGTATCCTGCGCGCCTGGGCGTTACCGACTGGATCCGCTCACGCTTCCAGGGCGGTAAAATCCCCGCCGATAAGAAGAACCCGTCGGGCTATACCGGCAGGGGGCCCGTCAAGTGCCCGCGAAACGCACTCTGGATGGAAAGCGAGGAAATCACCATCGCCGAGGTGCTCAAACCGGCGGGGTACGTCTCCTGCCACATCGGAAAGTGGCATCTTGGGGCCGACGACTGGTATCCCGAGCGACAGGGGTTCGACCTGAATTTCGGCGGGTGCGATTACGGTCAGCCCCCCAGCTACTTCGACCCGTACTCCAACAGGCGACTTGCGAACATCCCCACGCTCAAACCGCGAAAGAAAGGCGAGTACCTCACCGATCGCGAAGGCGACGAGGCCGTCGGCTTCATACGCGCCAACAAGGACAAACCGTTCTTCCTCTACCTGGCGAACTACGCCGTCCACACGCCGATCCAGGGCAAGAAGGATCTTGTAGCCAAGTACAAAACAAAACCGACCACCAACCAGAAGAACCCCACGTACGCGGCGATGGTAGAGTCGGTCGACGATTCGGTGGGCAAGGTCATGGCGGTGCTGGACGAACTCGAGATCGCCGACAACACGTTGGTGATCTTCAGTTCGGACAATGGCGGTCTCAGCGGTCCGACGAACAACAAACCGCTCCGCGCGGGCAAGGGGCATCCATACGAGGGCGGGATTCGCGTACCGTACATCTTCCGGCGCCCCGGTGCGATTAAGGCGGCAAGCGTCTGCGAGACCCCGGTGATCAGCGTGGATTTCTTCCCCACGATCTGCAAGGCGGCAGGCGTAGCCCCGCCCAGCGGTCGCCAGATCGACGGCGAGGACCTCACGCCGCTGTTGACGCGGACCGGGAAACTGAAACGCAAGGCGATATACTGGCATTTCCCGCACTTTCGCGGGCGGATCAAACCCTACAGCATCATCCGCGAGGGCGACTGGAAACTGCTGAAACGATACGCGGGCAAGCCGGAATTCGAACTGTTTAATCTCGCCAAAGACCTCAGCGAGAAAAATGACCTCGCGCCCGACATGCCCGAGAAGGTCAAGGATCTCAACGCCAAACTCACAACCGCGCTAAAAGAACAAGGCGCGAAATTGCCCCGGGTTAATCCCAACACGAAGAAGAAGTAGAGAGGCTAACCGCATGCCGCGAAATATCAATCGTCGCGATTTCCTGAAGGCCGCATCGCTGGCCGCCGCCGCTGCCGTCCTGCCGCGCGCCGCACGCGCCGCGGAGAAAACCGCCCGCCCCAACATTGTTTTCATAAACATGGACGACCTTGGCTGGAAGGATGTCGCGTTCATGGGCTCGAAGTTCTACGAGACCCCGAACATCGACAAGCTTGCGTCCGAGGGCATGATCTTCACTAATGCCTACTCCAACGCGGCCAACTGCGCGCCGTCCAGGGCGTGCGTGATGTCGGGGCAGTACGGACCGCGGCACGGCGTGTACACCGTGGGCAGTTCCGCACGCGGAAATACCAAGACGCGAAAGCTGATCCCAACGAAGAACCGCACCGATCTGCCCGACGACAACGTTACCATCGCCGAGGCCCTGAAGACCTCCGGTTACATTTCGGCGACGATGGGGAAGTGGCACCTCGGGGCCGATCCGAAAACACAGGGCTTCGACGTGAACGTCGCCGGCGGGGCAGCGGGCCATCCGCGCACCTACTTCAGCCCGTACAGGAACGCTCGCCTTCCCGACGGGCCCAAGGGCGAGCACCTGCCGTATCGCCTGACGAGCGAGGCTATCAAGTTTGTCGAGGCCAACAAGGACCGCCCGTTCTTCCTCTACCTGCCATACTTCTCGGTCCACACGCCGATCCAGGCGCCCAAAGACATTACCGCAAAGTATAAGACCAAGGGGCCCGCAGGCGGGCAGGGGCACGCGACATACGCGGCTATGATCGAAAGCGCCGACACCAACATCGGCAGGCTGATGAAGAAGATCGACGCGCTCGGGCTGCGGGAAAACACGGTCGTCATCTTCACTTCCGATAACGGCGGGATAGCGAAGATATCTTCCCAGGCCCCGGCGCGTGCGGGTAAGGGATCGTATTACGAGGGCGGGATTCGCGAACCGCTGATCGTCCGCTGGCCGGCGAAGATAAAGGCGGGCTCCAAATGCGACACGCCGGTGATCGGTATCGACTTCTACCCGACCCTGTTGGAGATGACCGCCGCGAAGAAGCCCGAGGGCAAGCTGCTGGACGGCGTGAGCCTCATGCCGCTTCTCACGCAAAGCGGAAAGTTGGCGGAGCGGGCGTTGTTCTGGCATTTTCCGATTTACCTGCAGAAGTACAGTTCGAATGACGGTTCGCGCGATCCGCTGTTCCGCACGCGTCCCGGATGCGTGGTGCGCGTCGGCGACTGGAAGTTGCACGAATATTTCGAGGACGGCGGTTTGGAGTTGTACAACTTGAAGGATGACCTCGGCGAGCGGAACAATCTTGCCGCCAAGATGCCCGACAAGACCAAAGAGCTTCACGCGATAATGCTCCGCTGGCGCAAAGAGACCAAAGCGCCCGTGCCCACCGAAAAGAACCCGAAGTACAACCCCAAGGCATCCGCGGGCGATAAATCGAAACGCCGCAAAGGAAAGAAATCAAAATGAAGCGTAGAGAGTTTCTCAAGACTGCGAGTGTCGCGGCGGCCGGGCTGGCTGCGGCGGGGGGGCAGGGGGCTCAGCCCGCCGCCCGTCCGAATATCCTGTTCGTCTTCAGCGATCAGCAGCGGTGGGATAGTGTCGATTGCTACGGCGCCCCGGTCTTCAAGGGCCTGACGCCGAACCTCGACAAGATGGCCGCCGATGGCGTGCGGTTCGCCAATTCGTTTACCTGCCAACCGGTATGCGGACCGGCCCGAGCGGCGCTGCAGACCGGGAAATTTGCTTCGCAGACCACCTGCCACACCAATGGCATATCCCTGCCGCGAACCGAGAAGACGCTTGCTCACCTGCTGTCGGGCGCCGGTTACGATGTTGGGTATCTCGGTAAGTGGCATCTCGCGTCGGACACCAAGAGGACGCCCGGCGTCAAGCCATTCAATTGTCGCAGCAGGTCCGTACCACCCGAGAGGCGGGGGGGGTACAAGGATTTCTGGTTGGCGTCCGATGTTTTGGAATTCACGTCGCACGCTTATGACGGATACATGTTCGACGGGCAAGGGCGCCGGCGCGAGTTCCCCAAAGATCGATACCGCGTCGATGCCCAGACCGACTGGGCGATCGAGTTTCTCCGGTCGCGGAAAGGTAAAGCGAAACCGTTCTTCCTGTTCGTCTCGTATATCGAACCGCATCACCAGAACGACCACCGCCACTTCGAAGGCCCGCGCGGTTCGAAGGGGAAGTTCAAGGGCTATCGAATCCCAGGCGATCTTGCCGGCACGAAAGGCGATTGGAAAAAAGAGATGCCCGACTACCTCGGCTGCTGCGGAAGCCTGGACCACAACGTCGGGCGGATGCGCGACGAGTTGAAGCGTCTGGGGCTGTCTGACAATACGGTGGTGATCTACTCGAGCGATCACGCCTGCCATTTCCGCACGCGAAACGGCGAGTACAAGCGGTCCTGCCACGACAACTCCATCCGCACCCCGCTGATCGCCTGCGGTCCGGGCTTCACCGGCGGGAAAGTTATCGACGATATGGTCTCGCTTATCGACCTGACGCCGACAGTGCTGTCCGCCGGCGGAGTCAAACTGCCCGATTACCTCCAGGGACGACCCCTGCAATCACTGGCCGACGGCTCGGCGAAGAACTGGCCCGAGGAAGTGTTCGTCCAGATCAGCGAATCCCACACCGGACGCGCGATCCGCACGAAGAAGTGGAAGTATTCCGTCCGTGCTCCAGGCCGGCGCCGTGCGTCGGGCGGCAGCGACGTGTACATCGAAGACTTTCTCTACGATCTCCAAGCCGACCCGCACGAACGCAATAACCTCATCGCCGATCCGAAACACGCCGAGATCCGCGTGAAACTCGCGACCGTCCTAAAACGCCGCATGATCGCAGCAGGCGAAAAAGCACCCATTATCAAACCCTCAGCGTAAACAGGTTGCCGTGGGGTCCGCCGGAGGCGGATGACTTGAACGTAGCCCAGGGCGACCCGAAGGGAGCCCTGGGAATAGAGCTCAAGTGAATCCGAGCCTTCCGGAGGAGGGTGACTTGAAACGGGTGCTGCGTGGTTCTCAAATCACCCTCCTCCGGAGGGCTCGGGGGATAAGAGCATACCTGTTCCCAGGGCTCCCCTCGGGTCGCCCTGGGCTACGATCGGGTCACCCTCCTCAGGAGGGCTCCACGGCGAATGGCAATCACCGATGCATTGCGGGACTATTCTTCTCCCACCATGAAGCACGAAAAGGAGCGGATATTCGGCGGCGCCTGGGATCTGATTATGCGCAGGCGGAGGCTGGATACTGTTTCATTATTCCCTATCCGCCTTGCCTTGCGACGAAGCCCAGCGTCTGCAGACCGGTGGCCGATGGTGTTCCGGCGATCTTGGCAAGGTAGGTCGCGCCGAGTTTCTGAACGTGCCCGTCGACGCCGTCGAAGTAGTTGAAGTGTATCTGTTCTTCGTCGATGACGGCTTCGAACAGTTTCATGCTGACGCTGTCGCCGTTGTCGCGGCAGACCAGGAGGAACTGGTTGTAGGCGACGATTGCGCCGTCCTCCTGCTGGGCGTCGAAGCCGAAGACGTCCTCGACTTCCTGGGCCTTGACGACCGGTCCTGCCGGTTCGGCCGTCGGTTCGCCGCCGAGTTCCTTGATGCGTTCGGCGAACATCTCGGCGTGGCGCATTTCATCGACCGCAATCAGTTTTACGTTTGCGGCCATCTCACCGTAGTCCATGTCATCGAGATTGTAGTGCTGGTTCATGTACTGGGCGATCGCCTGCAGTTCCATTCCCCGTGCCTGGTTCAGCACATCGATGACATTGGCCTTCTTGTCTTCTCTAGTGTCCGAAGCCATAACGTTTCTCCTTCTACACGTTACCTACGTGTCGCATCGAAGATGATGCGGCGTTCATTTGCATTCATTATAGTCCAAGTATATCCAAACCGCTTTTCAAGACCGAATTGTCACAACTACCCGACGATAACTCAGCAGATTCGGTTTCCCGTCGTCTCGCAGTTCCAGGATCATGTGGAGGGTTTTGCCCGGTTCGTTCGGGGCCAGGAACGAGACATCTTTCGTGTCTTTTCCCCTGATATCAATTCGGTTGCAAGTGCCCGCCTCGACGTACTGGAACCATCTGCCGCTTATCTTGTCTCCATCAGGATCCGAGGAACCCTTGGCGCTCAGTTTCACCAGTTGGCCCGGTTTGGCGGTAATCGAAACGACGCTCTTGCCCTTGATCCCGTTGACGACCGCCGCGGGGTGGTGGTTGGCGTCGGCGCGCTTGGCGGCGATGCACCAGTCCATGCGGGCTGCGAAGTCATTCTGGTACGCCTCCCGCCATCGCCACACGGTTGCATGCGGGAGGGAGTACTTCTTTCCGTCAACGATTACCGTGTCGGGGCTGTTGGTCCAGATGGGGCGCGTCTCTCCGCTTGGCGTACTGAGTTTATAGCGCCCGCCCCAGCCGCCGTAATCGGGACTCACATCGCTTCGAAGCCCGTTGTCGATCAGGTTGAGATAGGACGGCGTGTCGCCTTCCATGATGTATTTCCACTTGGGATAGAGCGCCCCGAGCGGGCCGTGTCCCTCGATCACATTTTTGCTCAGCCACTCATTGCTGATCCACTTGAAGTAGCTCGGCGGTGCGGCGAATTTGTACCTGCGCTCACCCGAAATCCCGGTCCAGGTGGCCAGGTGGTACTCCTTGTGGCGTTGTTTGCTTGGGGTGACTACATAGAAGAGCCCGGGGAACTCCTTGCGCATCCAACCGCCGCTGTCATCCTGGTCGCTGATTGTATAGACGCGTATCTTTGCGACGAATTTGGCAAGCTCCGCCTTGTCGCGGGTCTTACGCACTTTCCAGAGGGCTTGGGCCAGGCAATTGGACCCGCCCCAGACAGTCACCCACACAGGGCGCTTATCGTTCTTGTCGATGACGCGGATCAGCAGTTTGGACCCCGCGCTGTCCTTGCCTTCGCCCACGCCGCCCATACCGTAAACCGGCAAGTGCGAACTGGTCACCGATAGAAGGTGATCGGGGGTTGGATAGCGGGCGTCGTGTTTGATCAGATTCCGGTAGACCTTCTTGTATGCCTCGACCTGGGCCCGGATCTTATCCGGGCGCACTTTCTTCCGCAGCCACGTCGAGGTTGTCGCGATCATAGCCTCAACGTCGTAGTCGCTGGAACTGACCAGAAAACGAACCAGTGATTCCTCGTCGTCGGGCTCATTAGTTATGTCAGTCAGGACGACCACTCTAGGCCGCCTGGCCTCGCCCCATGCCTGCGACGTCAAGACAACCGCCACCAATACAATCACGAACATATGTTTCATCTGATATTCCTTTCACCCAGCCTGTTCAAAACGCCCGTCAGGTTTTGCCGTTACTGCCTATCCGTAGAGCCCGTCAGGAGCATTACGTTCTTAGGCGAGAAGAATCCGTCGAAATCGCCGTAGCGGCGGATATATTCGTTCACGATAAGCGTGTTCTCCGATGCCACCGAAAACGTCTGCTTCAGGCCTTCAGTCTCCGAGCCGATAAGGGTGATCAGGAACTCCATGCCCCGCTCCTGCAACTCCGCGAATGTCTCCTCGATCCGCTCGGTCCGGAACGCCATGTGATGCACGCGCCTACCGTAGTTATGCAGGAACTTCTCGGTCGGACCGGAACTCTCATCAGACTCGAACGGGCGGATGCCCGACGTGAAGACCAACGCGAAATTCTCCCCCGCCAGCCGCGATACATTCGTGATCGAGTTGAACAGCTTCACGTAGATCGAGAACTCGAAGTTATAGTTCGTCAGCATCATGAATTCGAGAATGGCTGCATCGCGTTCCGTTGCCTCGACACGTATCGCCGCATGGTCGAATTCCTTGACGTTCTCCAGGATACCCTTGTCGGGCGATGCGACCTCCGGGGTGATCGGACGGGAAGATGCCCTCCGGTAATCCCGCCCGGGCCGCAGCCACTGGATGAACCCGATCGACACGTCGGTGAACGTTGACGGGATCGTCTGGATGAACAGATGCGTGTCAGACGCGACGATTTCGTCGGTGAGAAACTCCACGCCCCTGGCCCGCTGGATCGCCACGTACTGCCCGAGGTCGGTCACGTCGAACACCAGCGTCTCGAGGCGGGTGTTCGGAAGGGAGGCGGCTTTGGGGTAGCGGGCTGTCGAGGGGAACGGATTGTCGGTCTTCCTCGATCGGAGGAGAAAGTCCGCCGACCCGCCGGTCTTCAGGACGCATGTGATGCAGTCGTCATCCTCGAACGCGGCGTCGAGTTGCAGACCGGTGAATCGGAGCAGTTCGCTGACGGCGGTATCGCGGCGGTCCGGTTCGGTATTGATTATCACCGAGTTGAGCCCGCCGACAAGCCCCTCGAGCCCGTCTGAGCGGCGCTGGGCGATGACCTTCGGCGCCTCGGCCAGCAGGAACTCATCGTTATTGCTGAAATCGTAGCAGTCCGCCCCGCAGGACGAGCATGCCGGCCCGCCGGCCCGCTGAAAGACTTCCATGCATTTACCGCAAATCAACTTTCTCATAAGCGGGCTTCTCACAATGTGTTCCAGTAAACGTGCTGCGTCCGGCCACAGTATCCCTCTGGCGCACGAGCCTGTCAACGACCGCGATTCGGGCGATCTTTCGTTACCGCGATTGCTGTGGCGCCCGGTCGCTGGAGACAAGCCCTCCGTGAGCATTCATAAATAACTTAATTGACGAATGTTGGAGCTAATTACTTTGGCCCTTATTGCCGATGAATCCTATACTTTACTATGGAACGACTCGGAAATCATCTTGCCGCCTCACCACAAGCGGTCTTTGCAATTCGACCAGGGCTTACGTTTCGATGCCCTGACAGCAGGAGCCAATCATGCTACGATATATGATACCATTTGCGCTCATCGCGGTCTTCGCCGCCGCACCAATCCTCGCCCAGGGCAAAGCGCCCGTAGAGGCAAAACCCGCTTCGGTCGCATTGACCGCCACGGTGAAATCGGTCTCGGGAATTGTCGAAAAATTCTCCGGCGACGCCAAGAACGGAAAGTGGCAGCCGCTGAAGGCAGGTGACGTACTGGCCGAACGCAGTCTCGTTCGCACGGGTCTTGGCGGAAGGGCTGTTCTGAAGTTCGCCGACCGCGGCGATGTAACCGTCAAGAGCGGAACGAAGATCGGTATATCCTCGTTCCGCAGGACCGGCAAGCTGGTCAAGACCAGGCTCGGTTTGAAGTACGGGGCCTTGCGAGCGCAGGTTGACTCGTCGCGCGGCAAGAACGATTTCCGCGTCCGCACTGCTTCGGCCACGCTTGCCGCTACCGGGACCAGTGGTAATGTGGCGCAATGGGGAGACTTCGCGCTCCAGTTCCAGGGCACTACCGGAACCTGGAGGGCGAAGACCCAAAAGAAGATCACCTCGATACGTCCGGGTGAATGGACCAACCGCAAGGCGTCGCGATCGATCGGTATAGTGCTCAACAAACTCGACACGAAGGTAGGGGACCCTCACGGCGGGCTGACCAAAGCCGAGACCGTCCAACTGCAGATGAACCGCGGCGCCATAAAGCCCATCACCTCCAAGGGCCCCGCCACTGCCACCGTAAGAAGACGCTCCAGACGAAACGCCGTTGTCCGACGGTTGAGGATTCTAAGGGATCGGGTATTAAACGATTGACCAACGGCGTGGTAGTTGGGAGTTGAACCCAAAATGGGGTCAGAGCGCATTTAGCCGTTAGAAGGTCTAATGTTGCGGTGTGCCCGGGGTCGTTCAAAGCCGGCTGCATTATGCGGCCGGTGAGACGACCGGTTATGCAACCTGACCCCGGATCACTTCTTCCTGTGGCGAATAACAGCACCCAGTCCCAACAACAGCAAAACTGCGGAGGCAGGTTCGGGTGTGGCGGCTGGGGACTCCGCCTCCGGCGCCGCTGCTGCGACACCGGAACCTAGGTAGGCGCGCAGGATGGCGAAATCTTCGAGACCGACAAAGCCGTCACCGTTGAAGTCGGCCGACTCGTCGCCGGGTGTGCTTCCGAACTGGGCGACGAGATTCGCCAAGTCCAGGTCGTCGATGATGTCATCGTCGTTAGTGTCTCCCAACTGCGTCGGAAGGCCCGCAGTCACGGTCAACACCGTATATCCCGCCAGGTCGCCTTCTGTCAGGTAGGCCAACGTGTAATCCTCGCCGGCCGTTGCGCCTGTGATGTCCGCCCAGGCCCGGACCGAATCATCCCAGTAGCGAATGTCATCGGTCCCGTCGATCAGGCCCAGAAACTCCCCCAGCGAACCGGCCGCATTACCCTTCAACGCCAACATCCCTCCTGTGGCCATGGTAAGGTAAGAGTCTCCGTCGCGATTGCTATCGATGCTCAATCCGCCGCGTACGCTTACCAAACCCCCGTCAGCAATAGCGAGGCTGCCTTCACCACTGAGCCCGACGCAAAGCTCGAAGTGAGTGCTCCACGTAGACCCGGCGCCACTGACCGTTACCGTGCCGGTCGAGCCGGAGTCCATGCCGACGTTGCCCTCTTCACTGCGGACCGAGGCGCCGTTGGTGATCTCCACACTGGCGGCGCCTCCCACGCCGACTAGAAAGAATCCCATTCCCGTCCAGCTTGACCCCTGCCCGCTCACGATTGCCGAAGCGGTGGAGTTTTGGCCAAGGCCCAACACAGCCCAGGCCCATTCACTTGTTACCGACCCGCCATCAATGATTTCCAGCTTCCCATCGCCTTCCATACCGATATGAATGAATTCTACTCTCGTCCAGGTCGACCCTTGACCGCTTACGATTGCCGTACCTGTGCTACCCGGGGCGGCCCCCAGGTAGCCATGCAGGCTCGTGACGGCCCCCCCGTTGATGATTTCCAGCTTTCCGTCGCCTTCTCTACCAACCCAAACGTATCCCATTTCCGTCCAACTCGACCCTTGTCCGTTTACTGTTGCTGAACCTGTGGATCCCGGGTCGAACCCCATGTAGGCATCTCCACTCGTGACGGTCCCGCCATTGATGATTTCCAGCTTACCGTCGCCTTCTCTACCGAGGAAAACACTTCGCGTTACCGTCCAGGTTGACCCTTGACCGTTAACGCTAACTGTCCCCATAGCGCCTGGTTTATCGCCCAGGAAACCCCAGTATGAAACCACATCACTGCCATCGTCGATAGTAAGCATGCCCGCAGCAGTCCAGCCGACATAGCCGCCGGTCGAGATTGTCCACGCTGCCGGGTCGGCGGGGCTCACGTCGCCGGTGGCGACAATACCGCCTCGCCCTGGCGATGCACAGAGACAAACAGACAGGAGCAGGACCAATGTGTTTCTGATCATTATTCTCTCCCTAAATCGGACAATCGTTCAGGTGGCGGACAAGCCCGTCGCCTCTGCCTCGCCTCAAAACTGCCCGGGCGACTCCCCCCAACGCTCTCACGAGCCGCCGATTCGTCGATTGCAGTCGCCTTCATCACCGTATGGCCCACCATGCAGCCTCCAGTCAGGTAGCCATGAGATACAAAGCCAATCCAAGGAAGACGGTAGTAACCAGTTGGACAATGATGACTACCCACCCGCGGGCAATTCTGCGGTCATTACGCGCAATGACCTGTAGTTGCTCATCGATCACGGCCTGAAGGTTCCATCGTGGCTCGCCAATTCTTGCAGTTATTGGCGGATCCGGCGGGCGGGGCGTCCCCAGCCCCTGTGATACTTTGCAGTCCTTCATCGTTCTAACCTCTCGATACTGTTTTGCAGGAAATCACCACGAATGGCCTGTCACCGGGAAACACGAAGAAACGCCGAATAGATATTCTTTTCGCCCCATGGCTCGCGGTCCGGGGGCGTCCGGCAAGGGCGTTTTCGACCCGCCAGAGGCCCCGAGAAGAGGTCTGGCCGCCTCTCGGCGAGCACACAACCACCGCGCCCATCGAACTTCCAACAAGAGAGTTTTTTATCATAATCGAAATTAGTGCGGCTTGGATTACATTCGGCTGTGGACACTTGGTGTCCGGCACATTACATAGTGTCTTAAAAATCCTCCCTCCGGGTTCGCCAGGGCACTGAAGCCTGTTGCGGTCGGAAGGAAGGAACTCGTCTGGTCCTGTTAATTAACGTATTCGCCAGCCGCCATCGCCCCGCATCTCTCCGGGGCATCTTTGGGGCTTGTCGGAGGCGCCACAGGCGCCCAACATATTATACCCCTCACTCGCCGAGCCGCCCGCGTTGCATCCCGATATGTACCGGGTTTCGGTTTGCGCTCCAGCGTCGTGACAAGCAGGTGGCGACCGATCGGCGGGGATTGTTGTTGCGTCACCGTTTACTGCTCACCGAGCCGACCGTCGTTCGCCGTTGTCGTTACTGCTAACTGCTTACTGCTAACTGCTCACTGGGCCGATTACCGTCCGCCGTTGCCTTCACCATATCAATGTTATCTGTGTTTATCCGTGTTCATCCGTGGCTAAAAAACCGTCGCCGACGAATAACAGCACCCAGTCCCAGCAACAGTAAGACTGCGGTCGCCGGTTCGGGGGTGGTCGCCACGGACTCGGCCTGCGGCGCTGCGACAACACCTGAACCGAAGTACTTGCGCAGGATAGCGAAGTCTTCAATACCGACAAAACCGTCACCGTTGCAGTCGGCAGACTCGAGGCCCGGGGCGCCTCCGAACTGGGCGGCTAGATTCGCCAGGTCCAGTTCGTCGACTATGTAATCGCGATTGGTGTCTCCCGGGGTGGGGACGGGTGTAGTCACGGTCAGCGCGGTATAACCGCTCAGATCGCCTTCGGTCAGATAACTCAGCGTGTAGTCATCGCCGGGAGTTGCGCCGGTAATGTCGACCCAGCCCCAGATGGATTCATCCCAATAGCGGATCGCATCTGTACCATCTATCAGCCCTAAAAACTCCCCCAGAGAGCCATCGGCTTCACCGGCTAGCGCCAGCATTCCGCCGGTGCCCATGTTGATGAAAGAGTTTCCATCACCGTCGTTGTCAATGGTGAGGCTTCCGTCCACACTTACCAAACCGCCATAATAGATGTTAAGCGCGGCCTCGCCCTGATAGCCGACGTAAAGGCTCCCGGAATTGGTCCACGTCGAACCGGAATCCCTGACCGTTGCCGTACCCGTGCAAGTACCCCAGTATCCTACGTAGCCGCCGGCGCTGCTGACGACGGCGCCATCGGTAATCTCCAACTCACCGTCGCCCACTCGCCCGACATAAAGGAGGTTGGAACTGGTCCACGTCGAGCCCGGCCCGCGGACCGCTGCCGTACCGCTAGAACCGGACTCTCGACCGATATAGGCGCTGGTATTGTTGACCGCGGCGCCATTGGTAATCTCCAGCGCGCCCTGACCACGACCGCCGACGACAAGCTCGCCGGAATTGGTCCAACTCGACCCGGGGTCGCGGACCGTCACGGCGCCGAGCGAACCGGACGCGTCGCCAATGTATCCGTCGGTATTGCTGACGGTTCCGCCATTGGTGACGTTCACCTTGCCATAGCCCGATGCGCCGACATAAAGCCATCCGCTACAGAGCCATTTCGATCCGGCTCCGCTGACGTTAATCACACCTTGGGAAGTTGCATACTGGGCAACGAAACCGGATCCATTACTGACGACACCACCATCGGTAATATCCAGTGTGGCATTACCGCGATACCCGACGTTGAGCTTTCTGGTCAACCAGGTCGACCCTACACCGCTGACTCTCGCGACGCCGGTGGAATGGGCGTTGTACCCGATGGAGCTGTAGTAACTGCTGGAAGTCCCGACGACTGAGACCGTGGCGCCGTTGGTAATCTCCAGCACACCATCGCCAAGGAAGCCGACGTAAAGGCTCCTTGTATTCGTCCAGGTCGACCCGGCGCCGCTAACGGTCACCCTGCCGGTGGAGTCCGAATCGTAGCCCAGACGGGCATACGAGTTACTGACCGAGGCGCCATTGGTGATCTCCAGTTCACCATCGCCGGAGTACCCGACATAAAGGTCGCTGGAATTGGTCCAGGTCGAATCGGGGTCGCTTACCGTCACCGCACCGACCGAACCGGATTCGTAGCCGATTCGGGCATGCGTATTGTTGACCGATCCGCCATCGGTGATTTCCAACGTACCATCACCTTCGTTACCGATGTAAAGGAAGCTGGAATTAGCCCAGGCCGATCCGTCGCCGCTGACCGTAACTGCGCCGCTCGAACCGGAATAGTAGCCAATGCGACAATTCGTGTTGCTGACGATCCCGCCATTAGCAATGTCCAGCGTGCCATCGCCAAAATAGCCGACAGAAAGCCTGCCGGAATTGGTCCAGGTTGACCCGTCGCCGCTGACCGTCGCCGCTGACCGTCGCCGCACCGGTAGAACCGGATCGGTAGCCCAGGTAGCCATGGATCGATAGCACGGACAGACCGTCTGAGATGTGCATTGACCCCTGGCCACCGTAACCGGCGCCCATTGAAGCAGAACCATCCACCTCCAGGTTCACGTCGATGTTCTGCCCGGGGCCATTGAGCATTACAGTCTGCGTCAGCCCGCCGGCGGCATCGAAGAGAAGGTCCACATCACTGACCAGGCCCCTGGTGTTGATCGTGCCCGTACCGCTCAGATCACTGGTCGCACCCAGGAATCCACCGGTCGTCAGTGTTCCGTTGTCGAAGTCGATCGTACAATCCCCTCCGACATGCCTGGAGGCATATGTATCTCCGCCGACCTGCACCAGACCACCGTCATCGATAGTCAGCGTACCGTCGCCGGAGTCGCCAACATAAAGGTCGCTGGAATTGGTCCAGGTCGCTCCGGCGCCGCTGACCGTCACCGCACCGGTAGAACCGGAGTACTGCCCGATGTAGCCATCATTCGTATTGCTGGCTGCGCCATTGATAATGTCCAGCGTACCGGTCCCGTAGACACCGACGTAAAGGAAACCGGAATTGCTCCAAGTCGATCCGGCGCCGCTTACCGTCGCCGCACCCGCCGAACCGGACCATGTGCCGACGAAGCCATTCCAGTTATTTATGACGGCCCCACCGTCGCTAACGTGCAGCGTACCGTCTCCAAGGGAACCGACATGAAGTTCGATGGAATTGGTCCAGGTCGATCCCGCGCCGCTGACCGTCACCGCACCCGTCGAACCTGACGCTCTGCCCACGTAACTGTAGTACGATCTCAAATCGCTGTCGTCGTCAACGGTTACGCCGCCAGTTCCAGTATTACCGATGTAGGCCCTGGTCGAAGACGTCCATGTCGCCGGGTTGGCTGGGCTCACGTCGCCGGTTGGGGTAATACCGCCCGGGGCAATCGATGTGTACAGACCAAACACCATAAGAACAGCTACTCGCTTGACCATCACTACACTCCTTGATCTACAGAATCGCCAGCCCGTCCGATGTCTCCTGGCAGGTGGTGGCATGGGCCACCCGGCCTCCCATCCTCCGCCATACCGCCGGCGGTAACCAACCTACTGCTCCGCAAGCGAACTTGGGGGGCGTCTAATATACCATGGAATACCCATATCACCAAACGAAAAACCGGCAACTCGCAACGGCGAACGACGATAGAACAGCGACATTCCCGACTGCGTACTGCTCACTGATTACTGGTCCCTCCGCGGGACGCGTCGTCTCGGCGGGTGAGCGGCGGCCTCTGCTTCCGCTTCTTCGATCAGAC
>CAZSLS010000029.1:0-46288 GCA_964607575.1 uncultured Planctomycetaceae bacterium | reverse complement strand
ATGGCGATGTCGGAAGACGAAAATGAGCACCCTTCGACCGAAGGGTAACGGGTGACACGTTGCAAAAGCATGTTTCCGCCAAGAAACTCCCGTATGACATGCAAGCGGAGACGCCGCGCGGGTAAGTCGGGAAAGCCCGTTTGGTATCCGTCAGTCGTCCGGAGCATCATCCGACACGCTAAGCAGCAAGGAGTACAGAGCAATGGCAAAACGACGTGAAGGTAGACAGATAAGGCCCGAGAATCTGAGAAGCATTTTGGGCGCGATACAAGGGGTTGACCTTGCGGTGCTTCTCGGCGGAACCGCAGCGAAGACGGAACGAGTCGAATTTCGTTTGAGCCCGGAAGAGAAGAAGCTCCTGCAGATGCTTGCGAAGCACGCAGGCGTTACCATGACCAGACTCGTAGTCGCGCTTGCTCAGGTGGCGGCTTCGGGCATGACCAAGAAGCAGAAGGCCAAGGCCAAGAGTGCGTTGGTCTTTTCCAAGACCGGCTAACACTGTGTCAATGTGCTTGAATCGGAAAGCAGCACACCACGGCATCACAGGATTGCACTGCATTGAGCGCTACCGACACACGGCAGCAGTGACCAGTTGGCGACACGTGAATGCCTGTGGCCGTGGATACTAAATGAGGGCGGTGTGTCGGTTACTGAGGAAGTCCATTATGAAGTTTTCGACGAAGCCAATTACGCTGGAGTATTGCTTTTTCAAGGTGGCTGTTTCGTGGTCGTTGAAACCAATTAGTGTGCCAATAATCGGTTGGGGTGTGGCGGGTGGAGTTAGGCGCTGGAGGTACTTGGGCCTAAGGGTGTCTATTTCTTGTAGGTTGAGTCGGTTGACATTGACCGGGTCGTAGCCGAAGCCGAGGAAGTATATACGAGCGGCTGTGCTGAGCATCTCACGGGCTTGTGTGAATTGCGGATAGGCATCTATCGGTTCGTATACGACGTTGATTGCGTCGGCGCTTTTAAGAATGGTGTCGGGATTGAGGGTGGGGGAGTAGGGACGGTCGTGCAATTCGGCAAGTTGGCCGTGAAGATGTACGATAGGGATTTGACGCAATGCGGATTCACAGGAAGCAGAGTCAGCGTTGTACCGGCTCATGAGAGTGTGGTGAAGGAAGTGGTCAAGGGAACGGTCATAGTTGTAGGTGAGTATGGAGAGGCGGTTGTTGGCGAAGTCGCGGAGGTCGGGAGCGTTGTGTTGCATGGTGTTGAAAAGGAGTTTGTACCAGTCGGCGTTTGGATGCGGTGAGGCCCATAGGAGGGCGGGCTTCTCGTATGGTATTAAGCAGAGTGCGATGAGTAGTTTGGTGATTGGGATGAAGTGTGTGTTACGTTGGAGAAATGAATCGATGGAGGGGGCGGAAGAAGTACGGAGTCTGTTGGCGAAATCCTTCAGTTCGTTTGGGCTAAGGAGGTTGTCGATGGCGTTGATTAGGAAGTCCGGGGGGTTGTTGGCTGCGCCAAAGATGGCGTTTGAAAGGCTTGGGCCTGTCGGGAAGTCAAGATGAGCACTGGCTCCGGCACCGAGGATTAAAACTGTAGGTGTGGTAATCATGACTGCATTCCTTAGCCGAAGTTATCTGTGTCGATATCGAGTCTTGCCATTGACACGGTGTTAACCGGGGCGAGGCACGGATTACACGTCGCCGTAATTCCAACTCTGTTTCACAATGTCCGATACTCTATCATCTCTGAATACACCACGCCACACGATACTACGCATGCGCGGGTTCGCAGGGGGCCGCACGAGAAGTCCAAATGTTCGAGGCTACGACTGCTTGGCTGGCAGGGCAGCGTTGCTGTCACTGTGAGTGTCGCAAGCCTGAGGCCCTCTCGGTGGGGGCCGAATGGCAGTTGCTTGGATGTTGTTACACACCGTTGGGAGTACTTCGGAGGAGTGGGATGGGGCTTCTTTCACGAAAAATAAAAAATATTTCGCGGCGAATATACAGCATGGATTCTCGTAGTATGTTGTGTCATAAGCAGTTATAGAATGTATATGAATGCATATGAATGTATATGGCTGTGAAATGAAAAGGCCGTGTCACAGGGGTGTTTTTTTGGAATTGAGATTTTTTGTTCGTGTGACCCAAGTAATTGCTGTGTAGTGACTTAGCGAAATAATGTCTGGACAAATCCCCTTTCTTGTGCTAGTGTGTTGTTCAGTGATGTCTGATTGTGGTTTCGCAACGAAGGCATCGCCAAGAATCTGGCCGCTGTGGTGAGTGTTGTCTTGCTGCTGGGAGTTACAGGCCGGGAAAACGATATTAACGGGCCAAGCTGAATTGTCAGCGGAAGACGGCCCAAACTGAGAAAGGACATGACGATGTCAAAGAAGAAGAACGATACGAAGTTGGAAAACGAGCAGGTTCGCACATTCACCGACCCTGAGAAAAAACGCTCCGGCGTTGAAATCAAAGAAGCGGTGGAACGGCGAGCCGATGGGGATGGCTACACGCGGCTCCTCACTGAGGATGAGGTGATTGACAGGCTTAGCCTCAGGAGCCGTCGAAAGCCCAAAGTTTCTTTGCGTTGGTTGATGCGTATGAAACGGCTGTCGTACGTTGAACTGGCAAAAGGCGTATATGGGTTCCGTCCCGATGACATCGAGGAGTACATCAACAAGCGGTTGCGTCCAGCAATGGTATAACAGTCTGGTTAAAGGAGAGAATCATGGCATCAAAGAACCCAACAGGAGTTTGGATAGAAACCCGAAAGGGTGTCCGAGGAAATACGTATCGTGTGCGCTGGAAAGACCCGGTGAGCGGCAAGAACATGTCTATGGCGTGCGGAAGAGACAAAGCTTTCGCGCGTGACAAGTGCAGGGAGATACGTGAACGGCTCCGCAACAAGTTGAGTGGCAAGATTCCGGAGGTGACTATCGAAGAATTGACTGAGCAGCTTTCTGTGCTGATGGCAGGCAAGCACGAAGACACCATCAAGAAGACAAAAGCAAGTCTGAGTCTGTTGGAGAAGTGGTGTAACGTGAGGCTTATCTCTCATATTGGGAGGCGAGCTATCATGGACTTTAGGGCAATGCGCCTTGAGGAGAAGAAGAAGCCTGCGACGGTGAACAAGGACTTGCGGCAGATTAGGTCTGCTCTTTCCTACGCAGTTGATGCTGGATTGTTGGAGAAAAATCCGCTGTTGGGTTGGAAGGGGTTGGCTTTGAAAGTGCCTGAGAAGGTTGTGCGGATTATCGAAAAAGACGAGTTTGCAGAACTGTTAACACAGTGTAAGAACCCGGACTATCGCGCCTTGCTGATTGTGGGATACCGGCAGGGGCTCAGGCGTCAGGAGTTGTGTAATCTTCGTTGGAAGTCAGTGGACGTGGCGAAGCAGGTAATTCACGTTGTCAACATTCCCGAAGAGAGCGAGTTCACCAAGAGTCGAAAGAACCGGCACGTTCCCATGCACCCGCAGGTTCATACTCTGCTCGTGGAGATGCAGGCGAAGAAACCGAAGGTTGTTCAGGATGGTCGCGTCGTGCATAAGTCTCCCTATGTGTTTACGTGGTTGGATGGACGACCGTTCAAACCTGATTGGGTGACTCACGAGTTTGCTCGACTGAGGAAACGGACGACGATTGCACACTGCACGTTCCATGACCTACGCCGAAGTTTCGGCACCCATGCACTGCGCGCAGGTGTCGACAAGAGTATCGTAATGAGGCTTGGCGGGTGGTTAGTTGCAAGAGTTCTGGATGATTACTATACTGGCGACATGTCCGAACTCCTTCGTAAGGAGATGGACAAGATTGCCGAGGCCGGATAGGTTGCCCAACGTACTACCCAACTGGCCCCCGCGAGGGAAAATCGAGGCAATCGAGATGAACTTAAATCCTTATAGTATAAAGCTTGGCCCGGTGGCGGAATTGGCAGACGCTGGGGACTTAAAATCCCTTGCCCCCCGGGGCGTGTGGGTTCGAGTCCCACCCGGGCCATTGAACGTCAGTTGTCAGTAACCAGTTGTCAGTGATCGGTAACGACAACGGATAACGACAAGCGGCAACGCCTCTGGTGTTGACGTGAGCCGCTACTGATCACTGACGACCGATCACTGATTACCGGTCGTCCTCACTGCAGCGGGGCTAACAGGTATGCGGCGCGTGACGCCAGTTTGAACCAGAAGCCTTTGGCTTCGAGTTGTTCGGTCGTTACGGGAGAAGCGCTGGCGAAATCGGTCTGGAACATCTTCTCGACTTGCGATGCGAAATCATCGTCGATAACAACCGCGGTGATCTCGAAATTCAGGCGAAACGAGCGATTGTCCAGATTGGCTGTACCCACGCCGGCGACGTAATGGTCCACGAGGAAAACCTTCTCGTGAAGGAATCCCGGTTGGTAGCGGTATATCCTGACGCCCGAATCGATCATGGGGCCCAGGAACGTGAATGACGAAAGATGGACCAGGATGGAGTCCGGTTTTTCCGGTATGAGCACGCGCACGTCCACGCCGCGCAGGACGGCCAGTTGCAGGGCGGCGGTGACGCCTTCGTCGGGAACGAAGTATGGGCTGGCGATCCAGATTCTCTCGTCGGCGGAGTGTATAGCGTGCTGGAACATGAGGCTGGCGGTTTCGACCGCGTCGGCCGGTCCGGACGGGACGATGAGAACGTGCTGATCGCCTTCTGGAGCGGGCTCGGGGTCCCATGACAGGTCGAGCACCTCATCGGCCGCCCAGTTCCAGTCCTCCAGGAACGCCAATTGCAAACCGAGTACCGCGGGCCCCTGCAGGCGCACGTGCGTGTCGCGCCACGGTCCGAATTTCGGGTCGCGCCCCATGTATTCGTCGCCGACGTTCAGACCGCCGACCCAACCGGCGCGTCCGTCGGCGACCACGACCTTGCGGTGGTTCCGGAAATTCAACTGGAAGCGATTCCACCGCCCGCGCGTCGAGTGGAACGGACGGATCGACACGCCCGCCTCGGTGAGTTCCGTGATATACGAATGCGGCAGGTCGCTGCTGCCGATCTCGTCGTACAGGAAATACACCCTCAGCCCTTCTTCTCGTTTGGCGATGAGTTTCTCTTTGAGTTGGCGGCCGAGCCGGTCGTCCCGGACGATGTAGAACTGCACGAGCAGGTAGTCTCGGGCCTCGCTGATCCCCTCGAAGATGCTCTGGAACGTCGCGGCGCCGTCTATGAGCAACTCGGCCTGGTTCCCGCCGGAAAAGGGCATCTGCGCGAGCAGTTCCACCGCCCGAACACGTCCGTATTCCCGCCCGTGCGATGAGATGTGAGGGTCGAGTTTCGATTGAATACCGCTGAGTGAAGTTCTAATCTGCGAATCCTGTCCTTTTCTCGCGAAGACGTAGCCTTGGAATTTCGACCGTCCGAAAATCCAGTATGCCGGTACCGCCAGGTACGGGACTGTGTTGAGCGAGATGATCCACGCGATCGTGCCTTGCGGCGTTCGGGTCGACAGCAGCGCCGAGATCGACGAAAGCACGCCAAGAACGTGGACCGCTGCGATTACAAGGACGATGATTGTCATTGCGCGATTTCCGGTCCGCTTTTGGGCGTGACGACTTTGCTGGGGAGGCCCCTCAGATGAGGGCGGATCAGGCGCGAAAAGTTTCCCGTATCGCCCTTGCCTTCGACGTACCGGTTGACGTGGTGACGGTCTCGGGTTTCGGCGAAGGAGTCTTTGGTGGCGATCCACCCGTTCTCGTAGGCCATCTCATCGGCGTATCCGTTCAGCAGTAGTCTGTAGTCGAACGAGCCGGGCGGTACGATCGACCGGCCGGAATACGCCAGGCAGGTCGTGCAGTTGTCAGTTATCGTGTTGTAGAACTCCGGGGTTTTCGCGATCTGGTTGACTCGGGCGGCGATCTTCTCAAACAGCTTTCGGACGTCGGCCGGCGGGGTATTGGTCGGATAGAGATAGACCTGTTCGGCGCGCACGCCCGTTCGCGAGCCGATCAGGTCCATTTCGTCGCCCAGAACGTAGATAAGCTCGTATTTTCGGAACAGGCCCGCGATACCGGAATATTCCTCGCCGTCCTCGGCGCGGGCTTCGACCGATACGCACAGATACCCACCGTCCTTGAATCCGAACGACAGCATCGAGTGGGCGGTGTGCTTCCCGCCGCCCCAGTAGGATATGATCAGGTCGAGCGTCTCGAGTTTACTCAGGTCGAACGTCTTGTCGTAGTATTCGGGTATGTAATCGTCGACCGCCAGGTACTTGAAATTGCGGATGCTTTGCACCGTCGCGGTATTGCCCTCGATCCGGACTATCGGAAGGACCGCCGACAACTGGCTCCATTGGCGGTCGTGGGAGGGCTTGAGAGTCGTCCACCACCAGAAAACAGCACCCGAGGCGGTCAGCAGAAACATAGTCGTCAACATACGCTTGGGGAAAGAGAAGAACGACACGAAGAACACAATCGCAAACGATGATCCCAGCGCCCAGCGAATGTTCTGATCGCTCACGCCGGCGTAAGTGATCGCCAGCGCCGACCAGAGAATAATAAATCCGATCGCCGGAACGATCACCAGGAGAATCAGAAGAAGCCCCAACGCCTTGAGAAACGTTCGGTTCCGAGGCTCGGTTGGCGAATTTGCCTTAGTATCCATAATCGTAAGCCCTTTCCGAATCTGATTCCGACATGACGCGAACTGCTGTTTTTCGTCGAAATATTCTTACAGATACCAACGTACATTGCAACGGTCCATCGCGTGGTCTATCATGTGCGATCACCCACAACCGCTCGTATCGGTCGGCAGCACGCGAAAGTTTTGAAGATGGCTTTGACATTGGCACAATTGGAGTTCCTTACCGGTCCGGGCGGCCTCGAAGCGCTGTCGATCGTACTTCCCGACAATCCGCTGGGCGCACAGAAGATCCTGCGCAAGAGCTATTCGTACGATGAGGCGTGTGCGATCGGTCACATGCGGGAACTTCGCAAGCGGGCGGTGGCGGTGGCGAAGTTCTCGCGCGAACTGTCCGCCGAGATGCTGTTGAGCGACGAACTGCTCCAGCAGTGTTCGTCCCTGCGCCTGGCGAACTATGTCGGGCGCCGGATGGCGACGATGGCGGCGGGGCGGGCGGAAGTTATGGACCTCTGCTGCGGACTTGGCGGCGATGCGATCGGGCTGGCGGCCGCCGGGCTGGACGTTTCCGGATACGATATCTCGCCGGAAGCGATCGTCTGTTCGGCACATAACGCGCGGGTCGCGGGCGTAGACGGTCGGACGAAATTCGCGATGGCCGACGTTACGCAATTGGACATCCCTTCCGATGCGATAGTCCATATCGATCCGGACCGGCGAAGCGGGGGCAGGCGAGTGGTGGGGCTCAGCGAACTAAAACCGGGCGAGGATTTCCTCCGCTCGCTCACGCAAAACACCGCCGGTGGGGCGATGAAGTTGTCGGCGGCTATGGACTTTACCGAACTGGACGACTGGCCCGACATCCGCCTGGAATACGTATCCGAGGACGGTGTGTGCAAGCAGTTGGTCGTCTGGTGGTCGCCCGCCGGCGCCGATGCCCCCGCCCGAAGCGCCACGGCGGTATGGGGCGAGATGGGGGACCCGCAGTCCGAAACGATATCCGCCGACGCGCCGCCAGCGGCGTTTGGCGAGGTTGGCCCGTGGCTGATCGAGCCGGGCCCGGAAGTGATCGCCGCACACGCGGTGGACGCTCTAGCCGCCCGGAATAATCTGTGGCGGGCGTATCCGGGCATGCTCTGGTTGTTCGGAAACGAGCCGGTCGATTCGCACCTGGCGCGATCGTACGAGATTATCGAGACCGTCCCGGGGCGCGAGCGCGAAATCCGCATCGCCCTGAAAAAACTCGACGCCGGTCTGGTCGAGATCAAATCCCGCGGCGTGACCATCAACACCGACGCCCTCCAACGCCGCCTGCGCGGTAAGGGCGACCGACCACTGGTAGTACTCTGGACCCGAATGGGCGACAAGCAGAAAGCGTTCATCGGCGTGAGGCGGAAGAACGAACAAAAATAAAGCGACTCATCGGGATCGGATCTATGTCGTCCAGATGTCCATTCAAGCTTCGCGGTGTCGTGTTGGCGGCGGTTGTTCTGGGCTTATGTGCGAACTTGTCGGCCGACAAGGCACTGAACGCCAAGATCGACTCGCTGCTCAAATCGCTTGGGCGCGCCTCGACGCGCAAAGTCGCTCGCGAGCAGTTGAACGCCATCGGCGCCCCGGCGATACCCCGTCTGATCCAACACGTTAAGGGATCCTCGCTGGCCATGCGGGCGATGGCGTTGTCGGCGTTGCAGACCTGCTGGAGCCCCGAGGCACTCGACGCGGTGACAGGCGCACTGGTCGACCGCAACAAGACCGTTCGCGACATGGCCCACTCGGCGTTGCGACTCAACCTCAGCGGCGATGAACTGAGCGCCGCGATGAGCAAACTGGCCGACAGCCGCAGTGTGCTGATCGCCGGGCCGGCGCTCCAATCGTCCGACCGCGCCGCGCCGGACGCGGCGAGGATGGCGCGGGCACTGGCCAGATCGGGCATGTGGAAATACCTCGACCGCGTCCTGCCGCGATACCACAGCCCAACGCTAACGCCCGCTGCGCGGAAGATGCTGGACCGCGGCGCGATCGAGCAGAAGATAACAGCCATCTGCGGACTCATCCACCAGCAGGACAACTCACCGCAGACCCGTGCTAAGATCGCCAAACGCTTGCGGCTTGGTACGCCGAGGCTCCGAGCGATGGCGGCTGAGTACATGCGATGGCACGGCGGCCAAGAGGATCTCGACGCCCTGAAGAACGCCCTCAAAGGCGAGCGGGACGTATATTGTCGGGCGGCACTTGATGAGGCCGTCGCCGCAATTGGCAGGCGCGCCGAGCTGTTCAAGGACGCTCCCGATACCCCGAGTCCCAAATGGCCTGACGAGCCGACGAAAGCTTATCGAACTGCGATCGACCTGCTCAAGAAGCATCCGACCAGATCGGCCAGGGCGTCGGTGTTGAAACTGTTGGCGTCGGCGGAGCCTTTCGAACCGCTGCATTATTACAGGGGGCGATCGACCACCGCCGGGGCGGGGCGGAATTCCGCAAGATTCGAACTGCTGACCCTCGTATCCGGATATCCGGCCGTGCGACAGGATGCGACGTATCACCTCAAGGACTCTCCGCCGCCGGCCACCCAGCCGTCAGCGATGAAACTCATGCCCCCCGTTCGCGACTATTTCGACCCGAAGCGCAAGAGCTTCGGTTCAGCGGTCAGCGGAGCGAAAGGCCCGTTTTCGGGTACTTATCACGTCGGCGATGATGTTGCGTGGCATCGCCCGCAGTCTACGGTAGTCGCGATAGGCGACGGAGAGGTCAAGATCGCCTCGGTTGGCGTGGCGTCATGGGGCGGTTTTGTGGTGATCGAACATACAGGCGACAAGAGCGGTCCGTTCTGCAGCCTGTACGGTCACCTCGGTCCGCTGGTCTGCGTCCGCCCGGGCCGGAAGGTGCGTCGCGGTCAGAAGATCGCATCGTTGGGGCGGAGTTTCACGTGGACCAACGGTGGATACGGAACCCACCTGCACTTCGGTATCCGCAAAGGTTTGTTCAGCCGCGGCGGCTTCACCGGCTACCTGCCGCCCGCGAAGTTCAAGAGCGGTGCAGCCGGATGGACCGATCCCCAGAAATTCGTTCGAGCCCGTTTGAAATAGCTGCCCGTAAAGTCCCTGTTGATAATCGAATGCGGTATTCAAGCGGCCCGGTGGAATGTCCGAAAAGACAGTAGGATTGGAGCGGGTGCGGGGAGTAATCGTCGTGCGAATGCATCTGTATCAGCACTGGCGGCGTCGGGAACCAATGTTGGATACAGTTGCAGGCCACACTGACAAATCAGCACCATGACAGATAACAAACACAGACTTCACAAGCCTCAACGGCGCAGCCTGGTGTTAGCGGGTTTATGGACGATTGTTATTGCTGGTTTGCTGGGATGGAGCATCGTCCGGACCGGCGAAGGGGTCCGGGAGCATGCTCGCATTCAGGCTCGCATGGCTCTCGAGCGGGACACGTTCTGGCGGAATTGGAACGCCGGGCATGGAGGCGTATATGTTCCGGTGGCGAAAAGCACGCCGCCGAACCGGCATCTGGCTCACATTCCCGAACGAGACATCACCACTCCCTCGGGGCGGCAACTGACGCTCATAAACCCAGCCTACATGACACGGCAGGTTTACGATACCGTCGAGTTGGAGGGCAAGATCTGCGGGCACCTGACCAGCCTGAAACCCAAACGCATCGCCAATGCAGCCGATCTGTGGGAGACCGAGGCCCTGAAGGCGTTCGAGGACGGTCAGACGGAAGTGGTTTCGATCGAGCGTATGGCCGGCAAGTCGCACTTGCGGATGATGCAGGTCTTCCATGTCGAGGCGAGTTGTCTGAAATGCCACGGCGATCAGGGCTACAAGGTCGGCGACGTCCGGGGAGGAATCAGCGTGTCGGTTCCCCTAGAGCCTTTCGAGGCCCTGGCACGTGACCAAGAGGCGGCTTTGTGGTTCGGGCACGGTTTTCTGTGGTTGCTCGGATTGGCGGGAATATGTGTCGCATCGTATCTTGTCGCCAAGCGGGATCGTGGGCGACTGCAGGCCGAGAGGGAGAGAGTGGGGCTGCTGCATGACATGCAGGAACGCATCAAGGAGCTCGAGTGTCTCTACACGGCGTCGCGATCGACTTCCATGCGCCAGACGCTGGAAGAGATATTCCAGGATATCCTGGCGTCGATTCCCCCGGGATGGCACTATCCCAACCTCACTCGGGGCAGGATAGTCTTTGACGGAACGGAGCATGTTTCCGAACCTTTCGAGCCAACGCCGTGGAAACTGTCGAGTGATCTTCTCGTCCAGGGCGTGGTTCGAGGCAGCATCGAGGTCTACTACCTCCAGGAGTGCCCGGAGTTGGACGAAGGTCCGTTCCTGAGCGAAGAGTGTAATCTCATAGACGGTCTTGCCCATATGCTCTCAGCGGCGATCGAACGACGACTTACAGAACAGGCCCTCGTACATGCCAGGGATGAACTGGATGCGTCAAACCGGGAACTGGACAAGGCAGTCGGACGAGCAAATCAAATGGCCGGGGCGGCAGATTCCGCACGCCGATGAATGGCATCATCTCTACGACTCTACGACCGGTCCGGTGGTAGTACTCCGGACCCGCATGAGCGACTAGCATAAAGCGTTCATTGGTGCCCGCCGGCGGAACTGAAAACTCCTTTGATTTCGCCGGGGATGTCGATAGAGTAGTTGGAGAGGTCCGTCGTGAGATACATATTGTCTGTGGCGTTGATATGTTCTTTCTTGCCCGCCGCGCTCGCGGCCGCTCCGACTGTGCACCCCGACAAGCCGAACGTTGTCAGCTTTTCTGCGGCCGAGGCGAAGTTCGTGCGGTTCGTGGTCCGTGCGACTTCCGGTTCGCAGGCTTGTATCGATGAGTTGGAGATCTACGGGGCTGACGGAAAACGCAACCTCGCGCTGGTCGGCGGTGGGGCGAAGGCTTCGGCGTCTTCGTGCTTGGCTGGATATCCCATCCACAAGATACCGCATCTCAATGACGGTCTCTACGGTAACGCTCATAGCTGGATCGCCGCGAGTACCGGAACCGAGTGGGCCCAGATCGAGTTGCCCCGCGCGGTGAAGGTCTCGAAGGTGATATTCTCCCGCGATCGCAAAGGACGCTTCCGCGATCGCGTCGCGCTTCATTTCGACGTGATGGTCTCGATCGACGGTAAGAAGTGGAAGACGGTCCGCACCGTTAAGGCCGCCGGCGCTCGCCCCGTCCGTCGGGCACGGGGCTCGACGCCCCGAGTGGTTGGCGCACTGGATACGTCCACCACAGCGGTGTCCGGGGCCCTTGCCGAGGGTGACCTGCTTCGCTACGCATTTCTCTGCGAGGCTCGCACGGTGGCGAAGGTCGACCGGTCCGATCCGTCGGATCGCGTATTGAAGCAGTTTTCAGACATGATAGATCGCTTCGCGCAGCGAAAGCTGGATGTCGCCGGCGAGCGGGGCGAGCTGGCGGGCTTTCTCCGGCGACACAAGGCGAGCTCGGGCGATGATGCAAAGCGGGCGTTGTTCATCGAGGCGCGGACCGCCAAGCGGCAGTTGATGCTGCGAGATCCGGAACTCGCACCGCTGGGGAAGATACTCTTCGTCAAACGCCATCCCTATCTCCCGAGCCACAACTACAGTGTGATACTCGACGCTAAATTCCGCGGCGGCGGGGGGGTGTGTACGCTGGAAATCCCCCGGCGCGACGGGCGACTCGTGCCCGCCAAGGCCAAGGTCACCGTGCTGTTCGACGCCAAAGAGGGGATCATCCGCGACGCAATTCCCGGTTTCGACGCATCGAAAATCTACTTCGCCTGGCGACCGTCGCGCAAGGATTACTGGCACGTCTACACGGTGGGCGCCGATGGCGCCCGTTCGCGGAAGATTACTGACGGTCCGTTCCACGACTACTACCCCTGCCCGCTGCCCGACGGCGGGATAGCGTTCACGTCGACGCGATGCAAGGCTCGCTTCCTGTGCTGGCGGCCCCAGGCGTTTGTCCTGTTCCGAATGGATGGCGACGGGTACAACATCCGCCCGCTGTCGTACGCCAACGTCAGCGAGTGGACCCCGTCGGTGATGCGCGACGGGCGGATTATCTGGATGCGATCGGAGTATCTCGACAAGGGCGCGAATTTCGGGCACACGCTGTGGTCGATCCGCCCGGATGGTACGCATCCTGAACTGATCTTCGGGAACAACACGCCAAACTGCTACGCCAACGGGCGCCAGGTGCCCGGTACGGCGGAGATATCCTGCACGCTGGTATCTCACGGCGGCGACCTGAACGGTCCGATTGCCCTGATCGACCCGACGAAGGGCCGCTCTAACCCCGCGGCCGTCCGATCGATCACGCCCGACGTACCGGCGCAGTATCACATGAGCTGGATCAGAAACCAGTGCTTCCGCGACCCGGTCCCCGTATCGCGCGACTACTTCCTCTGCAGCCACGCGCCCGACGATCGATTCGGCCTGTATGTGATCGACCGCTACGGGAACCGCGAGCTGCTCCATCTGGACCCGTCAATCGCAAGCATGTGCCCCGAGCTTCTGCGCCCGGTGCGCACGCCGACGACGCTGAGTACGCCGGAGTATATGGACAAAGACCTGAATCCGGGGCAGTTCGTTGTTGTCGACGTACACAAGGGGCTCGGAGCGAAAGTTAAACCGGGAACGATCAAGTATATCCGCGTCTGCCAGGAGGTGCGGTCGGACCTGGTCCAACTGCCCGACGGCAAATACAAGAGCGACCACCCGCCGTTCCAGGACTACTATGCCACTCCGATCCACAAGGTCCGCGGACCGAACGGCTGGCCGACCTACGTCGCCAAAGCCTCGCTGGGCCTGGCGGAGGTGGAGTCCGACGGGTCAGCCAACTTCGTCGCACCGGCCGGAAAGGTACTCTACTTCCAGGCGCTCGACGCGAATCTTAACGAAGTCCAGCGAATGCGGAGTGTTGTCCAACTTCAGGGCGGCGAGCGGCGAGGATGCATCGGATGCCACGAGTCCCGCGCCGATGCGCCGCCGCGCAGCTCGGGCAGACCGCTGGCGATGCGGCGGGAGGCCCGCCCGCTCGATCCGCCGCCGTGGGGGACCGGGGCGCTGTCCTACGAGCAGGTCGTCCAGCCGGTACTCGACGCCAAGTGCATCCGCTGCCACAACGAGAAACACAAACGCAAGATCAACCTCACCGGTAAGCTCGACAAGGACCGGATCCCGACATCGTATCGAACGCTGGTATCAGGCGGTCTGGTTCATTACTTCAACATGGCGTACAACCAGATGCACCGCAAAGCCGCCCCGCTTACGTTCGGAACAGTCAAGAGCAAGCTGATAAAGAACCTCGAATCCGGGCACAACAAGGTAAAGCTCACTCGCTCCGAGATGCGTAGAATCAAGTGCTGGATCGACCTGAACTGCCCCCTCTGGGGAGACTACACCTACCGCCTCAACCGCCCGACAAAACTGACGCGAAAATCGAAGTAGGGCGCCCATGGCGCCGCCCGGGCGGGATTCTGTTCGTTCGGGTCCGTACGCTCCAGGCACTGAAAGGGCGCGTACCTCGTTATCGATCGAGATTATGAAATCGTTCTGGAGAATCGGCGCTCGGGATTGTAAAACGTGACCATGTTCGATGGGCTATTATGAATGCGCCGCGTATGGGAGATGCGAATGTCCGGATGCAAGATAAGCGTGTTGTCGGGGATTTTTGCGGTATGTGTGTTTGGTTTGTGTCCTGTTGTTCGAGGCGGCGACCTTGTCGCCGGCGGGCTGACGTGTGAGTATGCTGTTAACCCTCTCGGTATCGACGCAGCCCCCCCGCGGTTTGGCTGGTTGCTGGAATCGGAGACGCGCGGGCAGGTGCAATTGGCGTATCAAATCATGGTCGCAAGCAGTACCGAGAAACTCGCTGCGAATGTCGGCGACAAGTGGGATAGCGGGAAAGTTGCTTCCGGGCGGTCGGTGAATGTTGTTTACGGGGGCAAGGCGCTGGTCAGCAGGGAAAGCTGCTGGTGGAAGGTTCGAGCGTGGGATGGATCCGGGAAGGCTTCGCCCTGGAGCAAGCCCGCGACGTTCGAGATGGGGCTGCTGAAGAAAGCCGACTGGAAGGGCCAATGGATCGGGGTGGCGCCCCCCCGCCCGCCTGCTGCGCATCTGGATGCGTCGAGGCCCGGGCGGGCCAATGTCGCATTGTTCGCAAAACCGTCTACATCATATGTGTCGGGACACGAGACGCTTGACGCGGTCAATGACGGTTTCAAACTGGCCAATTCCAATGACAAACGCTACGGCGCCTACGGCAACTGGCCTCGGAAAGGAACCCACTGGGTTCAATACGAATGGCCCAAGCCGGTCAATGTCGACAGTATCGATGTTTACTGGTTCGACGATAAAGGCGGCGTGCGGCTGCCCAAGGCGGTGCGAGTTCTCTACTGGGACGGCAAGGCTTTCAAACCGGTCAAGAATCCGGTCGGCCTCGGCGTTGAAGGCAATAAGTATAACACGACGACATTCAAAGAGGTCACCGCGTCAAAACTCAAGCTGGAATTCGACTCAGGCACGGCTTCAACGGGCATCCTCGAATTCAAGGTTTACGACGCCGGAGGTTCCCCGAAGTTTCCTCCTGTTGTCAAAGTCCACCGCGTCTTGGCGATACGCGCCTCTGCTGTCGCCCCCTCGCCGCTTCTGCGGAAGGAGTTCGCCGTGACCGGGGGCGTCCGGCGAGCGCGGGTGCGCTTGTCGGGGCTGGGCTGGAGCGAACTGTACATTAACGGAAAGAAGGTCTCCGACGATGTGCTTTCGCCCGGTTTGACGGATTACTCCAAGGAGGTTCTGTACCGCACCTACGACGTCACGAGTTTCCTCAAGCCGGGCGCCAACGCGATAGGCTTAATGCTGGGCAACGGCTGGTATAGCGCGGCGAGCATCCTGCCATGGGAAAGGGGAGGACCCTGGGGATATCCGCCGCGAGCCCTCTTGCAGATGACGGTTACCCATGATGATGGAACCGAGACGCACTTGCTGACTGACAAGACCTGGAAGACGACCCGCGGCCCGGTCGGGGCCAACCAGCTCGTCGCCGGTGAAGCGTATGACGCCAGGCTCGAAAAACCGAATTGGAGCAATGCCGGCTTCGATGACAGCAAGTGGAGCGGCGTTGCGGTTCTGGCGGCGCCCAAGGGCTACTTGAGAAGTGATACCGTCCCAGCAATGAAGGTTCAGAACACTTTTCGGCCGGTCAAGATAACAAAACACAAAAGCGGCGGTTGGCTGTTTGAATTTGACCGGTATTTCAGCGGCTGGGTGCGCCTGAAAACCAAGGGCAAACCCGGCGCCAGGATCACGATCCACTATGAGTTGGGCGAGAAGGATACTTATGTCCTCAAGGGCTCCCCTGGCGGCGAAACGTATGAAGCACGTTTTACGATTCATCCTGTCCGGTACGTGCGCGTGGAGGGGCTCGAAGGGCAACCGACACTTGACAGCGTGGTGGGACGGGAAGTCTACAGCGATATTGAAATGCATGGGCGTTTCACTTGCAGCAATGACCTTCTCAACCGGATTCACGGCAACATTCAACGTACGATGAAGGTCGCCCTGAAGGGGTTCGTTCTCGACTGCCTGCACAGGGAGCCGATTTTTTACAATGAGCCGGCAAGCTATTTCGGAAGCCTGTCGTCGCGTAAGTACATGCCCGGCCTGTGGACCGACGTGGCGCGCAGCATTCCGCTGGCCGGTTCGGCAAATGGCGACCTTTCAGATATCGTGCCCCGGCTACCGGGTATGAATCGACAAAGCGACGTCTCCCAGAACGCCGCCTATCCGATGCTCGTATGGTATCTGTACCAATGTCACGGTGACCGGCGCCTGCTCGAACAACATTACAGCAGCGTGAAGGCCTGGGTGGATTTCATCGGACGGGATTTGGCTGGCGACAATCACGTTGTCACGAAGGGTTGGCTAGGCGAACACATGTTGCCCGGTCGAAAAACCGGGCACTGGGAGTTTATCAGCAAGGAAACTCCCAAGGATTTCATATGGACCTGTTTCTATTACCACAACGCGCGGACGCTGGCGAACGTGTGCCGGGTGCTGGGAAAGAAGACCCAAGAGGAACGTTACGCGAAGCTGGCCCGGGAGATCCGCTCCGTGATCAACAAGACCTGGCTCGATTCCAAGACAGGCCACTATGCGACAAGATCGCAAACGTCCGAGATCCTGCCACTTGCTCTCGGTGTTGTGCCCCAGGCCAACAAGCAGCAGCTTATCGAGAACATTGCCAAGACAATTACGAAGGCCGATGGCGGAAAACTTCGGGTGGGGCACGTGGGTCTGCCCGGTTTCATGGAGTCGCTGGTTGACAACGGTCTTGGTGAGATTGTGTACAAGGCGGTAAATCACACCGAGTTTCCCGGTTGGGGTTACATGATTGACCAGGGCGCGACCACCGTGTGGGAATCCTGGGGCATGCTCAAAGGCGGGTATAAAGCCGAAGAGAGCATGACCATGCTGGCCGGCGTCGGCAGGCTCTTTTACGAGAGTATCGCCGGTATTCAGGAACCGCCGTACTACGGAACCAGCGAGTTCGGGCTGGGGTATCGCCATTTCCAAATCAAGCCCCATGTACTGGGAGACCTGACCCGCGCCGAGGCCTCGATCAAGACCGTCAGGGGCGTCATCTCGTCGAGTTGGAAGCGGACTAAGGATTCGTTTGAACTGAAGATCGAGATCCCCGTCAACTCGAAGGCCAAAGTCAGCGTACCTGCGCTCGGTCTGAAGGAGTTTGCAATTACCGAGGGCGGGAAGGTTGTCTGGAAGGGCGGTGCGTACGTCCAAGGAACAAAAGGAATCACCGCCGCCAGGCGTGACGGCGACTACGTAACGTTCGACGTCGGTTCGGGAGTCTACAGTTTCAAACTGACGGTCTCAAAAAAACGATAACGGCGACGAGAGCAGTATGGGCACTTGGTAGGGTGGTGAATTCTCGCCGCTTGCGGTTTGGCAATTCGTTGTCGTCGCCGCTAATATATCCTACCGCTTACTAACACATACGAGGCACGAACATGGACATGCTGAAACGAAGTGCGGTTGCTTTGAGTTTTCTTCTCCTTCTCTTCCTGAGCGGCGGTTTGTTGGCGGCAGAGGGGGTTGGTGATCTCACGGCTGGCGGGTTGACTTGCGAGTATGCTGTCAATCCGCTGGCGATCGACGTCGCCCAGCCGCGGTTTGGTTGGCTGCTGAAATCTGACAGGCGGGGACAGATGCAGTTGGCGTATCGGGTGCTGGTGGCTTCCAGCGCTGAGAAACTGGCGGCTAATGTCGGCGACAAGTGGGATAGCGGGAAGATCGCATCCTCGCGGTCGGTGAACGTTGTTTATGCGGGCAAGGCGCTGGCGGGGAGGGAGCGGTGCTGGTGGAAGGTCCGCGTGTGGGACAAGGCGGGGCGTCCCTCGGCGTGGAGCAAGGCGGCGAAATTCGAAATGGGGTTGCTGAAGAAAGCTGAGTGGAGCGGTGAGTGGATCGGGCTGTCGGGCGATAGTTCGTTCGGCTACGTCGATGGCAAGGTCAAGCAGGGGCTCGTTCTGAACGGGGCCGGGCAGAGTGTTCGGATAGACCATTACGCCAAACTCAAACCCGCCGGGGCGATCACCATCGCCGCGTGGATCAAACCGCAGAGGACCAGCGACAGTTGGCAGGAGATATACAGGAAGGAAGACGGCGAGGCGAGGTGCCTGCTGGCGATAGGCAAGTCCGGGGGCAAGTACGGTCTGTGGTGCGGGCTGGGTATCGGTGGGGCGTACGTTGAACGCGGGGCGGCGGTGGCGGCTTCTAAGCTGGTGGATGGGAAATGGCATCTCGTCGCGGTGACGTATGACGGGAAGGCGATCAGGTTCTATGCGGATGGTAAAGAGATTGGAAGTTCCAAGGCGGCTGGGGCGTTAGGCACTTCGGGGAAGGCTGCGGCATATATCGGCTCGTCTGGCGGGAAGTCCGAGTTCTTCAAGGGCGGCATCGATGATGTGCGGATCTACGCCCGCGCGCTGTTGGCCGGTGAGATCAAGGCGATGGCGCTGGCGGATGGACGGGCCACCGTCAGCGGGCTTGTCGGATGGTGGAAGCTCAATGGCAATCTGGACAACAGCGTCGGCGGTAACGCATCCAGGAATGGGAGAAGCTCCGGTGGCGGGCCGGCGCTGGCGCCGCTCCTTCGCAAGACCTTCAAGCTCGCCGGTAAGCCCAAACGGGCCAGGGCGTATATCTCGACACTGGGGTGGGGCGAGCTGTACATCAACGGGCGGAAGGTCGGCGAAAACGTTCTCGACCCGGCCACCAGCGACTACCACAAACGCACGCTCTACGTCACGCACGACGTTACCGAATATCTGCGGGCGGGAGATAACGCCGTCGGCGTGATGCTGGGCAACGGATGGTACTGCGAGCCGGGGCGAATGAGATACGGTAAGTCGCCGAGAGTGCTGATGCAGATGCATATCGAATCGGCCGGCGGGGCGGCGAGTGTCATCAAGACCGACGGGACGTGGAAGGGCGTCTCCGGGCCGATCGTAGCCAACAATATCTGGGGCGGCGAGACGTACGACGCCCGTCTGGAGAAACCCGACTGGACTGCAAGTGGTTATGATGACAGTGGTTGGAGGAATGCGGAGGCTCGCGAAGCGCCCCGCGGGAAGCTCCAGTCGCAGGTCATGGGCGCCATCAAGGTCAGGGAGACTATCAAGCCGGTTAAGTTCACGAACCCAAAAGAGGGCATCTACGTTTACGACATGGGGCAGCTCTTCGGCGGTTGGGCCAGGCTACGCGTGAAGGGTCCCAGGGGCGTGAAGATCAAGATTAGGTACGCTGCGCGTATGTTCAAGAATGGCCTGGTCGACAAGAGACGCCATCGCGGAACCAACGAGACGGATCACTATACTCTGAAGGGTGACCCCAAAGGCGAGGTCTACGAGCCGCGGTTCACTTACCATCCGGTTCGGTACGTTCAGATCGAGGGGCATCCGGGCAAGCCCGCCAAGGGCGATCTCGACGGGCGGGTTGTGTACTCGAACGTCGATATGTCGGGCGATTTTGAATGCTCCGATCCGATGCTCAACAAGATCCACCGCAACGTCGTCTGGACCATGACCAACGGGCTGTTCGGGATACCGCTGGACTGTCTGCATCGCGAGCATTGGGCGTGGACCGACCCCGCCACCATCACGGGTTCTCTCTATACGAGAAAGCACATGCCCATGTTCTGGACGAAGTGGCTGGACGATATCGCCGACGCCCAGTACCCCAGCGGCGCGGTTCCGGACGTCGCGCCGATCTATGCGCATAACAGGTCCGATCCGGCGTGGGGGGGCAACTACCCTATCCTCGTCTGGTATCTCCACGAGTATTACGACGACAAGCGCATCGTCGAGAAACATTATGCGGGGATGAAGAAGTGGATCGCCTACCTGGCTTCCGTCGCCGACGGGCACTTGATCAAGAAGGGGCATTACGGCGACCACATGCTTCCCGGTCCGGCGCCGGGCAAGGAGCAGTTCATCTCGCGGGAGACACCGCGGCCGCTGGTATGGACGGGGTATTACTATCGCGGGGCGCTGGTGCTTTCCAAGGCGGCGCGGCTGCTCGGTAAGAGCGATGACGCCAAGCGCTACGCCGACCTGGCCCGGAAGATCGCCGAGGCCTTCAACACCGAATGGTTCAAGAAGGACACCAACCAGTACGCCACCGGCTCGCAGACGGCGAACGTCTTTCCGCTGTCGCTGAAGATCGTACCCCAGGCCCGCCGGTCAGCGGTGCTGAATAACCTTGTGCGGACCATCACCGAGAAGCACAAGGGGCATCTGCATACGGGCAACACGGGCACGACCTGCCTGATCGACGTTCTTCCACGCCGCGGGCAGGGGGAACTGATGTACCGTGTAGCGACGGTGGGTACGTATCCCGGATGGGGGTATATGGTCAAGCAGGGAGCGACGACGATCTGGGAGATGTGGGGGCTGTCCAACGGCGCCGAGAGCATGATCATGTGGGCGACGATCGACGAGTTTTTCTATCGCGATCTGGCGGGGATTAGCGGACCGGAATACTACGGTCCCGGCGACACGGCGCCCGGATTCCGTGAGATTCACATCCGCCCCAGTGTGCTGGGCAATTTGAAATACGCCAAGGCGTCGATAAACACTGTTCGGGGCAGGGTTTCGTCGAGTTGGAAGATCGACGGCGACTCGCTGGTTCTGGATGTGGTGCTCCCGGCCGGAAGCGCCGGGAAAGTTAGCGTCCCGGTGACCGGTGCTGCGGCCCCGACGATCAGCGAAGGCGGGAAAATCGTGTGGAAGGGCGGCGCGTATGTGGCTGGTGTATCAGGGCTTACCGCCGCCAATCGCAGCGGCGACTACGTGACGTTCGACGTAGGCTCAGGCGCCTACCGCTTCAAAGCGACGCCGGCCCCCAAGAGTTCAGCCGCAAAAAAGCAATGAATTGGCAGGTTCACAAGCCATCTGAAAGCACACTAAGTGAAGATATTTCCTGTTCCTGCCGGACTCCAAGGAGTAGCCACACCTTCGGTGTTTTGCGTTTGAGTTTGTTGTATGGTAGGGGCTGGTTCCGGGGGTCGTCCTGGTGGCGAGGGATGCACTGAAGGTAAGGGGCTGACGATGTGCCCGGGCGGGTCTTTGCGTGGAGAATCTAATTACCATCTTGCTCGTAGGGCTTTTCATAATTGCATATTGGCGTTATACTGTGTATATCTCGTAGCTTCACATAGTTGGGTCGATGATACTGCAGGTGATTGATGTCGCAGAAGAGTTCGATTGAGATCCAGGCCGACAGAGTCAGCAAGACGGCGTGTCCCAAGTGCGGGAGCGTTGTTGACGCCGCCGGTGCGCCTCCATTTTCAATCGTGCAGTGCGCCAAGTGCCATGTCAAGTTCGCCGCGCCGGGAAAACTGGGCGGATTCATACTGCTCAAGGAACTCGGGCGCGGTCAGATGGGGGTAACCTACAAGGCATTCGAGAAGGTCCTCGGGCGGTACGTCGCGATCAAAGTGATGCGGGCCTCGCTGGGCAGCGATCCGAAACGGGTCAAGGATTTCATGGCCGAAGGGCGGGCGCTGGCGTCGCTGGATCATCCCAACGCGGTCAGGATTTTCTCTATCGGTCAGGAGAAGGGCCAACCGTACATCGTGATGGAACTGGTCAACGGAAAGTCGGTGGGGCACGTGATGGGCAAGGACGGGAAGTTGAGCGAGCCCCGCGCCCTTGAAATCGCCACCGGCGTCGCCCGCGCGCTGCGTGCGGCCAGCGAGATAGGTCTGATCCACAGTGACGTCAAGCCCGACAATATCGTGCTGGACGAGAAGGGTCGCGCCAAGCTCGTTGACTTCGGTATCGCGAGATTCGGACCGGGCAAGCTCGAAGCCGACGCGGCCATCGGTACGCCATACTACGTAGCCCCCGAGCAGGTGCTCAGGGCGTCGGTGGATCACCGGACGGACATTTATTCTCTGGGCGTCACCCTGTTCCACTCACTTGCCGGCGTTCCCCCGTTCCCCGGTACTGAACTGAAGACCGTTCTGCACGCACGCCTGAAGAAGCCCGCGCCAAGCGTGATGAAGGTCTGCCGCGGTCTGCATCTCGAGACCGTTCAGGTCGTCGGCAAGATGTTGGAAAAGGACCCCGAGCAGCGATACCAGGACTACGATGAATTGCTCAAGGATTTGCGCAAAGCGTGCTGGGCGGCGGGTGCGGAACTGACTCAGGATGCTGACGATATTCCTATTGGCGTAGCGGCACCGGTGTCCGAAAAATCATCGATGGGCATGGTGGTGTTTGTGCTCATGCTCCTCCTGTGTGCAGCGGGTGTCGGGGCCTGGGCGATGTTCTTCAGGGGCAACGGGCAGCCTCCAGCGGGGTTGGACCCCGGAGGGGCTCCACCGCCGGGGCAGGTAGCTTCGCCGGTATTCTCCCCACGGGCGCGGAAGATCTCGGGGCCCATAGACGTTAGAGTTTCGTGCGATACGCTCGAGGCCGATATTCGCTATACCACCGACGGCGCCGTTCCCACCCTCCAGTCCACGCGATGGATCGGGGCAATCAAGATCATGCCCGGAATGACCGTGAGCGCCAGGGCCTTTCGCAAGGATATGAAACCCAGCGAAATAGTCGAGTCCCTTTACAAACGCGATTCGGTCGTGCTGACAGATGTCGTGCAAATCCGCAGCGAGGCCGATGCTGCCTGGAAATCCGCCCAGGGTTACGAACTGGGGCAGGGCTTTGAAGCCAAGATCGAACAGTGCAAGAAGCTGTACGATCAGGCAGGCGAACTCTACAGAAAGGAAGCCTACGCCGCCGCCAAGACGCCCTACAAGAGGGTCGTGTTCCTGTGTAAAGAACTCAAGAGGCTCGATGGAACGCGGAAGACAGCAAAGGTCGCCCGCGACAGAGCCCGTGCCGCCATCAAATCAGCGCCCGATTTCGGTACGGTAGACAAACCCGGCGGCGCCTGGAAGGCGGTTGCGGAAACCGCCCGCAAGGCGCGAGCGACGTTCGATCGCGGAGAATTCGTCAAGGCTTACGGTATGTGGGGAAAAGTTGTCGGGGAGATCGAGCAGCGCTACAAGGCGATGCTGCCCGCTGCTCGAACTGATTACGAAAATGCCTTGAAACCGCATGATCCCAAGTTGCTGAAAGACCATGGCGGGCGAGCGTGGCAGGCCGTCGAACTCGCCGCGAAGCAGGCCTCGCAGGCCGGAACTGCAGGACGGTTCGCCGAGGCCGTTACGCTCTACCGGAAGGCCAAAGCCTTACTTGGCCCGGCCGTCCAGGGAGCAAAGACCGCATCTTCCGGCGCCAAGGCGAAGGCGGCGATTGCGTCCGTCAAGGGCCTGATCGCCAAGGGGCTGTACTACAAAGCCCGCACCGAACTCAATCCGATTCTCAAGGCGTCGCCCAAGGACCCGGTGCTGGGGAAACTTAAAGCGACGATCGACGCCGCCGTCGAGATCAAGATATACCTGAAGCCCGGCGCATCTCCGGAGAAGGGCGGTCTGCTCATGCCGCTTCGCCGTATCGAACCGGGCAGGTTCCCGATGGGTTCGGCCAAGGGCGAATCCGGGCGCGACAACAATGAAACGCTCCACGACGTCGAAATAACCCAGGCGTTCTACATCGGGAAATACGAGGTCACTCGCCGCCAGTTCGAGCATTTCGCCAAGACCGCCAAGTACAAGACGGCGCCCGAAACCCAGAAGAAGATATGGTCTACGGCCCTGGTCAGGGGCAAGTTGGTCAAGGTTGCCGGTGCGTCGTGGAAGAATCCGGGCTTTGCCCAGGGCCCTGACCATCCGGTAGTGTGCGTCAGTTGGGAAGATGCGATGGCGTTCTGCAAGTGGTTGAGCGGTCGGTCCGCGGGCATGACGATCACGCTGCCGACAGAGGCACAGTGGGAATATGCCTGCAGGCAAGAGACTCAGACGCGATTCAGTTTTGGCGATGACGCTACCAAACTCCACCAGTACGGGAATTACGCTGACGGTTCGTCTGCATTCGCCTCGGGAGACGTGAGGCACTCTGACGGGAATGCCGCGACCTCATCGGTGGGCAAGTTCAAGACCACCCACAAGTACGCGCACCTTTACGACATGCACGGTAATGCGGCTGAATGGTGCAGCGACTGGTTTGGTCCGTACGCGGGGGGCTCCAATGGCAAGGCGGTGAAAGATCCAACCGGGATCCTCCGCGGCGCCCAACGCGTGGTCCGCGGCGGGTCGTGGGCTTCAGCGCCGTCGAAATGCCGCTCCGCCGCCCGGGGGCGCATGGCGGGGGTTGCCCACAGTGCGATTATTGGATTCCGCGTGGTGGCCGTCGGAAAAGCGCCGACAGCGGTGGCGACGGCGAATGCGACGAAAGCAGCAGTAGCGAGGCGGAACGCGGCCAAAGCGCTCAAGGGGAGGATAGGTCTGGGAACGTGGGAAACGTGCGCTGAGTTCAAGGATTTGAAGGTGATTCGTGACGGCAAGGAGTTGTTCACTGTGAAGAACTTCAGGCAACAGAAGAGATCAATGTCGGGAAAATGGGCGTTCGGTGGCAACCTGATGCGGCAGGAGGACCTCGGAAGGGACAGATTCGTCACGTTTGGTAATCCCAACTGGTCGGACTACGCCCTGCACGTCAAGGCCAGGAAGAAATCAGGTAAGGAGGGTTTTCTGATCAGAGTCGCCGACAATGGCAAGGGGGGCTTCTACCACTTCAATCTTGGCGGAAAAGGAAACACCAAACACATCATCGAGAAGCGCACCGGACACACGCGCACGAAGTTTCTCGTCGAGAGCGACGGTAAGATAGACAACAACAAGTGGTACGACATCAGGGTGGAACTGAGCGGTGGGGTCATCCGAGGTTACTTGGACAATAAACTCATTCACACGCTGGACGTGGCCACGGGTTCGAGCAAACCCATACCGAGAAACCCGACGCCGTCGGTGGCTGGGACCGACCTGCTACCTGATTTCTCCAAGAAATTCACCATAACGGCGTGGGTACGCACGAAGAAAAATGGAACGATCTTCGCCAAAACTGCGCCCATGGGCAAAAGGGTCCGGGGGGGTAAATCGCTGTTTGTCATGGGTAACGGACACGTTCGCTATGAGATCGGACAGGGTGGCGTGGTCAGCGGAAGGACGAAGATCGCCGATGGTAATTGGCATCACGTGGCGTTGGTTGGCGACGGGAGACTCCACGTGCTCTACTTTGACGGGAGGAACGACGGACAGGGCAATCTCAACAACCTGCCGGATCCCGAGGGTTCGGTCGGAAAAATCGGTTTCACCGCTACTGATTTCCCTAATCCTTCGGGTTTCAACGGGCACCTTGACGAGGTGTGCGTCTATGACCGGGCGCTGTCCCCGGCAGAGGTTACCGCCAGTTTAACCAAACCGCAGAACGGGCTGGTGGGACGCTGGGAGTTTGAGAGGGGCGGGCATGATTCTTCGATCAAGGGTAACCATGCGGTCAAGATCACCGGTGCAAGGTTTGTTCGTGGAAAGGTCGGAAAGGCAGTGGAATTTATAGGGAAAGGTGCGATGATACTTGCCAGGGGCAAGTAGGACGGCGATGTTCGACTCGAATTGAGGGGCCTGGTCATTTGCGACTATCCGGACAATAAACTCATTTGTGCGCTGGACACGAGCATACTTGCCGAGTAAATTCTCTTAAGCGGTAGCTTCGGACCGGCTTGGAGTGCTGGGTTTTACGTATAGACACAATCGCTTTACACTCGATATGCAATACACCGGGCGAAGTTACGTAGTTCACGTTGGCTGAGGGCGAGTTATGGCTGACGACCAGAATCACAACATTCAAGCCGACAGCGTCGGTAAGACTGCCTGTCATAAGTGCGGGAGTGTTGTCGACGTGTCGTCGGAGCCTGCCTTCTCGGCGGTCACGTGCCCCGAGTGCGGCGCCCAGTTTACGGCGCCCGGAAAGTTGGGCGGATTTGTACTGCTCAAGGAACTGGGCAAGGGGGAGATGGGCGCCACCTACAAGGCATACGAGAAATCTCTGGGGCGTTACGTCGCGATCAAGGTTATGCACCGGTCTCTGGGGCAGGACCCCGCGCGCGTCGAAGGCTTCCTGTCCGAAGGGCGGGCGCTGGCGTCGCTGGACAATCCCAATATTGTCAGGGTGTTCTCGCTGGGGCAGGAGAAGGACCAACCCTACATCGTAATGGAACTCATCGCCGGCGGAGGGATGGAGCAGCAGTTTTCCGCGGACAAACCGCTCGATGAGGTCAGAACGCTGGAAATCATTACCGGCGTTGCCCGCGCGCTGCGGGCCGCCAGCGAGATCGGTCTGATACACGGCGACGTCAAGCCCGAGAACATAATGCTCAGCGAGAAGGGGCGTCCGAAACTTGTAGATTTCGGGATCGCGAGGTTCGGTGGAGGGAAGATTGCCGAAGGCGACGCCCTCGGTACACCGTACTACGTGGCCCCCGAGCAGGTGGAAAGGGGTTCGGTGGACCACCGCGCCGACATCTACAGCCTCGGCGCCACCATGTACCACGCGCTGGCGGGCGTACCGTCGTTCGCCGGCGATAGTCTCATGACGGTCCTGTACGCCAGGATCAAAGGCCCCGTGCCCGACATCAGCAAAGTGTGCCCGTCGCTGCATCCCGAGACCGTTACGGTTCTCACTCGGATGCTGCAGAAGGACCCCGACGACCGCTACGGTACCTACGACGAATTGCTCAAGGATCTCATGAGGGCCTGCTGGGCCGCCGGGGCTGAGATCATACATGACTCCGAGGAAGCGATACCCGTTGCCGAGAAACTCAACACGCCGGAATGGTCCAAAATCCTCCAGTGGCCTCTGGTAGTGCTGGGGATAATCCTGCTTGGAGTCGGCGCCTGGGCGATGTACTTCCACGGTAGAGGCACCCCTCCCAAACCGCAGCCGACAACCCAATCCGCCAAGATAGTGGCGGATCCGGTCTTCTCGCACCTCGGCGGGACTGTGCCCGGGCCCACTGAAGTGACCGTAAGATGCAATACACCCGGTGCGAGAATCCACTACACCACCGATGGTACGGTCCCGACGGGCGAATCGCCGCTCTATTACGGGGCGATTACGGTAAAACCGGGTACTACACTGCGGGCCAGGGCGTTTCGTGACGGATGGGACAGGTCCGCTGTTGTCGAGGCCGTCTACTCTCGCGATGATGCGGGGCTGGCCGACGCTGTGGCCATCCGCGCCGAAGCCAACTCCGTATGGGATCAGGTCAAGAAACTCGATCCGGCCCAGGGCTTCGCCGCAAAGATCGATCAATGCGCCAAGCTGCGCTCCCAGGCATCGGACCTGTACGACAAGGAGGCCTACGCCGCCTGCAAGGCGCCCTATACCGCGATGGTGAAATTGTGCGGCGAGTTGAAGAAACTCGATGCCCGGCGCCAGGAGGCAAAGGACGCCCTTACCGCCGCCCAGGCTGCAAGAAAACTCGTCATCGACGCCGGAACGAAATGGGCGCCAGGGCTCACGCGGAAGACCGACCAAGCTATCAGGAAGGCCCAGGGCCTGTTCAAGAAGGCTAAATTCACTGAGGCCGCGGTTCAGTGGAAGACCGCCGCAAAACACGCTGATGCGGAATTGTCAGCCGTTGTCGCCAAGGTAGCCGAGGCATTTCAGAACGTCATGAAGAAGTATGATGTCAAGCAGTTCGATGAATTTGGCGGAGATGCCTGGCAAAAAGCCAAGACCGCACTCGAGAAGACCAAATCGGGCGGTACCCCCGAACAGCGCGTCGCGGCCGCAAACGAATGCGGTGGGGCTATCGATCGATTGCCCGCTATCGCCAAGGCTGTCGCCGTCGCCGCCCGCAATGCCGCTTCGAACGCCGCAAACGCCGCCAAAGCCGCCGAAATCAAAAAGAAACTCGAGGGCGCAAGGAAGCTGATGACCCAAGGGCAGTTGCGTAAGGCGATGGACGCAGTTGCCGCGGTACTCAAACTCGACGGGCGCAATGCAGATGCGGTAAAACTCAAATCCGAGATCGAAAAGGGCATGAAGCTCTCTCTGTCGATGGGCGAAATCAAGATCGATAACAGAGATCACCGCGGACCCAACATTGAGCTCGTCTGGATTCCCGCCGGTGAGTTTAACATGGGTTCCCCGACCACGGAGAAAGGCCGAACCACCAGCGAGAGGCTTCACAAGGTCAAGATCAGCAAGTCGTTCTATATGGGCATCTACGAAATCAACCGCCAGCAGTACGAATTCTACGATCGCGGTCGTGTCGCCAAGGCGAGAGAGGCCCTGACGAAAAGACTTGTCCGCGAAAAGGGCAGGGACCCCAATAACCAGGAAAAGAACAAGATCAAGCAGTACGTGAATAAGGAAAAGGAAAAGCTGCGAAAGAAGTCCACCGTCCGCGGATGGGACGGAAAGCGGTGGGGCAGGATCGCCGATCTCTGGTGGAACAGACCGGGATTTGGGTCGAACCACCAATCGCCGGTTACGTGCGTAAGCTGGACCGAAGCCACCGCGTTCTGCAAATGGCTCAGCAAGCAGACCGGGAAGACCGTTCGTCTTCCGACCGAGGCTGAATGGGAGATGGCCTGCCGCGCCGGAACCCAAACCGTATACAACTTCGGCGACGACAGCGGCGAACTCCACAAACACGGGAACTACGCTGACAAGGCCTCCAACTTGCCCGACTGCGACAATGACCACGACGACAGACAGGCTCACCCGCAGGCAGTCGGAAGGTATCCGGCGAACCCGTGGAAGCTCAAAGATATGCACGGCGGTGTGGCTGAATGGTGTGCGGACAGATCGGGCGTGTATCGCACAGATACAGTCGACCCCGCAGGACCGGGCAGCGGAGTGAAGCGAATCGTCAGGGGCGGGTCATGGTACTCGGCGCCCAAAGCCTGCCGCTCCGCCGCCCGCGACTCACTTTCTCCCATGACCCGCAATACCGCCACAGGCTTCCGCATCGTCGTGGAAGCCAAGTAGTCAGAGCGACACATCTCCTCTATCATGGATTTCTACGACGATATCGCCGACAGCTACGCCGAACTGACCGGTGCCGCCGACCGCCAGGCAACTGCCGGGCGGTTCGTGAAGGAACTTACCCGGCGATTCGATATAACATCAGCCTTAGACGCTGCTTGTGGAACGGGCTTGTTCGCCATTGAACTGGCCAGGGGCGGAGTGGAGGTCGTCGGGAGCGACATATCGGCCGGGATGTTGAAGTCAGCCCCCTCAAATGCCGCCGCCGCGAACATCGACACGAATCTGTGTACGTGGGTCCGGGCTCCAATGCAGGAACTCGGCGACCGCATATCCGGCGGTCGCGACGCGGTTCTCTGCATGGGCAACTCCATACCGCACCTCCTGACCGATGACGACCTGGGCCACACGATTGCGGGTTTTTCCGAGTTGTTGGTGACCGGCGGGGTGGTGGTTATTCATCTGCTGAACTACGCTCGAGTTCTGTCAACGAAGGACCGGATCGTCGGGATCACCCGCGACGAATCGAAGGAGTTCGTCCGCTTCTATGACTTCGATAGCGATTTTATCGGCTTCAATATTCTCAAGATTCAGTGGGACGATGAGGGGCGATGTTCGCACAATCTCCTCACCACGCCGCTGAGACCGTATCTGCACAGCGAACTGGTCGACGCGCTGGGGGCCGCGGGATTCAAGAACATCGAAACTTTCGGCGACTTCCAATTCAATCCCTTCAACCCAGAGACCAGCGATACACTCCTTCTGACAGCTACTGCACATTGCCCCTGACGACCGGTGCGGTAAAGAACATTAAAGCTTGTCCGGACAGCGGGGGGTGATATGATCTAGGGCGTTGCGCCTTGCTTGGCGCATTAAGTGTGGGTATTCGGGATATGCCGCGTGCTACGTAGAAAAACAGTCCGTTTGAAGTGTTCGATTACCGGCGTGCTGGTTGCGGCCTGCCTGACGGCTGGATGCCGCCTGCACTCGGTTGACGAGTCGGTAACTCCGGCGGTGCCCGGAGGCAAAGCGTTTACCATCTCCCCCGACGGTGTGGAGGCGCCCAATCGCTGGTGGCGGTCGCTGGGGGATCAGAAACTGACGGCGCTGGTCGAGAAGGCCCTGTCGAACAACCTGGGTCTGCAGCAGGCCCGCCTGCGTATCGAGCAGGCCGAATCGCTGGAGCACCAGGCCGCCACAAGCCTGTATCCCGCCCTGGACGCCAGTGCGGACACGAAGCGCAAATGGCCTGATGTGGGCGTCAAGTACACCGACAGCCTCGCGGGCAGTCTGGAACTTTCCTGGGAAGCGGACCTGTGGCAGCGCCTGACGTCCATACGCCGGGCCGCAGGGGCCGATATGTCCGCTTCGCGTGAAGATCTTCAGGCCACCGCGCTGCTGCTTGCCGGAGAGGTCACTGAAACGTACTTGGGCGTTATCGAACAAAAACTCCAGCTCGCGCTGCTGACAAGGCAGGTCGAAGTGAGCAAGACGCTTCTGGACCTGATCGAACTTCGATTCAGCGTGGGCGAGTCCGATATTGTGGATGTCTTCCAGCAGCGTCAGCAGTTGGCCTCGACACAGGCGCAGTTTCCGCTGATCCGGGCGCGCCGCCGCGTGCTGGCAAATCGTTTGAAGATCCTGATTGCACGCTCGCCGACAGATTCACCGGAGGCTGCGGCGGAAGATCTGCCCGTGCTTTTGCCACTACCGAAAACCGGCGTGCCATCGACGCTCCTGACCAACCGCCCCGACCTGCGAATGATCCGTTACGAACTGATCGCCGCGGACCATCGCGTCGCCGAGGCCGTCGCCGACCGCCTTCCGCGGCTGCAGATCGGGCTCGAACGGGGATACAGCGATACAAACTTCCGGCAACTGACGTCCGAGGGCCTGTTTACTTCGCTGATGGCTAACCTGGCCGGCCCGGTGGTCGACTGGGGTCAACGCAAAGCCGAGGTCCAGCGGCGCCGGGCGATCGTGAAAGAACGCGTGCTGGAGCTTTCTGAGGCGTATCTGACCGCCATCGGCGAGGTCGAAGACGCACTGTGGCGGGAGCGGAGGCAGCGGGAGCTTATAGCGGCGCTCGACAAGGAACTGGGCATCGCCAGGCGCAATCTGAAAGAGACTCGGATACGATTCGCCCAGGCCGCCCTGACCGATTACCTGCCCGTGCTGGCGGCGGTGCAATCGCTGCAGGCGCTGGAACGCAACCTCTTGACCCGTCGGCGGGAACTGGTTTCGATTCGAATCCTGCTCTACCGGGCCCTTGGCGGAGCCCAGCCCTGGACGACGGTCAAATCCGCCGTCGAGGGCGAACCCAAAAAGCAACCGGAATTCGGGAGGAAGAATAAATCGTGAAACACATCGGATACATCCTGGCGGTACTGTTGATCTGCGCCGGGGTGGGTGTGGCGGTAGTGATGTACCTGACCAGACCCAAAGCCAGAAAGGCCCGTCCGCCCAAGACCGCCCCGTTGGTCGAGGTCGTCGAACTTCGCGAGACCAGCGTGCCTGTGACGATCGAGGCATACGGTACGGTAATTCCCGCCAGGCGACTTATCCTGCAGACCGAAGTGGAAGGGCGGATCATCTACCAGGACGACGCGCTGGTCCCCGGAGGCGTGATTCCCGCAAAACGCAAGCTGCTCCAGGTCGATCCGGAAGACTACAAGATCCAGATCAAGGAGTTGGAGGCGGCGTTGACGGAGGCCCGCTTCGAGGTCGAGACCGAGCAGGGCAAGAGGATCGTCGCAAAGCGCGAGTGGAAACTGCTGGAAAAGGAGATAACCACTTCTCCCATCGGTCGCCGCCTGGCCCTTCGCGAACCGCACAAGGAACGGGCCGCCGCACGCGTGCAGGCTGCCCAAAGCCGCCTCGACCAGGCGAAACTGGACGAAAAAAGAACCACGCTGATCTGTCCGTTCAATGCGATGGTCATCGACGAGTCGGTTGAAGTCGGGCAACTCGTCAGCCGGCAGGCAAAACTTGCCACGCTGGTTGGTACAGATGAGTTCTGGGTGCAGGTTTCGATCCCGATGGGCAAGTTACCGCGGATTAGTTTTGCGCGGGCGGATAAGGACGGTTCGACGGTGAAGGTCGTTTGCGATACCGGCGCCGGCGCCGCGATAGTTCGCACCGGACGCGTCCTGCGCCTTCTGGGCGACCTGAACACCAGCGGGCGGATGGCGAGGGTCCTGGTGACGATCGATAATCCACTGGACCTTCAGAGCGGAGATTCCAGCGGAGCGGCGCCAATGGGCGCCCGGTGCATCCTGCTGGGATGCTACACGAAGGTCGAGATTCAGGCCGGGGTGCAGGACGGCGTTTACATCGTGCCCCGCTCGGCGCTGCGACAGGGGGATCGACTGTGGTTGGTCAGTAGAGATAATAAACTCGTTTTCCGCCAGGCCGAAGTGATATGGCGGCGGAGTGGCGATGTACTCGTCCGCTGCGAGGTAGTGCCCGGAGAGAAACTCGTGACCAGTCGATTGGGCACCCCTCTATCGGGGGATAAAGTCAGAGTGCATCTGCCTGCCAAGCCGACTACCGCATCCCAACCCGCTACGCAGCCGGGGGAGGGGCGATAGCGTGACCGCGGAGACACGTGAAAAGGGCTTGCTTGCCTGGATGGCCCGCAATCATGTTGCGGCGAATCTGCTGATGCTGGTGCTGGTCGGGGGAGGGGCGGTCGTTGCCTGGGAGACCAAGCAGGAGGTGTTTCCGGAATATGCGCTGGACTTGATCGATATCGGCGTGAGCTATCCCGGTTCGAGTCCGAAGGAAATCGAAGAGGGAATAATTCTGGCCGTCGAGGATGAAGTCAGGAGCCTGGAGGGAGTCAAAGAGATCACCTCAACGGCGTGGGAGGGGTACGGCAGGACGAGGATTGAACTGGCCGAAGACGCCGATCCGAACAAGATGCTCCAGGAAGTCAAAGCCGCCGTCGATCGGATACGGTCTTTTCCCGAAGATGTCGAGCGCCCGCGGATAAGCCTGCTGAGGCGGCGGCGGGCGGTGATGCAACTGGCGCTTTACGGTTCTGCCGACGAACGGGACCTGTATTACCGGGCGCAGAATATGCGCAACGAGTTGCTGGACCTGCCCTCGATTACCGACGTGGACCTCGGAGGCGTGCGGCGACCGGAGATTACCATCGAGGTGCCCGAAGCCGAACTCCGCAAATACGCCATTACGCTCGGCGACATAGCCGGCGAAATCCGCAAAAGCGCGCTGGACCTGCCTGCCGGTGGGATCAAGGCCCGCGGCGGCGAGATATTGCTCCGGACGGTCGGAAGACGCAACTTCGCCAGCGAATTCCGCGACATCGCCGCGATCAGCCGGCGCGACGGTACGGAAGTCAAACTCGCTGATATTGCCGATATTCGCGACGGCTTCGCCGACAGCCATCGCGAGGCTTATTTCAACGGTCAGCGCGCGGTCACAATAACAGTCTATCGGACGGGCGCCGAGACTCCGATAGCCATATCCAAGGCGGTCAGGAAATACGTCGAAGAGGTGTCGGCCAATTTGCCCGCGGGCGTCAAGTTTGAAACATTCCGCGACTGGTCGGACGTCTACAGAGACCGTAGAGATCTGCTCCTGAAGAACGGGGGACTGGGCCTTATACTCGTGCTGGTGCTGTTGGGTCTGTTTCTCGATGCGAGGATGGCGTTCTGGGTGGCGATGGGAATACCGATCTCCATTATGGGCTCGTTTGTGCTGTTTCCGCTCGTCGGGGGGAGCATCAACATCATTTCAATGTTCGCTTTCATCATCACTCTGGGCATCGTGGTCGACGATGCGATGGTGATCGGCGAGAACATCTACCACGAGCGGCAGAAGGGCGTGGGGTTCCTTAAAGCCTCTATTACGGGCGTGCGGGATATGGCCGCCCCGGTCACCATCGCAGTACTCACCAACGTCCTGGCGTTCCTTCCGCTTCTGTTCATTCCGGGCTCCACCGGGCGTTTCTTCTTTATCCTGCCAACGGTGGTGATCGCGGTGTTCGTGATATCGCTGGTCGAATGCCTGATCATCCTGCCCGCACATCTGGCGTGGGGTCCGACCGGTCCCGACCGCGGTTTGCTGGGGCTGTTCGAGCGTTTTCAGCGACGCATCGCCGCCGGACTGGAATGGTTCATCCATAATGCGTTTGAACCGGTGCTCAGGCAGGCGGTCAGGCATCGCTATGTCACCGTGGCGGCGGCTCTGGCTACGCTTACGGTGATGTGGTCGTACTGGGACACCGGGCGAATCGAATTCTCCTTCCGCCCGAAAATACAGGCCACCCGTCTGGACGCCGAGATCACTCTCCCGTATGGGGCGCCCATCGAGGACGTGCGCGAGGTGGCTGATAGAATCGAACGCGCCGGAATCCGCGCCGTCGCCCGGGCCGATGGTGAGTCCATGCTCAAGGCGAGGATGAAATCAGTCGGACGCAGGGGGGCGAATACCGCCGAAATCAACTTTTACCTCGTCGATTCAGACAAGCGCAAGACCTCCGCCGAGGAATTCAGCACGATCTGGCGGGAGGAAGTGGGCGATATCCCCGGATTGGAGAACCTGTTCTTCGATTATCTCATAGGCCCGGGGGGTTCGTCGGCGATCAAGGTCGAACTGACTCATTCGGACCCCAAGACGCTGGAGACCGCGGCATCTGATCTGGCCGACAAGCTGAGCGATTATGTCGGTGTGATCGACGTGGACGACGGTTACGCACAGGGCAAACGCCAGTTTGATTTCGAACTGAAGGCCCAAGGGCGGTCTGTGGGGCTGGATCAGCGAGAGATGGGGCGGCAGATCCGCCATGCGTTTTACGGCGCCGAAGCGCTCCGCCAACAACGCGGACGAAGCGAAGTACGCGTAATGGTCAGGCTCCCCGAGTCCGAGCGACGCTCGCTGTATAACCTCGAAGAACTGCTCATTCGCACGCCCGACGGTGGCGAAATTCCGCTGGGTCAGGCCGCCGAAAGGGGCGATAAACGAGCATACACCGAAATCCGACGCGTTAACGGAAAACGCGTACTGAACGTTTCGGGCAGCGTGACTCCGGGCGTGGTCAACGAGAACAAGGTGCTCGACGACCTGAAGGTCGACTACATGCCGACGCTCGCGAGCAACTATCCGGGCCTGAAGTGGTCGTTCGTGGGGCACGAACGCTCCCGACGCGAGTCCATGAGCGCGTTGTTGTACGGTTTGTGCTACGCTATGGTCGGAATATACATTCTCCTGGCGGCGTTGTTCAGGAGCTACGTGATGCCCGTGTTGGTGATGATCAGCATCCCGCTGGGAATCACCGGCGCGCTGCTGGGGCACATTATCATGGGCTACGACTTGAGCATCATAAGCGTCTTCGGGATCATTGCGCTGTGCGGAGTTGTGGTCAACGGCGGGCTCGTTCTGGTCGTCACCGCCAACCGATACCTTGAAAACGGCGACGACGTTGGAAGGGCGGCGGTGCGGGCCGGCGGTCGGCGGTTCCGCCCGATCGTGCTGGCGGCGCTGACAACGTTCTTTGGTCTGGCTCCGATGATCTTCGAGACGTCTATCTCCGCGAAATTCCTGATCCCCATGGCCCTGTCGCTTGGATTCGGGATACTGTTCTCTACGCCGGTAATCCTGATCATCACGCCCGCTCTGTACGTGATTAAGTCCGACTTTGAGCGGGTATTCCGTTTCATCTTCGGAATTGCCCCGAGAGACCCCAACCGGCGCCGATGAAAACAAACTTAACGTAATGAACTGCACACAATGGAATTGGAGTACTCAGCATGAAACATACGATTGCGGCGATGGTGGTGGCTTTTTCTCTTCTCTCGGCGGGCTGCTCGGCTCAAGCCGTCGAAATCTCTGGACCCCGCGAGTTGGAGAACAAGCAACTAAGAGTTGTCTTCGACCAGCAGGGCTTAACCCAAATCCATGACAAGGCCCTCGGGCGGACGATCGCTTTCAAGGGCGACCGGTTCGTCCTGAAGATCGATGACACAACCGTCGACAGCAAAACGATTAAGCTGCAGTCTATCCGCAAAGCCCCGCAGAGCGTGACCTATCGCTACAAGTCAGGCAAGATGCTGATCGATGCGGTTTACGAACTTCGCGGCGACTGGCGTTTCGTCAGCAAGCATCTACGTGTGAGTTCGCCGGGTAAATATCGCATTAAGAGCGCAACCGTTTTCGACGCCAAACTCAATACCCCCGTACTCAGCGATTACCGCAATCGCGGCGGCAGTTATGGGGCTTTTCTGCGATTCGGTAAGGACGCCAAGGCGACGTTTGGGATGTTTGCGGTGATCCAGAACCCCTTCCTCAAGTTCAAACTGAAGGAAGGTGCGATCTCGCTCGCCTACGAACCGGACATGGAATGGTCGAGGGACTACGGGTCGTTCGAGTCCGATCGCGTCTGCCTGGGAACCTATCGCCTGAGCGGAACGGTGTATCCAGGCGAGATGCTGCCGGAATGGCGCTATCTGGCGAGCCCGGAAGCCTACGAGACCGACAAGCCCCTTGTGGACATAAATGGGACATTGGCGATGTCCGACTGCGTGCGTGCGTTTATGACGTATCGCCCGAAAAAAACAGTCCGAATACACGTTGACTGGTGCGAAAACGTCTACCAGATGGACCTGTCACAGAAGGGTATATGGGAAGAGTATCAGCGGATTATCAAGCGGGCAGCCGAGGTCGGTTGCGATCATATTCTCTACAGCCCGCACGACGAGAACCTCGCCCCGCTCAAGGAATCTCGCGACGCCTGGAGATGGGAGAGCTTGCTGTGGCTGGGCATGGGCCAGAAGATCCGCAAGGGCGAGTGGATTGCGGGCAAAGACCCGCTGCCGAAGGTCGTCCGGGAGCGACTGGCCTTCGCCAAGAAGCACAATATCAAGCTCGTGCCTTACGTTTATCCGACGCTTCCCTTCATGCAGAACCCGGAATGGACCGCATGGGTAGGGAAGCTCAAGGGCTCGCCCAAACCGGGCGGATATCGCGGGGCCAATACGGGGATTCGGTCGTTTCAGGATTGGTTTGTCGATCAGCTCGCCGCGTTCAAGAAGCAGACCGGCGTGGGCGGATTCGCCTTCGATCACTGGTGGATCGCCTACGAGCAGAAGGAAGTCGGCACGAGCAAATACGCCCAGTGGTACGGTTGCCGTCGCATACTCCTGAAGCTGCGGGAAAAATGCCCCGACGCTCTCGTCGACGGTCGCCAGCAGTACCAGTGGTTCGGCCCGTGGACATGGTTGGGCGGCTCGTACCCGCATCCGCTGGCATCGGACGAACAGCCCCAGAGCTTCCGCTCGTTTCCCGATCTGCACTGGTCACGCGGTTCTGCCGACCGACAGCGCTACATGGGCTGGTGGTATCGCATGAAGTGCTTCGCCCCAGTCGAGGTCATGCCCGGATATATGATGCACCAGACGATGCGGAGTGACGCTAAGGGCACGATGCGGCGGGATCGCTATCGCGCCAGGGACATGGACTATCTCGGTTGGAAATACTCGGTGATCTCGTCGATTGCGACCGCCCCGATCAACCACGTGATCAATTACCTGCCCGCCCGCGACGAGACGGAGTACAAATCGTTCGCGGAGTCCGATAAACGCTGGCTGCGAGATTGGCTGGACTGGACGGATACGAATCTCGCCACCCTGCGCAAGCTCCGCCCCATCATTGGACAGCCTATGGTCGGGCGGTGTGACGGGACGGCGGCGATCAAGGACGGGCGGGGGTTTGTATTCCTGTTCAACCCGAACTATCGCCAGCTCGACGCCGAATTCACGCTGGACGAATCGATCGGCCTGAAGGGGTCCGCCGACAAGCGATTCGTGCTGCGTCAGCTTTATCCCGATCTGGGCAAGGGACGGCTCGTGGGCAGTTGGCGGTCCGGTCAGAAGGTTAAACTGGCGATGACCGGCGCCTCGGCGATCGTGCTGTCGCTTGAACCGCTTGGCGAGAAAATCGAAAAACCGCTGCTTTCGAGTTGCGCCGGCGAGGTTGCGCTCGAAGGCGGAAAGCTGAAACTCACGAAAGTCGCTGGCCGGCCGGGCACGAAGTCCGACATTTCGGTCATCCTTCCGGGCAAGGCAAAAATCTCGTCGCTTACGGTTAACGGTAAGACCGTCGCGTTCGCCCGGAAGGGAAATACCGTCACCGCGTCGATCGCATTCGCCGGGCAAAAGTTCGCTAAGTGTCAGCAGATCGGCGCATACGACGCGAACTTCAAGGCACGCACGTTCAAAGGTTCGTTTTCCGTGCCCAAGCGGATATTCGCCCAACTGCAGGCCCGCGGTAAGGCCTGGCCCATTCCGTACAACCAGGCGGAACTCGAGGCCACATGGACCGCGCCGCATCGCCTGCTCATGTTCGTGAATATCGCGGACCCAAAGGATGAGATGGAAGTCTCGATGAAAATCGACGGTAAGGCGATCGATGTCAAGAAGGCTTACAGCAGCGTATATCGCAGCAACCCCAAGAATACGTTCTTGGGCTTCTGCGCGGATGTTTCGACCCTGAAGCCCGATGTCAAACACACGGTTACGGTAGAATTACCCGAACTTAAGGCGGGCCAGTTTCAGGGCCTCTTCTTCGACAACATAGAGCCCGAATACACTACAGTCATCGATCGGGCAGAAAGGTAGTAGGAAGCTCCGAACCGGGAATTCCTCAGCGGTCCCGGCGGGGCTTGAGAGAATGGTTGAACGATGGGTATAGCACACGGAATCGTCATACTGATTTCCTTCTTCTTTGGCCTGGCGTGCATCAAGTACATCAGGACCTACGATATTCACGAGAAGGAACCCGTCGGGAAGATGATGTTGGCTACGGTGTGGGGAGGGATGTGGTCGATCGTCATTTCGGTCGTGTTGTATTCCGGCGTACAGGTCGTGGGATTTGAGATCAGGGGGAACTGGACGGGCGCTCTCCTGGGTATTGGTCCGATTGAGGAATTTGGCAAGCTTGTCGCTTTTTTGTCGTGCTATTTCTTCATCCGCAAGGAGTTGAACGAGCCAGCCGACGGGATGATCTACATGGCGTGTGTGGCGCTTGGTTTCTCTCTCATCGAGAACGTTTTCTACGCGGTTGACGGTTCGTCGGTGAGGTATGGTGTGCTCTTTGCCCGTATGTTGATATGCACGCCGGTCCACATCCTGTTCAGCGTATTCATGGGGTTGGGGTTATACGCCTGGCTTCGAATGCATCAAGGCGTGTCACTTCTGGTATTCGCATTCCTGTACGCCAGTATAGCTCACGGGGTCTACGATGGGATTGTGTTCGGCGGGATGAATATCGTAACCCTCGCGGCGATTGTCTATCTTTTCTATCGGATGGTCCTGCTGGCTCTGTCCTTCCTCGAGTATGCCACCGCGATCTCTCCGGCACGCTGCTCGCTGGCGACTTTCGTGCGTCTCTCACGCGGGCGCCGCTTCAGAGGGTTCGAGTGCCTGCACTGCGGTAGCCTGAATCCGAAGGAAGGATACAACCTGGGCGACATCCACTTCCAGAAATGCGATGCCTGTCCGTGCTACGTGACGACAAAGCGGGGGCTGGGCAGGATATTCAATCACTTCGGCTCGAGATTCAGGAAACGTAGGGGCGAGTACTTCCCGGCGTCTCTGACCGGAGAGAAGTTCTCGACCCTTTGCAGAGACAACTATGTTTCGGACGCCAAAGGGTTGGCTTTTTTCTATCTGGCGCCTCTGAGCGAGGCGCTTGAGGGGATCAATACCGCCAATATTCAGGCCATGCAGGACCACTGGTGGTTCCCCGAGTTGCAGAGGTTCGATGGCAATTGCCTGGCGTTGGACATAGCGGGGTTGCTGGCATGGGGAGAACCCCTGGACGCCCATAGCGGTAGTGTTATCTGGTCGGAGCAGGTTACCGCGGAACCCTATGCGTCCGCGGAGTATGTCGTTCATGTAAATGCGGATGGCGAGTTGGAACTCGTACTCCACTATCCGCATTCGGTCGGTGTGGACGGGGACGCGATTATGCAGAGGATTCTCATAAAGCGATACGAGGACCTCGTCGGGCGATCCACGTATCGTTTTGCCTGTCCTGTAGTGCATGGTGGTGAGGTGACCTGCAATCAGTTGGTAGAGTGCATTTACCTTCCGGTTGACACTCGCCGTGCCGGTTGCGATAAGTGCGGTAACGTTACCTTCGGGATCCGAAATAAGGCCAGATTCCCCCGCTGGCGACCTGAAACCAGCAGGCCCGAACCACCGCAACAATTACCACCACAACCACCACAACCGCCACCACTCCCCGGGACACACTTGTACTAAGGCAGGCAACACATGTTTGGTAGAATATTGATGCTTGCGTGGGGTCAGCGGTTCCAAGCCCAAACGACGATGGAACGGGTGCATGTCGCTTCCCCGTATCATCACGCTCGATAGAGATGCCAATCTGATCCAGACGTCCGCACTGGAGCTTAAGAAGCGGTGGGGCGATCTACTGTTCGAGTTCCCGTTCGTCCTGGAGAATCTGCTGCCATATATTGTCGATGGCCTGTTGGAGTTCGGGCGATACCTTTTTGCGCTGGTCGATCAAGTACTCCCGGGCCATGAGCCCCATTGTTCGGAGGTTTTGGCGGGCCATCCCTCGCACGATCGGGTCGCTGTCGAGGAGTTTGGTTGACTGGCATATCGGCCGCGGACCGGAGACGAGCTTCTTTTTCTGCACTATCGCCAGCAGTTTGCGTTTCGCGTCGAAACTGAGTTTGGCTTGAATGTGCCCACGCCCGCCGCGCCGGACTATTGACCTGGCGACGACCTCCCAGCCCTTGCCCTTCGTGACGGTGATGCCCGCGACGTCGACGGCGAGTTGGTAGTATCCGCCGGTGACCAGGACGGTCGACAATCCCAACCACGCCCGGGCCGTTGTCTTCAGTGCGGCCTGATCGCCCGCGGGCGCCGCCTTGGCGATGAAAAATTTCTCCAGAGCGGCGATCGTTGAGATGTGCGTGACGGTCTTGAGTTTCTTGTGAATCGCAAAGATATTGTTGGCGCCCAGCGGGGGCGGCGACATCCTGGCCACGGGCCACTGCCTGAAACGCAGTTGACAGAACACGTAGTTTTCGCCAAGCACGGTCCCGACGGCGGCGTCCGATATCCGTTGCGGGCGTTGGCGCAGCGTAAACTTCCTGCCGCCGAAGCCTTTTACATTCTTGTCGATCCATTGGCGGATCAGTTTGTCGGGGTTTATCTTCCACTTCAGGCAGAGAATTGCTTCTTCGAGCAGTGCCCGGTCCGCCTTGCCGGTAAGTTCTTTCTGCAACCCCTGCAGCACGGGCAGCGCCGGGTTCTTCATTGCGACCAACTGGTCGACCGCCGCCTGCGGGGCCCGAGCGGTCGCGGAGCCCAGGATGCCGACCGCCTGTTCGATCAATTTGGCTTTGGCGGATCCGTGCTTCTTGACCAGGGCCACCCGTCGCTGCAAAAGCGCCTTGAGTACCTTCTGCTCGAGCCCCTGGGACCAGATCGCTATTGTCAACGAATCCTGAGACGATCTCTGCCACGAGATCATTACCTTGTCGCCTTTGCTGAATTGCAGCTTCGGCTTCGTGCCGCGTTTGACCGGTATTTGGCGATAGATCCCGGCTTGTTGGGGCTTGACGCCGAAGTGGACTGTCTCCCAATTGATTTTGGTCGAGATATGGGCCTTCGAGCCGGTTGAACTTATGATGTAGCCGCCCACGCTGTACTCCTTCAGCGTGCCGGTGGCGACCAGGCGGGCGGTTTCGGTCGACTCAACGAAGCTCTCGCCCTCGGCGGCGCGGGCTTCGGAGGCGATTGCTGCAACCACTGCGATAAGAAAGGCGGACAGCAGGCGATGATGTCGGGACATGTTGTTCTCCTTTACAGTTTCGTTACATGGACGCAAAAAACGCGCCGGGCGAATTGACGCATCGCGTGAGTTTTCACACGGGAGAATTATAGTCTCGCGATTGGAGCGAATCTATGGTGCAATCCGGGCAGATGATTATCAGAGAAGTCCAATTCGGTAGCGACGGTTATCGCGAAGTTCTCGCCATGCGGGATCGCCTGCTCCGCGCGCCTCTCGGTTTGACCTGGTCGAAGGCGGATCTCGAAGGCGAATCGGAGCAACTGCATTTCGGTCTCGTCGATGAAGACGGGACGCTGATGGCCTGCGTGGTGGTCAAGCTGTTGGACGCCGATACCGCCAAAGTCCGCCAGATGGCCGTCGACGAACCGCACAGAGGCCTCGGTGCCGGGAGATGCCTGCTCGATGGCGTCGAAGACATACTCCGCAAAAGAAGTATCCGGCGAATCGAAATGGACGCCCGCGACACGGCGATCGGGTTCTACCGGAAGCTGGGCTACGAGATCGAGGGAGACGAATTTACCCAGGTGACGATCCCGCATTTCCGGATGACCAAAGCCATTTGACCCCTACGATGATATAGACCGCGTTCCAGAGATGGGTCGACGATGGCGGGGGGGACATCGAGCGGTTCGCCGCGGACTTGAGCAGCGGTCTGTATCGCATGACGCCCGACGACAGCTTCGCCGCATCGTTCATCGCAATCTATGATTCGGCGGCGGGGGGGTTGGATTACATCAACTGCGGACACTCGCCCGAGCCGTGGATCGTGCCCGCAGACCCCGCCAGGGCGGTGGTGACCCTCGATGACGCCCGGGCGGTCCTGCTCGGCGTCCTGCCGGAACTGCCGGCCGAAGCCCATCACAAGCCCATCGGACCGGGCGACAAGCTGGTATTCGCCACTGACGGTCTGTCCGAGGCGATGGACCTTGACGGAGAGCAGTATGGTATCGACCGTCTCTACGAGTTGATCGACGCCTGCCGCCGATGCCCGGCGACGGAAATTGTCGACCGGATTCTCCGGGGCGTAGCCGAATTCTCGGCAGGGACCGAGCAGCGTGACGATCAGACCGTATTGGCGATGGAGGTCAAACCGTCGGCCCCGCCGGCCGCTTGACGCGCCATCATTATATATGGCGCTATATATAATGACGGCGTGCCTGACGCTTGATCCCGAGCGCCGACAACTGTGATGAATGTTGCACTGACCAGGCAGGCCCCTCGGGGACGGTTCGGTTTGTAGTTGGTTATTGGGTATCATTCGAATATCGCCGAACCGTGGCGACAAGCAAATCAGTAATCGGTCGCGATTCGACCATTCTGTAAGCTGTTTACCTTACCGCCGGAGACGTCCGGAGCGTATCTGAAATTCTGAGGCATTTAATCGACTTTTCGCTTGGTCAAAACGGGCATGTGTGTTACTATACAAACTGTCGTCAGATTGTCGGTATCGGGTACGGCAGTTTTTTGGAACGATTCTTCAGCGTTTTGAGTTAGATCAAAATGTTTTCAGTTCACTTTGATGAAGAGGTCGGCACATTTTCGGACCGGGCGAGGCGGGGTGGACTACTCGTTGCGGCCGGGTTCTCGGTTATTGTTTACACACCCGCAGGCGGTCGTTGCGCCATGGCGAAGGAGAAGAGTTAAAGAAATGAAACGCGCCGGGATGATGGCGTGAGTATAATATATTTGAAACTGCTCGGCAGGTCTCCCTCCACCTGCCGGGTACAAGCGGCAGGACCTGACCCAAGACCGGTCCTGCCGCGCTTTTGTTTAACGACTGGCAACTGGCAACGGCGAGAGGCGGCGACGAGAGGCGACGGCGAGACAGTGGCAGCGGGGCGGTTTAATATTATCCGGCAAAATTGACTACGTGCGATAGGTCAATCGTGATGGATATCTATGTGTGTCGGGAAGAGAAACTGGCGAACATTATGCCCCCTCCCCATAGCAGCACAACCGGCGACGGTTTGATGGCGACGTTGTCGTTGTTACCAATTGCTTGTCACGACGAAGCACTGATGGAGATGGGCAAATTTCCATGCTCCGTCTCCCCGTTTAGCGGGCGAGCATCGCTCGACGCTCGCCGTTCGGTGGCGCTCGGTGTTCGCAGCGGCGCGAAACGCGAGTCGAAACGGCGAACGCGAGTCGAAACGACGAACGCGGGGCGATGCCCCGCCGCTAAACTGCACGGTGCGTCGATCAGGTTGGAGAAATCCTTGTCGATCTCGCCGATGATCGCGATGACTCTGCCGATCGCGCACGCCGCCAGCGTCGCTCCAGCCTGGGATACTTCGGGGCCTGCTGACGTGTCGTTGCCTATCGTCGTTGCCGGCTGCCAATTGCCATGCCGTTATTGAGACGGCGATTTCTTCTTTTGCAGGCCCTTGTCTTTGCCCGTCAGGATACGCCACATCGCTACCACGCCGAGTACCGCCAGGGTTCCGGTCAGTAGGGTCAGTAGGGTTGCCCATACGTAGGTCAGCAGCGGCCAGACCTCGTCGATCAGGTTGGTGAAATCCTTGTCGATCGCGCCGACGATCGCGATGACTCCGGCGATCGCGCAGACCGCTCCCAGCGTCGGTCTGATAGGGCGGCTGACCGGACCCAATCGCACCGCCAGACAGATCCCCAGATACACGAAAAGAGCGATGCGCCAGTTCTTCCAATCGAGGTCCCACCACGTCTCGCAGGTGTGCTTGACGAGCCCCACCTGGGAGGCCGCCATTTTCCATCCCTCGTCCCACGACTTGGGCGGGGTCTTGGGCAATTCGACCCCCGGCGTCGATGAGTAGAACCACCCCCCCCCCCCCCCCCCCCCCCCCCCCGACCCGGGGGGACCCCGCGTTGCCTAGAACCACCCGCCCGACCCACCCGACCCGCTCGAGAAGCTGTCGATCACCGGCTTGCCGAGTACCTGGTGAACCGCCAGTATCGCCGCCCCGCACGCCACCAGCGCCAGCAGCGATGACACCAACGGACCGACTACTTTCAGCCTCGGCGTGTCGGAAGTCTGCGGCGCGCCGCCTCCGGAATCGCCTTTGGCGGGCACCATTTTGGCGTTTTTTATCTCTCCGCCGGTTATCAGGCATCCGAAGATGTAAGCCATTTGTGAGACGAGCGTTCCCGGCAGGAGCGCGCAATTCACCTGCGCGGGCTTGCCCAGCGACGCCCACATCCTGTACACTCCGATACCCGCGAAGACCGTAAGCACCAACCACATTGTAAATGCCGCATAAATCATCTCTTGCCTCGTCGGTCCCGGAATTCCCCGGAATTTCCGATTTTATCCTTTAAGAGGTTATCGTCAAGACTGGTTGGATCGCTGAAGTTCTTGTTGGGCGAAACATTTTCTGGGGCTTACGGGTGAATAAAATGGAAAAAAAACTGAAAAACCGTCCCCTTTTATCCTTGACGCAGAAGCGGTTTGGTAGTAGTATATGCATTGAGATCAGGTAGGCCAAGAGCGAATCTACCGCGAGGAAGCACTTGCTCCACAGGAGCACAGGTAAATTCCTGGAGACCACTGACACGTTTATTGTAGCGGAAGGACGACGAAAATTTGGGTCGCAAGTTGCACCTTGTATCGTCGTCGATCCGCGGAGAGATAAGAGAGTGATTGCATTGTTTGAAAAGTTGCACAGCAACTTGTCACGTCGTATTCATCGCGAGGCGCGCGGCACGTGCGCTCGCACAACCAAATTCGTGCAGGAGTAATATCATGCGCACACGTAACGTCCTGACAATCGTTTTGACAATCGCAATGGTCTTCGCCATGACACCCATGGCCCGGGCCGACCTCAACTTCGACTTTGAGGACGGTACGTTTCAAGGCTGGACCGCTACCAGTGGCACGATGTGGCTTACCAGCGGAGACACCAACAATGTGGGTCCGCCTTGGGCCATAGAATCGTCCAATATGGCCGGGACTGCACGTTCCCACGATGGCCAGCATGTGACGCTTATCGCCAGTTCGCCGGCGTTCTATCTGGACCCCACTGACGTCAGCGACCTGACGTTCGTCCTCATGGGCGGGCAGGCCGACGAGGCTTTTCCGGGAGGGTACGACCTTACGACCCTCCTCGCCGATCATCCGATGACCGAGAACAACAGCGGTTACGCCGGCGTTGCGCTGCGCAACGTGGCGACTGGCGACTACTTCTTTGAGCAGCACAGGACAGGCAGTGGCGGCAACAAGCAGGCGTTCTCGATCTCCGCGGCCCAGTTGGATACGCTCGACCAGGGCGCCGAATACCAGCTCGACTTCATCGACTGGAACCAGGGCGGATGGGGCTGGACTCAGGTAGATGACATTCATATCCCTGGCTCGCAGAACGACGGTACGCTGAACAGTATCATCTCAGGCGATTATGACCTCGCCACGACGT